>NZ_LCTF01000014.1 GCF_001663375.1 Caldivirga sp. MU80
CAAGCAATCCCCTAACCCTATCTGAGTAGGCCATGGTTGGGTTGTGTGGTTGGTTTTATTATCTTTGTGGTGTTGCTTTAAAAGTAGGATTAGTATCCAGCGCCGTGAGGGTGTTCAGCGAGGTTATAGGTGAGGCCGTGGAGCTGCCTGATAAGCCAAAGAGAATAGTGCCCCTAAGCCCCTGAAGGGCGAGGTTTTCCCCATGTGTATAACCAACACCCTACCCTCATTTTCACTTGGCTTGACAACAATCCTCACTGCCACTCACCTAGGGCATGAGAGGTGGGCAGTGGCATTCTGGTAAATGTAGATTAGGCACGGGCCACACTGGTACAGGCCAGATGCATTAATGTAAGGGTTGATTACAGTACCCCCAGGGCAGTAATACGTCCCATTAATCTCAGGTGGGGTGTAGGCCCTAATGGCATTAGCCCAGCCGATAGCCTGCTGGGCACTGACCATGAATATCATGAAGCCAATCACCCCAGCGAATATAATCCCAATGAAGGCTAGGATTAGGGGAGCCTCAATAGCCATTACCCAACCACCTCAACAGGCTCCTTAGAAACACCCTCAAGCCTATAAATACAGTACCTGTAGGGCGCTGGGGCATAACCAACACCACACTGGAGTAACTGAACCTGCCCACTATCAACACTAATGAACTTACCATCACTCGTGATGAAGCCTCTAATAACTGGCTTGTAAGTCCAAACGACCTCAACAATCCACGTGTTAGGCTCAGTCTCAACGCCAGCCACGAGTGTTGTGACTGCTTCAAGTTGGTGGGTGAAGCCAGTCTGGTAGCCTGTTAGAATGTAGAACACTACCCCGAGTACCACTGCCGCCATTACTACTATTATTACCCCGATTACGGTCTCACTGACGGCGCTCATTAATGCCTCCTGGCTTAGTCAGGCTAATTAGCCTAGCATGCCTAACCCACTCATGTCGTTTATAGAGAGGGTTGAGGATGCGAAGAGGCTCCTGGGCACGCTTGAGCAAACCAAGCCAATGAGCCAGCCAGCTAAGTCAAGTGCCCCAAGCCCAATCGAGTACCTTAAAGCCCTCTACCTACTCCTCAGCTACCAAGACACTGGGTTGGACTTAAGGAGCGCAATACTGGGTACACTCAGGACGCCTCAGGGCTTGTTGAAGCTGGCGAGTGCAATCAATATTGATGGGTTGAGTGGTGAGAGGCTTGTTGAACTCCTCAGGAAGGCTAACGTACCCGAGGACTGCCAGGCTAGGCTACTCACGGCATTGCTTATTGAGGCTAGGCAGGGTGTTGAACCGTGGTTGGCTGAGTTAATCAACATGGTGATTGGTGGTGAGGGTAAGGCTAAAACTGCCTGATATAATGTTGGGGCAGAGGGTTGAGGACTTAGTATTCACCTTGAAGGCGCCGTTGGTTGGTTGGAGGGAGGCTACTAGGGGACTGCGGAGGCTTAGGAGGATTGCCGAAATCATAGCCTACACTCCCAATGCTAGGACTTATGGTAGGCTCATTAGGCAGGCTTACCTGCTTAAGGTTGCTAGGGACATTGAGGGTGGGGCTAGTATTGAGGCGTATTTCCAGCAACTCTTCAGTGAGGTTAGGAGGAGGCTCACTACGGATGCTGGGTTAATTGGCGAAATGTTCAATGTTGTACTAGTCACTGTGGTAATGATGACAATGATGGCTAGTATTGGGATACTCGGCTTCAGCGGGATGATAATAATGGGGTTAATGGGGATTGTTGGGCTCTTCTTCATGCCTCGTACCCACTACTTTGTGATTGATGACACTGACATTATTGGCATTATTGCGGGCATTGTGGCTGGGGTTTTGGCAATGCTGTTCGTTGACGGGTACCTAGCCACAGCACTCCCACTACTAGCCTATGGCTTGTTCAAACTACCGAGCATAACCTACGACCTGAGGCTTAGGGCATCACTACCAATCAGGGTTATGACGAGCTTCAATGAATTGCTCACTAAGCCTAACCCAACCCCAGTCCGTGACCTGAGTCCAATTGAGCATGATTTAATCCCACTCTGGCGTGAGGCTAAGGCGACTGGCACGCCGCTCTTCGTCGGTTGGAGTAATGTCCTTGTGAGTGAGTTCATTGGTGCTGTGCAGAGGACTGTCACCCAGGGCATTATGTTTGGGGCTATGACTGTTGGTGTTGGTGGTGCCTTCAGTATTGGGTTGATGGGCTACTTGGCCAGGATTATTAACTATTCCTCACTTATGCAGGTTCCAGTCTCTGTACCATTCCTGCTTGGTATGCCTCAGGGTGCATTCTACTCGGCAATTGGTAGTGGGCTTGCTGGCGGTATGATTATACAGGACTGGAGGCTAGGCGCATTACTTGGTGGAATCCTCGGTATTGTGGCCTGGTTCGTGCTACATAGCGTATTATTAATCACTTGATGACATTAGCTAATTAACACCTAGTCCTCAAAACCCTAATGCCGTTTGCAAGGGACTACAGGTTCAACACGTACACTTCAGGTGTTGGTGAGGAGGTTGCGATACTTGAGTCCTATGACATTAGGACTAGGTTATTCGCCTTGAAGACTCCTGGTGGCTTCGAGTTCAGGATGCATGACGACTTGAATTACCCTGATATTATCGCCTGTGCTGACTGGGATAAGCTACTAGGCATGCTTAGCCAAGGCATGCCCCTCCCAAAGCTTACTAGGCCTAAGACAATTCTAAAGGCTATACCACACAGGCTACTGAGAGGGATTAAGAGGGCTGATGTGGTTGAGGTTGCCGAGGAGTTGGCTAGGGTTTTCAAGAGGTGGTACCTCGGCTTCGGGGTACTTGACCCACTATTGAGGAGTGAGGTGTTCAATGATATTGTTGTGGATAAGCCTGGTGATGATGGGAGTGCGAGGGTTTACATTAGGGGTAGTCAATACGGTGATGCATACCACCCACTAATCCTTGAACCAAACCAGTGCCCAAGCCGTAGTGATGACGAGCCGAAAAGGGGCTTATTCTCAATATTCTCAATATTCAGGCAATCAACAACAACTGACAGTGAACAACCACCAACGTTCAACGAGTACATCCTAGACCGTGCCAGTGAGCTAACGAGGACGCCTGTAACGAGTTATGCCCCAGCTGGCATGGCAACCTACACTGACCTGAGGCTCAGGATAACAATGCTAGCTGACCCAATCAGCCAGTACACTGTGGCATTTAGAAAGCACCCGTCATCATACTGGACTTTGCCAAAATTAATAGCCCTAGGCTCAATAACACCAGCCCTAGCCGCCAAGCTCCTAGTAGCCACCACAGGCGACCCGAATTGGGTTGAGAACGGTAGGAAACTAGCCCTACTGGCAATTGGGGAAATGGGTTCAGGCAAAACCACCCTAACAGCCGCACTGGCAAACACACTCCCACCCGATGAGCGTGTCGCCTTCATCCAAGACGTTGATGAGTACCAGCCACTCCCAATACGCAGTGTCGTAACGCTTAACACTAGGAGTGCCACTGGGCTTGGCGTCAGGGAGATCACCAAGGCTGAATTAATCGCATATGGCATGAGGGTTGGCGCCCAGTACCTAACAGTGAATGAGGTTCTCTCACCTGAGGATGCTAGGGCTTGGGTTTTGGCTATTCTGAGTGGGCATGGTGGCTTCACGACCTACCACACTGATGGTAGGGAGAACTTGATTGAGAGGCTCAGTAGTATGGGTATTGCCAATGTTGAGAGTATTGTGAATAGGAACATTATCATAGTCCTCATGGTTAATAAGAAGGCTAAAAGGGTGTGGTGGCCAAGAGGCCTAAAATGGTGTCCTAACCAGGAGCCCTGCGTTGAGGAGCCTCCCTTTGAGGCTAAGCCTTACCCTGAGGAGTTGGCGAATGCGCTAATTAAGGCTAGTCAGAATTTTGAGGATTATGAGGCTATTAGGCAGGTTTGGCTGGAGTACCGTGGAGTCACCACTCAGCCAGTCAGTATCATCACCGAGGGGTTCAATAGTAGTAGTCAGCAACAGTGGGGTAGTGGTGGCTTCCAAGCCTGGTTCAGGCAAGCCTCCAACAGTCCAGGGGGTTCCTGAGCCTGGAATGTGCCACGTTGGGCGTTACATCCCGTGTGGTAACGATGGTGTTAGTGTTATTCAAGACTGGTGGGGTAGGGGCTTCACGCTTGTTGTTAAAAACATTGGTAGGTTGAAGTACGACCCCGTTAGGGATGGGTTAGGCGAGGGTTATTATTGCCACTACGAGCATGTTGCCTTAATCATCCCAGTCCTACCGATGCCAAAGCCGAGGAGGGTTGATAAGTTGCCTTGGCGTAGTGCCTGTCAGGTTAGTGTTCGTGACCTGCATAGTGCCTTCAAGGCTATTGGCATTGGGGTTGTCCTTCAGTAGTGAATTACTAATTAATTATATTGTAGTGTACTGTTCGTGAGGTGGCTTGTCCTCACTGGGCCTAGGGCTGGGGAGAGGAGTATTAGGGTTTTATCCCCTGTTTCCCTAGCCTACACTGGGACTCCATATTGGTATGTTGTCGAGTTCCCTGAGCCTTGGAATAATTACGAGGGTCTTAGGGTTCTCCTTGAGGAGGCATGGCTTGAGAAGTGCTACCTGTGCAGTATTAGGATTGCCAAGCCAGTGAATGCTATTGTCCCCCTTAGCCAGGTTGAGGCTACCCTTCAAGGTATTCTAACCCGTATTCAGAAGCCTAAGAGGGTGCAGGTTAGGGTTAGGGGTCATGGGAGTGGGAAGGGTGATGGGTTGTATAGGAGGCTTAGGCTCATGGTGGCTAGCCTTGGCATTAGGAGTACTAGCCATAGTGGTCGTAGGCTCATTATTGACGTGGGCATTTGGCCTAGGTGGCTTACTAATGGTGAGTTCACGGTTACGATAAGCCTCTACACTAATGATGGTGTTATTGTGAATAGGGTTAGGGTTGAAAGGGCAAGGAAGGCTAGGCTCAAGGTTAAGGCTAAGTCCAAGCCTGCTCAACCTAATCAACCACAAAGCCAGGTGGCTAACCATGCTTAGGAGGGGGCAGGCAATGTCTTGGGCTATAGTAGCAATAGTAGTAATAGTCTTAGCCATTGCGGTAATTGCAATAATCTACATGAGGACAATGGGTGCAATGAATGCTATGGCGACCCTCACTGGCAGTGGCACAATAACCAGTGATGGTTCACTAACATTAACCGTGACAGCAAGCGGTGGGACTGTTAGAATAAATGGTATAGTCCTATTGAACAGTAGCGGGGTAGTTACGGTTATCGGCATTACACCAGGCTACACTGCCCCACTAACACAAACCTGCATTCTAACAGGAGTCTACATTAACAGTGCCTCAGGTGGCTTGACACCACCCTGGGTACTCCAAAACGGTCAATCAGCAAGCTTCATATTCACTGCGCAATCAGCCACATCCACGAGTACTCCCATTAGGGTAATAGCATCCCTCGATGCAGGCACCAGTGGGTGCAGTAGTGTAAGCCAGGCAATAATCTTCTACAATACTGGTAAGACCACGGTCATCCCCATCATTGGCTGAATGGGCGCCTCCTAATTACCCCCTCAGTGGTATGGTTTCTTGAGGCGTATGGTGAGCCTAAAGCAAGCAAGGCGCCTGCTACAGCCGAAAATGAGGCGTGGGCAAACAATGAGTGATATAATAATAGTAGTGATAGTAATAGTACTGGCAGTAGCGGTAATAGCAATGCTCTTCCTGAGGAGCATGAGTACAATGAATGCAATAGGCACTGCCTCAGGCTCAGCCACACTAGCCAGTGATGGCTCACTACTACTAACAGTTAATGCACAGGGCGGTAAGGTATCAGTCGAGGGCATCGTCCTGGACTCCCCAAATGGAGTCGTATACGCCATAGGCACGGCACCAGGCTATACAGCAACAGCAACCTCAACATCAACCAGTGCTGGCTCCTGTACCCTAAGCGCAGTCTACATTGCCAGTTCTTCAGGCTCCATAACGCCACCGTGGGTACTGCAGAATGGGCAGTCAGCAAGCTTCACATTCAAACCAGGCGCCTCTGGGGCCTGTAGCCAAGTGACGACTGTAATAATCTTCTACAATGGAGGCAAGATGCTTCAAATAAGTGTTGGCTAATCGGGCTTAGGCCTGGGTTCAAATAAAATCAAAATCTTCCCTTTTTTGCCTTCCTCACTCCTAGTGAGTTATGCTTGGAATGTTTTGACTAGCCTTGAGGCCAGTTCACTGTCCCTAAACCAAGCCCAGCATTCAATGTTACTATGCAATCCATGCGTTGTGAGGTTGGCACTGCCAATACCAACCAACCCATCCTCAGGTATGATAATTGCCTTAGCATGTAGATTATTGATTACCCTAATTGATAGGTTGGGATGCACTTGCCTTGCCTTAACCCTCGAACCCTTGTATATTAACCACGCTCCTGGTGCCAGTAGGACTAGGGTTAGTGGTGATAGTACAGTGAAGGCTATGCCAATCATGATTAGTAGGACTCCAGTGGCTAGTACAGTACCCCTTGAGCCTTGGCCAGTTCCCAGTAGCCTCATTGCTGAGGCATGGCTCCTGTTACTGGTATCACCTGTCGTTACCAAGTGTATTTTAGTACCGTGGTTGGCTAGGTGTATTATTAGCCTTGCTGTCTCTGGGCTTAACCACGGGCTTATAATGTAGGCTTCCCTAGCCCTGTATAGTTTGGGTATTATGAAGTCGTATAGCCCCTGCCCGCATTCAACCTGTGGTTTTGAGGCCTGTACCTGGGCCATGTGTTAGCCTTGGATGCTCCTTAATTAGCCTCAGGATTGGAGTATTGAGGACAATGCCAATAATTACACCGCATGCCACTACCAGCGGGATGTTTGTGTAGCCAACTATTAGAACGTAAGCGTTTGAGGCTACGACTGCCATCCTCAAGCCATTTGCAATGTTAAGTGTTGTTAAGCCTATGAGTCCAATAACCCCACCTTGCCTTGCCATAAGGTAGAATATTACTGCAATACCAACAGTGAGGAGGTCATCAGCCACCAGTCCAATTACACCATAGTGGCTTATAAATGCCCTGGTTAATTGTCCTTCCTCAACACCACCGAGGAGTATGACGCCAATGTATGTCTCAACACCATCAATTACGGCAAGGGCAATGGCGAGGGCTAGTGAGGCTTCGGGACTGTACTTCATCATGGGGTTAATGGGGTTATGCTAATTAGGGGGCTTCACGGTTAGGCAATTGCCCGAGGTCGGGTTGTGGGGGGTGTTCCCGACTCGGAGCGGGCTGGGGTGGGGTTAATCCCCACCGTTGGGTTCTTCTAATTAATACCAAGCCTGGCAAAGGCTTATGGAGAATGGGCCAGTAATAGCACTCTTCATGGGGAGTGGGAAGGGTGGTGTAGGGAGCAGTACTATCACGGCTAACGTTGCATGGCTCACGAGTCAGAGGATGCCAGCTGGTGAGGATGTTGGGGTTATTGATGCTGGTTATGGGGTTAATGCTACATTGAGTAAGCTCCTTGGTGTTGGCTTCAGTGATGGGGGCATGTGCGTCAGCACTGGGCTTTATGATTATATTCTCGATGTTAAGGGTGGTACACAGGTTAGCCCTGTTCAGCGTGAGAAGCTTAGGGTAATTGGCCCAGGATGCCTTAACATTGACGCAATCAACTGGGGGCTCCCAGAACTAGTGGCTGCCTTCAATAAGAACCCTGATGCTGTCGTGAAGTACATTCAGGATAGGGTTGTTAGGCTCATTACAATGCTCCAGGAGTCAAAGGAGGGTAAGCAGGGGTTGAGGGTTAGGGTTGTCCTAATCGACCTGCCCTCAAGCGCCTTCAGGCCACTTGCATGGAGCCTCATAAGCCTAGCTGACATTGTCTTCATTATTGGTGAGTGGGGTGATGTGCATGTTCACGAGGTTAATGATGCCCTGAGCCTTGTTGAGGGTGTTGCGAAGATTGTTAAGAGGAGGATTGCCACTTATGTTATAATAAACAAGGCACTCCCAATATCGGATAGTGACATGAGGAGGCTCATAACCCACACCTACGATGGCTTGATAACACTACCATATAGTCGAGTAGTGCACGCCCTCACTAGCCTTAGGAGGGACTTGGCGATTAGGTATGCTGGTGACATGCAGGCTAGGAGGGAGGTTGAGTACAGGGAGTGGAGTGATGGGGTTAGGAAGGTAAGTGATATAATCCTAGAACTAGTACGGAGGAGGTGGGGTTGAATTGTGGAGCCAGGCGACCTAATAAGCATGCTCAAGATGAATGAGAGCCATGCAATAATCATTGGGGCTCCTGGTACTGGTAAGACTACCCTAATCAAGGCAATGATTAATGCCAAGCCAGAGGAACGCCTCCTCATTGTGGACTACCTAGGAAACTACCGTGGCTATACTAGGTACCATGGGCCATTCCCAATCAACCCACTCGAATTCATTAGGCCAGACGACATGATTGATGTTATTACACAATCCATTGAGGCAACGTACTCAGAAATGGATAATCCCTGGACTCCAGCACAGCAGATGATTGTTGGGAACTGTTTCAGCGAGGAGCAACCTGAGGGCTTGGCTAAGAGTAAGTCGTCCTGGTACCCAGCCCACTCGATACCCGAACTCATTGCCTGTGTTAGTGAGCATGAGTATAGGAGTATGGATGATGAGAATGCTAGGAAGGCTGTTGTTAGGAGGGTTCGCTTCTTCAATAACCTCCTCTGGGCTACTAGGACTCATGGCTTGCTTAAAGCATGGCTTCTTGGCAGGCTTAATGGGAGTATTAGTATTGACCTCAGTGGTGTCAGCCTACCTGAGGCAGTGGCATACGTGTATGCACTCCTAGCCATTATTGCCAGGGGTAGGGTAGTCAAGCCAAGTATTGTAGTTGTTGATGAGGCGCATTACTTCATGAGGATTGAGAATAGCCTATTCGAGGAGGCTGTTAGGGTGGCTAGGAACCTTGGGATTAATATTATTGCCATTACCCAGGGGTTCAGTGATATTGAGAATAGGCAGAGCCTTCTTGAGCTCTTCAAGACCTTTGTAATATTCCCAACAATTACAATGTTGTACAATGGGAATAGGATGCTTTTCGATATTAAGCCCACTGCCTTCACTGAGCCTCACACTGCCTTTGTGGTAATCCTTGCAACCAATGCAGAGTTCCACAGGAGGTTCATAGCCAGTACTAGGAATGGCCCAGTCTTGAGTACTACCATTAGGGTTGAGCCTAGTAGGCTTAGGCCACTCCCCAATGCGCTCGTCATTGATGGTGTTAGGACTAGCCTTCCCTCATATGATGGTAGGGTTAGGGATTATATTGCGAGGAATATTGCCCCACTAATCCAGGCAGAGGCTGGGATTGTTCTTAGTTAGTAAAGCTTATTTGAGGGGGCATGCCTTACAACTGGATGCCCAGCTGGGCGAAATCCAAACTCCTTACGGGAATAGGCGTAGGTGTAGGTGGGGGGATTGTTGGTGGTGTAGGTTGGCATATAATGGCCGTTCATATAGACCCCCCAGGAATTGCGATGTATGCTGTTGAGGCAGTGCTGGTGACAGTACTCATACTCCTTAGGAAGCCTAAAACCCCCCATTCTCCTAATTTTAACCTGATTCCTACCCTAACCCGATGCCCACCACTAGCCTAAACAAAACCCAAACCTTGAAGAGGCTCTTCAAGGGGTATATTGACTGTATAACAGGTTGGGCCCCAGGAGATTGTGAGGCATTGGCCAAGGAAATCGAGAGGATTGCCACTTCAATGAATAATGAGCTGGCTAGAGATGCCCTAAGGATAATTGAGAGTGGTGGCTATGAGTTATGATGAGGAAACGGGCTTCCAAACTAATTAACCCCCAAACACATTAACCCCATGGCTCAAAGTACAACCCAAACAACCCAAAACATTGTAAGGGAACCCTTTGGGATTGAGGCACTGGATACAGCTCTCGAGGGTGGGGCACCAAGGGGTACTTGGGTACTAGCCACAGGTGAACCAGGCGTTGGGAAAAGCATTTTGGCAATGCACTTCGCATGGGCTGGGTTGCAGAATGGCGAACCAGTAATCTATGTTACCACTGAGTCGAGCTTCAAGGATATTGTCAGGCAGGCTGACCAATTCAACATGAGGTTCATGGACTACAGGCCAGTAAGCCTCGTTGATGCGCTTACTGGTCGTGTTAAGGTTAAGCCAGGTGAAGTAAACCTAGTAGTCATCGACCTATTCGGCCTTTATAGGCAGTATAGGGAGATGCTTAAGGCCAGTGAGGAGGAGGGTGAGGGTGAGAGGGGTAGGAGGCCGAGTAGGGCTCTTAGCATTGAGGTTCTTGAGGCTAGTGTGGCTAAGGCGTATGAGCTCCTTGGCTTTGAGGAGGGTAGGCCTAGTGAGCCGAGTAGGCTAATCATCGACTCAATGACGGCCTTCTGGGCTGATAAACCAGCGATGGCTAGGGCTTTTAGTTACAGGCTTAGGCAGGCATTGTACAGGCAGAACATTACGGCCCTCCTAACAAGCCAATACGCACCAACAACAGAAATGAGCTTCGGCTTTGGCCTAGAGCACATTGCAGACGGCATTATCCACATGTGGATGGATAATGTAACGGAGGTTAAGGAGGTTAGGAGGTGGCTAATAATAAAGAAAATGAGAATGACAAACCACTCCAAAAAAGCATACAAAGTAGAAATACAACCAGGGAAGGGAATAGAACTCGAGGAGTATGAGAATGAATGATGGACTTTATTTAATTCTAACCAGACTTGCATGCAAAGGCTTTTAATGGGGTTTTCGTAAGAATGCCTGGTGATTCGGAGTTTAAGTTTGCCGGTGGTGTCTTGAGTTTCAAATTCTCGTTAATGGCTCATCACTCAATTTTATAGTGGCACCCATTAACACCATACCACAACTTTACAACATATGATAATATTTAAATAATCCAAGAGTGTTGCTGGAGTGTGGATAAACCAAACCGATACTTGGTAAGGGTGGTGGTTTGAGTAGGGTTGTTGGTGAGGTTAGTAATGCCTTCGCCCAGGTTTATAAGAGTATCTTGGCCTCGCCTAGTGGTGTCTTCATGTTCCTCATTGCACTGCCGAATAGGTCTGGTACTCTTGCTAGGTTGACTTCAAGGCTTGCTGAACTGAACCTAAACCTAATCACCACCTACGCATACTCAGTAAGCGAAGACTTAGCAATGGCACTACTGGTTTACGAAGCCAAGGACAGCCTATTCGAAAAGGCAATAGAAGAATTAAGAAAAGGAGGAGCAGTGGTAAGGGAAGCATACGAAATAAAGATCACTAAAGCAGTAACTTAATGGTGTGGAGGTTTTTAAACGCATTAAAAACGCCTTAGGTTATTGGGTATGGTTTACCCTAATTACCCTGTTTCCTGTTTCCTTATTGTATGCCCCAGGCTTTGAGCCTTGAAACTCCCGAAACCTTAACCATGGGGGAGTTGAGGAGGAGGTTGGAGGGTTTTGATAAGGATGAGTACACTGGGAGGTATGTATTGAAGGTTAGGGGTCTTGGGGATGTTTTTGTGAATGGTAATGTTATTAAACGCTTCAAGAGTATTGAAGTGGCTTTGCAGGCTCCAGGTGACTGGCTGGCTAGTGTTAGAATGTGGCAGGGTGAGTACTGGTTGTTTAGGATTGCAAGCCCTACCTATGTTGAGGTTCCTGGTACCGTGGTTTTGAGGGCTGTTAAGAGTGTACTGCCTGGTGTTGAGAAGTTTGGTCGTTGGGAGGCTGAGAGGCTTTGGCAGTATGAGGGGGCGGAGTATGGTGAGGTTACAGGTGTGTTGGGTAGGGATTCCCACCCGAGGGTTGGGGAGTTCAAGTACATACTCCGTGTAACGTGGGGTGACGATGGGTACCATGCTTTTCGGATTACCAAGACTATTGGGGTTGTGGTTTGTGAGAATGGTTTAGTAATGGGTGAGGATAGTTACACCAGGGTCTTTCACTCAAGGCTCAATAAGCCGTTGCCTGATAAGGTTAGGGAAATCATTAATAGGATTGTGAATATTATAAACATGGAGAGGCCAAGTGGTGATATCGAACGCCTAATGCGCCCCATTGAGCCTAAGACTGTTGAGGATTTGAGCAGGCGCTTCCCAGACTTTCAAAGGTTATATGCAGAGTATAAACCTCAGTATGGTGACACGCTACTAACCGTAATGCAGGCCTTAGGGTGGATAGCCACTCATGGTAGCGCTAGGAATAGTGAACGTGCGATAAGCAGTATGAACAAGCTCATTGCAAGCCTGAACTAAACTCCCCCACTCATCCTAACCCCATTAACCATGCCCCCAACCCCAATCACCTAAGCCTCTTCAGCTCGGACAACAACTCCCCCACACTCGATACTGGACTAACACCATCACCCACCATTATCCTAAAAGCCTCAAGGACATCAAGGTCATTGACAAGTGGCTTGAATATGAATGCAAGCTTACCACGCATTACCCCATATTTAACAACAGTGTACCATGTCCCACAACAAGCCTTCTTTGCCGTACCACTACGAGCCTCAGGGACAATAATAGCCTTAGCTAATTCGGCAATAACCTTATCCCTCTCCACAAAGTACCTCCTGGAGAGATTCTTACACTGGTACGGGCTAATGTATGCCCCACCTGGGCTAGGCTTCTCAATGCCAGTTAGGCATGGCTTAACAATAGTGTATGGCACATTAAAGGCAATAGCATACTTAACGGCAATTGAATCAACGCCAATAGCCCCACCAGTGATTACACTGTAACCACCCTCACCAAGCGCCTTAACCAACTCCCTAACTAACCCATCAACGGCACCTGATGGTCTCCTTGTCCCAACGATGGCGATGGCGTCCTCAAGTTTAGGCTCCCCGATTATTATCATCATGTTTCATTATGCCTGAGTGTTAATTAGTCTCATCCTAATTACCACTAGCCCCCTAAACCAAACCCATGAAGGGCACAATCCCAATCCAAACCATACCAATAATGGCAATAGTACTAGTCATGGCAAGCCACGTGGCAGTTGCAGGCACAGTGGCAACAATCAACCTAACCAACACTGGCCTCAACGACTACACGCTAACCCCAATCAACAATACTACAATACTATTCTACTACGCACCAGCAGTCTTCGGCATTGCACTAAGCCTAAAAGGCTACTATATTGGCAATTGCCAATTCACCCCAGCCTATCCACCCCAAACAATCAATACCGTTGAGCCTGAACTAGTGAGGATGCCAAACGGTACATTAGCCTTAATGTGGCTCAGCGTCTATGGCAAGTACCCTAATGTCACAATAGTACTCCAGGAGTCTAGGCTTGTTAATGGGCATTGGGGAAGCCCAATCAACATTACTCATAGTGGCATTGTACTAAGTTACAGTAGTGATGGGGAGTACATCTACATTGACTATCAGGCTAAGCCAGGCTTAGACTACCAGAGCACAAGAATCCTAGTAACCACAATGAGTGGGGTGGTGCTTAAGACTTACAATGTCCCCGAGGTTGTCAGTATTAGCGCCTACGACATGAATGGTGTACTACTCCTGACCAATGGTAGTATGGCCTTCATCAATCTTAGGAATGGGGCAATTGAGCCAATAAGCCAAAACCTAGTGGCTGGCGTCACGAGAAATGGAGAATACTATACTTATAACCCACAATCCCACATCCTCACTGTCGGTGGGACTCACATTACAATCCCTGGTAACTACAGTGGAGCATACCCAATACCATTCAACAATGGTTACATTATAGTGGCTTGGGGTATTGTAGTGAGCGCCTTCAGGTGGGTGAATAATGCCCTAACACCACTCGCTAACCTGACTAACCCTGGCAATTGGGCTTACCTTGAGGCTGATGGCGTGGTTACTGGCAATACTGCCGTTATCGCATTCCTCAATACCTACAACATGCGCCTATACGTTAGCATAATACCACTGAATGAAGCATCCTGTACACCAAGCCTTAAGGGCGCTGTCACGGCAACGGCCCCAGTTACTGCGGCTGTTACCACTGTCACCACGACGGTTACTAGGATTGTGAGTAGTGCCACGGTTGTTACTAAGACCACCACGGTATATGTTAATACTACTATCACGGTGCCTGCCCCAGGGACTGCCACGGTTAGGGCAAGTGGCTCAGGTGTACCACTCATATCCGTTGTGGTGGTAGTGGTTATTGTAGCCGTTGTGGTGTTCCTTGTGGCTAGGAGGCGCTACGCCTGGCTGTAGGCTAAACACAGTCCTGCATTATAGGCTGTGAACCTGATTGCCAGTGTTGAGCCTCTTGAACAGGGGTAATTAGCTGAACTTATACATATAGGTCTTGTTTGTGATGCTTTAATGGATACTTTGCAATATACCTAAAATTTATATTGGGTTGCATTAGGATGCAGTTAAATGATGAGCAATACTTATAAGTTAGTTAAAATTAAATTGAAGCGAGATTCTATGAGTAGGATCCTCACACTCCTATTGGTGATTGTGGCGGCACTGGCCATATCTGTAAGCATCACAATAACACATGCGGCCTCCCCACCTCAAATAATTAATGCCAACCCAACTACACTGGTTTATGCCCCTGGTACGCCTGTTTGGAATCCTTATGCTTCAGGTAACTTAATAGGTACTTCAATATCATACATGCCCCTCGCCATGTATAATCAATTCACAGGTGTCCTTTACCCTGTCTTGGCTGTGAATTGGACTCTCTTCCCGCAGAATAAGACCTTTATAATTTATCTTAGGCATGACTTGTATTGGTTTAATGGTTCTGCTGTTATGCCCTTCACTGCCTGGGATGTTTATGCTGAGTTTTACATTGGTGTTAAGGCCTTTGGTTGGTATTACCCATTCCTAAACGCATCATTAGTAGACCAGGAAATCAGGGTACTGAATAACTACACCATTGAATTCGTGTTTAATGAATGGAGTCCACAACAACCATACTACATACTAACAACTGAAATATCCACACCATGGCCAGTTTGGAAACCCATCGTTGACAAGCTTAAAACCATGAACGCCACCCAAGCTACGAAGTACTCATTTAACGTAACTGAGTTTGTTGCACCGTACTGGGGCCTCGCACCTTACTATGTATCATCAATAAGTTCAAGTTACATAACTCTTAACCTTGAGCCAATGTACTATAATGGAGTACCTTTACTGGCATCCTGGCTTAAGGTGTTCCCATTCTCATCCTGGAGCCTATACTCACCCACATTCATAATATGGTTTACGGGTGGTAATACCCAATCGATGACTGCCATGATGGGTGGTAAGGCTCAATACTCCTGGGTTGGCCTATCACAACAGCAGGTTATTACTGTTGAGAACGCTGGTGTTGGTGTTATGTTAACGCCTGACTTTGCCATTGCGGCATTGATCACTAGTTCACTAGTTTATCCATTTAATATTCCTCAGGTTAGGCAAGCCTTCCTATACATTATTAATAGGACTGAGGTTGCTGAGTCATGGGGGTTAATGGTCACGTTCCCAACGTGGGTTAATACGCCAACAGAGTACTACACGTTGAATAATAGTTGGAATGGTGTCCCAGAGGTCTTGGCACTGTATCCTAAGCCATTGGTTGATGAGGTAATAGTTTACAATGTTAACTGGACTTATGCTGCTCAACTCCTTGAATCGGCTGGGTTGTATAAGAAGGGTAACCAGTGGTATCTACCAAACGGTACTCCACTAACCCTTGAGATAGTGACGCCATCGGGTTGGACTGACTGGGTGACGATGGCATCCGTAATGGCTAATGAGTTGACTGAGTTCGGTATACCAACAAAGGTGATTGCCGTTGATACTGGGGTTTACTGGGGTACGTTATTCTGGGGTACTTCATGGGAAGCCGCTGAAACATGGGTTCCATGGGCTAAGGGTTGGAGTAGCATTTGGATGGGGTGGAATTGGCCATGGTGGGTTTTTGGGTGGTACGTACCAGTGGAATGCTGCATACCCAATAGCCTTCCCGAAGGTTGTTAACCATGAGTTGGTTGGGTGGTACTGTGAACCAGTTACAATAACTGATTTACCAATACCCAACGGTACTATCGTGACTTGCGTTAACTCAACCTTCGGCTACTTCAACACCACTAACTGGCAGGATGCTGAGTGGGCTGCGGAGCCGGGTAGTGAGGACATGGTGACCTTAGGTAAGGTACTCTTCGCCTGGTGGGAGTACTATGCGCCAGAGGTTGCCCTTGCAAGTGAACTTAAACCACCCATGTACTCAAAGGCAACGTTTGACCCCAACTGGCTATATAAATGCTTACCATTCTCCACGAGAGAAACTATAGTATATCAATCACCCTCGGGATTCCCATGGGGTAGTACGGCTGACTGGCTAGTATATTCAGGTGGTGTTGCACCACCTGGTGAAGTCCCACCTCTGGCGCAGTTGATAGCTAATGGTAGTCTTTGGACTGAGTATCCTCAGTATGCTGCCTTCCTGGGTTTGCCTAGTCCAGATGCCAGTATTCAGTCTTGTGTTGCCTCGTATTTCCATATTCCGTATACTCCAGTCACCACAACCACATCAACAACCACAACAACTACGTCTACAACTACGACTACCACTACTACGACTACTACCCCCGTTACCACCACATCAACAACTACAACCACGACTACCACTACGGCTACGACTACAACTACGGCAGTTTCAACTGTTACATCAACGGCAACGGTGACTAGTACCGTAACTTCAACAATGGCATCAACAACAACAGCAGTAAGCACGGTAACAGTAACAAAACCAGTAATATCAACAGCACTAATCGTTGGAATAGTAGTCATAGTCATTGTTGTTGCGGCTGTGGCTGCGTTAATAGCATTGAGAAGAAGGTAAGCATAGGTTAAACCCCCCTCAAAATCAAATTTCTCCTTCATCTTTTCTCTTTCTTCCCTTCTAACCTGGCAGGGGAGGTTGAACGGCTTGGTGTCTTGAAATGGGTATTTTCTTTTCTTCAAGGCTCTGCTGCAATAATCGAGTATGATGCTTGGTTTTAAGTATTGATTCTATGCGTTATACCGTTTGGGGTTTAGGAGAAGAGGCTTGGTTTTGGGATACGGCATACTAGGGCGTATGGGCATTTAAAACACGAGCGCCCTGGCTTATCTGGAGGCATCCTAATGGCATCCCTCAGGTACTTGAATTGGTACTCACCCATCTTATACAGGGCATCAACACTCTCCCCAACAACAGCATCCCTCATTACAAGGAAAGCCTGGGTAATATTGAAGCCAATAGTCCTCAACCCATACACGTAGATGCTTAACTGTGGCAGTGCCTCATCCATCCTACCAGCCCCATAGGACTTGACTTCAACAATCCCATACTCCCCATTCTTCCCATACAGGATGTCTGGGCGTAGTGTCAAGGGTGCTAGGGCGAATGCCACCTCAACCTTAATATCATCATAGAGGCTCCCATTAGTCTTGTGGAACCATTCAGCGTATGCCTTGTGGATGCGGTTCCCGTAATCCAACCCATCCTCACCACCTTCAAGAATCCAGGAACCATAGAGGATGGTGTTCCAGATAACACAGTGTGGCTTCCCAGCTAGGCTTGGGCCTGGGTTGCTTGGCCCGTCTAGCCAAATGAACCTGCTAATGCGCATTATTGGCTTCCTTGGCTCTCCCTCCTCTGGTTTTGGGTATATTTCTGATACTGTTTTGAGGACTGGTGTCGGGAGCATTAGGGCTTTTTCAGGGCTTAGGCTAATTAGCTGGCATACTGGCTAATACTCATGCCCGAAGGTGGGCCCGAAACTAAACCCGAGGCTAAACAAGGGGAGGCTAAGCCTAGTGAGGCTAAGCCTGAGGAGAAGCCAGAAACTAGCCAGGAGGCGCCTAGGTGGAGGGATAAGGGATACGTTGATTATGATAGTCTAACTCCAGAGACTGCGGCGGTGATGCTTAAAAGAATAAGGGCTAGGATGAAGCGGATTGAGAGAGATATTGATGTGATAATGGCGATATTGAAGTACGGCCCTCAAGGTGGGAGCCAGGGGCAAGGTAGGAGGTATCAAGGTCAGAACCAAGGTGGTGAGGGGCAAGGTAGGTATCAGAACCAGGGTGGGTATAAAAAGAGTTATGGGAATAGGCAGTATGGTAGGTATGGTGGTAGGAGGTATGGGAGTCGTAGCCGGCGCAGGCGCAATGAGGAGGATGTGAATTATGAGTAATGTGCCAAAACTCCCCCTTACATTATTCTTGTATTCATCAACAAACGTCTTCTCCCATTCTCCCATCCCAGAGGGGGTACCCCTGGGAGTGAGTGGTGTCATACAACCCACAACAACTCCACATACTGGCTAATGGTGCACTAGCTCTGGGGGGTGGGGGGTGCGGATGGGAGAATGGGAGAAGACAATCGCCCGTGGGTATTCGGATTGTACCGTATGATGCATTGTCTTAGGTTGATAGCCTGGCTAGGGTTTATGTCAAATGGTTTATGGATTCTCCCATCTGAGTTTTATAATTAACAAACTTGTATGGGAGAATCATGGTGGCCATGGTTAGTATTACTAACAATGGTAATGAGCCAGCCTCCTAATTAGCCAGGCTAGCCAGTATACCGAGACCCTTATGGCGGGGTCTCCAAACTCTCCAAACTCGGATAAGGCTGGGGACAAGGACATAAAGGACGTGTGGGAGAAGCTAATGAGGGGGGAACGTGTGGAGATATTTTCGCATGAGGAGCCAGTACTGACAGTGCCGACTCAAGAGCAAGACACATTCAATATTAGGGTGAGGAGGGCTAAGGAGATTGTGTCGATAAAGAGCGGTGGGTATGAGATTGTAATCAACATGGGCACGAATGATGTTGTTGTCTATGGTAAGGACGGGAAGGAGCTTCATAAATACCACGGTGCCTGCCTTGTGAGGAATCTTACGGGGTTGTTGTTCAAGCTGGTGAAGGTGCCAGAGGAGAACAAATGGGTGTCGGTTCAGCTTAGTAAGAGTATATACGGGGTGAGGAGACTGCAGTCGTGGGTTCTTGGCGTTATCACTAACTTTAGTGTACACATGAAGCACAATCCTCAAGTATGTGACCCAAAAATGCTAGGCGATTCCCCAGCCTGAGCCCATCATAAATGCAGGCGGTTTTTTCAAAATCCCCCCTTCTTTTTCCACCTCATCCTCCTTACTATTAATGAAGCGCTCATAGTCCTTCCTACTATCAACGGTTACGAATAGGTACTCCTTAGGTGGGATTAAGATAATCCCCTTAGTACACTCGACAATACCAGTCTCCTCAGCGGCCTCAGGTGGGATGGCAATATTAACAGCGAAGTCGTCCCTATACGTGGCGCCTGCGAGAATCGGGTAGTCCCAAAGCCAATTCACAGTCTTAGCCTTATCAAGAGTAAGGGTTACCTGCCTCTTACCACAGTGCACTATGCTAATGTACCCCATGCCTGGCATTAGCTTGTACTCTACCTTAAACACCATTAACGGCACTCCTGGCTCCCAGTTTGGGTTACGCCTGACTTCAATCCTCATAAGCCTAAATACTGTGCTCGTGTTTATAAACCGTGTTTTTTGGGATTAATACTAGAATTGAATGGTAAGCCCTAATTAGCCTCAAAAACACAGCCTTAATCATGAAGTGGGCAGTACTCACAATAGGCATAGCCGTAGCGGCAATAGTGAGCGTAGGCATAGTGGGGTTGGGCACGACCCACTACTGCATGCCACCAGTTAAGCACGGCTTCACACCAATGATTTGTAAAATGCCCATGCCACCAGGCATGCCACACGCTAATTACCACTAATAGGCTAGCCCACGCATGAACCATTCAAAAACAATACTAATCCTCCTAAACGGGCAGGCAGTTTACGTGGGTGGTAGTACTGTTAGGGTTCTTGAGGTTGAGGATGTTGAAGCCATTGACGAGGAGGCGTTGAAGAGACTTGCCAATAGGGCAAGTAATAGTGGGGTTAAGTGCATTGAGGTTAAGAGTGTTGGTTCCTTCAAGGTTTATGATTGCACTGAACCAGGTGAGGAGGAGTTCATGGATGAGGTTGAGGACTTGATTGAGGATGAGTAGGCAGGTTGAGGTCGTTTAGGGCTAGGGCAAGCTCCTCAAAACTAGGCAGTGAATGCCAAGTGTACTTGACAATGGCATTATCACTAATCGGCTTGCCCACCAGGAACTCAAGCCTCGTGAGTAACTGCCTTGGTAGCCCACTAACCTCAACCTCAATCTTGAGGATGCGCACCTTCCTCAAGGCGTCATAAAGCTCCCTTGGGTTTGGGTGTTCTGCCTCAAGGATAATGAAGGTGCCATTAGCATCGCATGATTCCCCAATGCACTTCACGGTACCATCACTGGTAATGCTGACATGCTCATTCGTGATAATCCTGAATGTTTTGAGGTTTGGGTTCAAGGTGCCCATGGTTAGGGCTGTTACACGAGCCTTAGGCATCAGGGGTATTGGGCATAATGGCTAATTAGAATCTAGGGCCAGGATTATTAATGAGCCAAGTACCAAAAACCCCAATCATAGCCTTCACTGTTGCCCTAGGCATTGGGCTAACTGTTGTTGTAATCGGGGCTAGTGAGCCATTGAAGCCAGGCATTGGGGCAGTAATAGTACTACTAGCCAGTATAGCCTGTGCGCCAGCCTATGCTTGGCTTAGGCACCCTGGGTTGTTAATTGCAATTGAACTGGGTGTTGGGGTATTCCTCACAATAATCATTGTTAATTTACTCCACGGTATTAGCCCATTAACAAGCCTTGAGTGGTATTACAATGCCCTAAGAGTACTAATTACACCACTGGCCCGATTAACCTCATGAGCCAATCCCCACCACTACCCTTCACCAGTGAGGAGGTTGAGAAGCTTACGAGCCCAACACCAGTCATTAGGCTGAATGCCCTCAAGCCAACCCCAGTTAGGGGTAAGAGGATTCCAGGAATTGATAGGCTCGTTAGGGAGGCTACAAAGTACTGTATTAGGGATAATAGGGAGTTCTGCATGAACATTGCAAGGCAGGTGCTCCTCATTGTTGCCCCAAGTGAGGTTGCCAGAGTCCTCAAGGAGGCTGTTAATGCTGGTGTTCAATACGAGGTTGCACTAGCCTACATTGCCCATGCTCTCAAGGATGGTTGTACTGTTGTTGATAAGCCTGAGGATGTTGGTGATATCCCATGTATTGTTTATAATGGTGAGTTGAGTATTAATACTAAGCCATTGGTTGAGGGTAGGTTCACCCTTAATGAGGCAAGTGAGTTCGGGCCTATTGTACAGCCAGGCCCAAGCCCAAGTCTCCTTGAGAGGCTCACTAGCCTGTTGAGGGGTAGGAGGCCATGAGGTACAGGCTCATTATCCTACTCCTAGCCCCACTCATAATCGGGCTTGTACCACAGGTCAAGCCAATCGCCATTCTAGGAGGCATTATTGGGATACTAGCCCCACAATCCATCATTGAACTCCTCAAGCTTGTTTATGGGGCTAGGCTAATGCCTGAAGTCACAGTAACTGCAAGGGGTAGTCAGGCAATTGTGAGGGTTGGGAACATGGATTGGAGGTTCTACAAGGCTTACCCGAGGCTTAGTATTGAGGTGCATAGGGAGGATGCCATCAAGGCTTTGAACGGTTTAATCGCAACCCTACCCCTCGATAGTACTATGGTCAGCTTCATTAAGATTGGGGGCACCCTCTACATTGGGAGTAGTTCAGATGTCGCCAATATTCTAAACAGGTACTTCCTACTTGAGCCAGCAACACCTCAAGAGGCAGTCAGGCTCTTGGGCAACCCAATGAGCCTAACCAGAAGCCGTGGCTTCATGACACTACTCATAATCACCCTAATCGCCTCAATAATATTCTACGGTATGCCACTGCACTGGCTCTGGGTTGGGGTAGTAACAGGCATACTACTGGTAATAGCACTACTCAAGGCTGGGGCTGGGTTAAGCATAGCAAGGTACACACCATTCAAGACTGGTGTAACCCACAGTGACGCAAGGCACATGAGCCTAGAACCAAGCCAACTCTTGGCTTACGCTGAGCGTAATGCCAGGAGGGACTTCGCCCTAACAATTACGGGTAGCCTAATGGGTAGGGAGAATTATGCGAGTGAACTAGCCCGTGCCATTGATAGGTATCAGCTGACTGGAAGGGGCACGTATGCTCCTAGGATTGATGCACTCCAGGTTACTCATAAGCGTGTCCTAGCTGGGGAAGTGCCCATTAGGTTCGCAATCCTCGGTGACATTGAGGCTCCTGGGATGAGGGTTGGTTTTGGGGCTGTTCACTGGCTTATGGAGCCTGAGTTGAATGGTTTAAGCATGGATGTTACGGCTGTGCCAGTGTTCTATGGTGGGAGTATGATTGCCCAGTCGGATGAGGTTGTCATTGATGTTGGTCGTGATGAGTATGGTAGTGAGGTGAAGATTGGCTTGAACACTGCCCCAAGCCCACACGCCTTGATTGTGGGCCCAACTGGCTCAGGTAAATCTTGGAGTACTGTTAGCCTTATGATGCGTGCGGTAACGAAGTATGGGGTTAGGGTTCTAATCATCGACCCTCAGGGTGAGTACCCTGGCTACTTGAAGGCGCTTGAGCCAATTGTGATTAATGTTAGGGATGCGTTCATTGACTGGCTTGAGCCTGTGACTAGCCCAATTGCTTGGGCTGACTTGGTTAGCCAAGCCGTTAGGCATGCTTACGCTGATGCCGAATTAGCCAGGCTTGTCTTCAATGACTTGGTTAGGCTATACGGGAAAGGTGAGTACCTTGGGTTGCATGAGTCCCTGGATTGGCTTGCGAGGAATGGTGAAGCTAGGCGTGTCTGGTACACTGCCCTTGACTTAGCCCCCAAGTACCCAGTGAGGCTAAGCCAACTCATGAATGCGCCTAATCCAGTTATCATTACCCTTAGGGATGTTATGGTTCACAGGGAGTACGTTAGCCTACTAATGCAGGTGCTATTAGCCAGGGCTTACCACGAGGGGTTGAGCAAACCATTCACGGAGAGGGTTGAGAATATTCTAGCCTTCGATGAGGCTTACCTGATTATTGAATCCCCAATACTAGAGTTGGTTGTTAGGGGTGTTCGTAAAATGGGCTTCGGGATTTGGGTTATTACACAGAGCCTTGGTGATGTGAAGCCTGCTACACTGCAGAACTTCGGCTTCAGCCTCCTACTCCAGGGGCCTGCACCCTATGCTGAGTCTGTTGGGAGGGTCTTCCTGCTTGGTGAGGATAACCTTCGTTGGCTTAGCCAGGCTAATAATCCGAGGGTTTTTGGGGGTGAGTACACCCCAGGCATCCTCATCTACCCACCACGCCCAAGGAGGGTCTTCGTGAGGCTTGAGCCTGTGAAGGGTTAGCCTAATTTAATCAGTGCATGTGCTTATTGTATGCCCAAGGGTAGGGGTTTTCAAAACTTGGTTGGGCTTGCTATAACGGATGATGGAGAGGAGTTGGTGAGGTCATTCTTCAAGCTACTTGGTGTTAATTATGAGTGGCGTGAGGCGCCTTGGGTTGAGGTTAAGAGTGATGAGTTTGTTAAGAGGCTTGGTACTGCCCTTGAGTTATTCAAAATCGCAGGTGGTGGCTTGGCAATTGGCGCCAAGCCTTTAGTATTCACCATTATTACCCTTGACTATGGTGTAGCGCTCATTAAGGATGGTGAATGGTACTACCTTGCCTCAAGCGACTTGAACCCCGGTTCAACCAAGGTCAGCTTAGCCAAGACTAGGGGTAATTACCTTGAACTAACTGCCATCCTCAAGCCCCAAAACCCCTAACCCTCAAAGCCAGGAGGCCTTGGGCACATTGTATATGTTGAGGGAACAGGCCACGAGACAATAACACTACAATTAGCCGATACTGAGTCCCATGCCTGGCCTCCTCCCCGCCTTGTGGGGCGTGGGAGGTTTCCTTGCCCAGTCTTCATTGGCTTCTCTGGCTGGGTTCATGGGAGTGCCCCGGGCCAGCATTGCGGGGCTTTGCTCAAAGCTGGCCTTGAATTCCTTGAGTGCGGCGTGTAGATACTGCACGATGGGGTATGGTATAATTGGGTTGGAATCACCTTCACGTGCTTTCCAATTCATCTCCTCACTCTTCAAATCCCACCAAACTCCCTTTGCCCACGCTTCTGGTGTTAGCTTCCAAGCCATGTTCATGACTGAGGCATGATCCCTATCCACGAGGTGCCCAAGTGGGCATTGCAATGTATGCCAATCACTAGTACCCTCAAGCCTCGTAAAATGAATTGGACACACTCTACTGTTCCTGTATGCCGATACGTGGAATACCCTTGAACCCCTCTCCAATGCCTTATCCTCAACAGCCTTCTCAATGCTCTTGAATGGTGTCTGCTTTATGCGATGCCTCAACTCATCCCTCCCAATTCCATTAATCATTGATTCCTGTGGGTTTTCGCCAAGCTCCTCGGTGATTATGATTCCTGGTGTTTTTATTAATTCATTAGCCACATGCCTAACCCTACCAATCTTCCTATTCTTCTCCCTTAGGTGCTTAACACGCTTCCTATACTCCCTAGTGTCCGCTATGTTCACGTGATTACCGTTTGGTAGGGTGTACAGTGGCTTGAGCCTCTCGGTAATTGTATCCCTAATCCTCCCATACCTCCTAGCCAACCTACCGAAATCAGTCTTAATCGTGTATAGTTCTGGAACCATGTATTGCCTATTCCAACCAGCCACCCTATCTACTGTGGATGGTAAATTAACCCTACCCACAGCCACAGTGTTCTCATTAATATCGAATGAAACCACGGATTGTGGCTTAGCCTCCCTAGGCTTGACCTCGAAGATGAAGACCGCATACCACTTGTTAGCCCTACGCTTAACAATCAGTGTCCCAGCTAACTCGGCTTCCCCATTCAATACCCTCCACCAGTATTGCCAAAACCTCTTATGAAGCCTAAGCCAAGCTTCAAATCTCCTACCTCCCCTACCCCTCTTACCAGTACTAATGGGTGAAATCACAATCCTAACTGGGGCTATGGAGCTAGCGAACTGTTCATAATTCCAGGTTGTTTCAACGAATCTAATGGACACAGCCTTAACCTCAGGATAGGGCTTGCTCGCCAAGCCCCTCCTCTTCTTTTCAATGAATGACTTGGCGATTTCGGATGACTGCCTAATTGCTTGGATAACCAACTGTGAGTTAAGGCTTGGGTACTCCCGCCTATACTTACTGTAGAACAACCTATGGAGTTGAGTTGGGTTTGTAACATTGTGCTCAACGGCATAAGCAACAACCTCACGAACAATACTAAGATACATAGCCTCAACGGAGTAGAGCAACTTATTAAGCTCCTTAGTGGCCTCAAGCTCGACAGCAACAGCCCTACGCAACATCCACAGGAGAAAGCACTCATTTAAAAACCTAACCCAGCCCTAAAGGACGAGGCTTATCACCCATTGTTAATGCCATTGGTGCCATTATTACTGTTATTGTGAGTATTATTGCCAGTAGTATTGCAACCCGCATGGGGGTTGGTTGTCTTATTGTTAATTAGCCTAGCCATGGTGATGAAGCCAGTGTAGAGGGTTAGGAGGATTATTATTGAGGACGGCCACTTGACTATGCCATCCACAATAGCCCCCACTGCCAGTATTGCCGTGATTGTAAGGGTTAGGATTGCCTTCACGTGTCGTTCACTGGCACGGTTTGATTAGCCTGTAGGGTTACTGTCATTGTACTGTTCCCAACACTAATGATTATCGTATTATTGGCTTCCTTCATGGTTATTCTTGGTATTTGGGATTGTATGAAGATGAGGCTTGCTAGGAGGATTATGCCAATTATCGTGAAGCCGATTATGATTGGGATTATAATCCTCTTCACCCAAGCCCTCATGAGGAGCCTACTCTCCTATTAATCTAATTAGTAGTTTACTAGCCTGTAATAATGCTATGCCCGAAGTCCCAACCCAAACCACCCAAACTTTCCAAACCATAATGGAGGCATGGGAACTCAAGAAGATACTTAAGATACTGTCAATAGTGGATGCGGATGTAACAATAATGCCCATAGGGTCTAAGTATGATGCGAACTTGGTAAGGCTTGAGGCATTAAGTAATGACCACACTGTATTGGCCGCTGTTGATACAGTGGGGCTGTTCAATAAGTTGGGTTACAGTATAATGATTAGTAATGATGGTGTTAAAAGGTTGCTGAAGAGCCTCCCGTGGAGTAGGATGCTTGTTAGGGTTATCTTCAATGGCGCAAGGATTCAAGTGCACTCGATGAATGGTGATACTAGTGTTGATGGTACTATTGTTGAGAAGCCTGAGAGTATTATGAGTGGATTGGTTGAGCAATTGAAGGAGTGGCACCCGAAGGCTGTTATGAAGAGTGTTGATGCCTCAACACTACTGAGCTGGTTTAAGCCGTTTTCAGTGGTGGCAAGGGCTGAGGCTCGCTTCAAGATGTTGAATAATGGGTTTATGATTGATGCTAATAATGAGGGGGCGACGATGATGCTTGATACCAAGCTTGTACCTGGGGAGTACAGTGTTGATGATATCTTCGAGGTTGGGTACAATCTGAAGTATGTTACAGAATTCCTTGAGGAGGTTAAGAGGGGTCATGTCAATGTTGTATTAGGCTATGACAAGCCAATGGTGGTTGAATCAGAGCTTGAGGGTAAGGCATCTGTTGAGACAATGGCGTATATTGTACAGGCGCCAATGGTTGAGTAAGGCTTATTACCCAAACCCCCTCACTAATCCTCGAATGCCTGCAAGCCAGTCCCAAACCCAAAACTCTAAAGGGGAGGGTAGGCATTGGTTGGTGCCAACAATCATTGGGCTAGTACTACTCGTTGTGCCTGGAGGAATGTTCATATCACCAGTGTTCTTCTTGATGGCAGTACTAATGAGGAGGAAGAATAAGCCTAAGGAGAAGTCCCCCGAAACCCCCCACTCACTATTACCCCTAATTAACACCCAACCCTAACCACATTCGTGAACATTGCCGTAGTAGCATTCATAATCAACACGCTAGGCATCAGAGCGGGTACGCTGCTGAGTGACGGGGATGATGGCATTGACGCTAGGGTTAGGGTACAAAAGACTGCATACTTCCTCAAGAGGCTTGGGTATGATATTGGCTTTGAATTCGACCTCTACTACCATGGGCCTTATTCAAGTGAGTTGGCTAATACTATTGAACTATTGGCGCACCTTGGTGATGATGAACTGGCTCGGCTTGCTGTACTTTGCCTTGAGGCTGGGGAATGCCGTAGTATTAGGAGTACTGTTGAAAGGCTTAACCAGTATCCAACTGATGTCCTTGAGGTTGCCTCAATGATTAGGAGCCTACTTGATGCCCCTGACTACAGGGATGACTTGAATGGTGCCATTGACCATGTTAGGTTCCTCAAGCCCTGGGTTAGTGATAATGATATTAAGGATGCCTTGAACCTACTCAGGAGCCTTGGGTTACTGGGTTAGAATGGGAGTAATTGGCTTATGACACCCCAAAGTGGGCTAATGAACTCGACAATGATGGCTCCTAGGTATGCTGTACCAATGGCAAGGTATGGTAGGAGTAGGATGCCGAGCAATGTGACTGCCGCTGTTAGGACTCCAACAGTCGTGAAGGCAGTCTCAACATTATTCCACTGGCTATTAAGCCCAATAACGAGGTTGAGTGGCCCTGCCAGTGCCCACTCCACAGGCCCAGTGGCTGGTAGTACCGTGTAGCCACTCCACCTTGAGCCTGGTTCAAAGATTATAATGCAGGACTCGTTGAAGGCAGTGGCGTTAATGAGCATCTGCCTATAGCCGTAATAGTAGCCTGGTGGGTATGAGCCTGTCAATGGTGCGAACATTGGGAGTACCATTGGCCCGCTCACGAGTGTCGTCTTAACCATGCCAGTCTCATTAATCTTGAGACTGCAATTCCCACCCACGCCATCAGCCCATGCCCAGAATAAAACGCTCTCATTCCTAATGTAGAAGACCGTATCGTTAATCATGTAGCCAGTCCCATTGCGCCAATACCTGAGTACCCTCAATGGAAACCATGCCCCATAGACCCCACTCGAATTCTCAATTGCCGTTGCTGGGAATGGTAATTGTGCATTTATCATGAGGATTCCACCGTAGAGTGGGATGATGCTGAAGCCTGGTGGTAATATGTAATAGGAGTTTAGTACTAGCCAGTCCCAGGCAACCTGGGTAACATAAACCCCCTCGCACCCCCAAATTGGAATGTACCTTGTCCCATTAGTCATGAAGACTCCCTGACTAGTCGTAACCAATGCTGGGGAAGGCCCGTAGTAGGCTACACCGAGTATCTTAATGTCCAGGCATGGTGGGGTTAGTACTGCTACCACACCCATTGTAATCTTATAGAATAGTGAGGCTACCCATCCAATTAACGGTGTTGCCACTAGTGCCATCAACCCAATACCCATGAGTACAATACTCCCAGGCTTGTTTGGCCTTGCTAGGGCTAGGCTTATGAAGAGTGGGGCAAATGGAAATAGTGCTAGGAGTGCCTTGTATAGGGCTATCACCATTGCAGTGAGGTATGCTAACCCACCAATGAAGCCTACAATGCCATCGATAATGTTTGATAGTGAATAGTATGTATCGAACTCCTCGACTGGGAAGAGGATTATGGCTGCTACCATCTTCACTATGCCTAGTACCGCCGTGACAATATCATACTGTTTGAAAACCAAACCACCAGGTGGTGGTTGGGTTAGGCTTGGCAGGTGCCCTAGGAGTGGGGTAATAATACTCATCATTATTATGAATGCCGTGAAGGCACCCACGGCACTGTATAATTCACGGTTAATGTTAATGCCCCTAAGCCTACCCTTCACGATTACAAGGTAGGCAATGTAAATGGCAAAGAAGCCTACCCCAGTCAGCACGGAACCCCAGAGTATGCTAGCGTAGTTCATTGCCAATCACAGGTGCCTTACCTCGAATAGCGCCCTAGCCCCAGCTTCAATTAAGTCAGCTAGCCATGCTGTTATGGCGAACCCAATACCCATGGCAATATCAATGATAATGTCGCCTTCGAGCAGGTTGAAGGTGCCAGTGCTCACGAGGCTGGCGGCTGTCTTAATTAACCCCAGTGGGCTTGCCGCACCGCACACTAGCATGAGGGCTACACTGCTCTGGAGCCACGTAATGCCACTTGTAGCAAGCAGGCTTAGGAGCGTCTTTGCCAATGGATTGTTGGCGCATTGTTGTTCAATTGCATTCAACCACGCTGTCAATTCATTCCCATAGTTTAAGACTAGGGTATCTTGGTACCCAGCCACCATTGGTAGTAGGATACTGAAGACTAGGATGAATGATGCTAGCCAAGCCCCAATACGCCTAGTCCTTGATGGGAGTAGTAATGCCACTGAGAGGCTCCCAATACCGTAATTATACATTACACTCATGACTTGTCCAAGTGCGGCTAGGGCTATGGTATTCATCATTGTGGCGACTAAGGCACGATTGTAGGGTGCCATTATTGCGTTCAAGAAGCTTGATAAACTACCGAGGAGTGCGCCAATTGGCTTGAGCACCTCAGTGGCTCCTATGATTGCCCCAGCGGCGCTGAAGGCGAAGGCGAATACTAGGTTAGCAATGTACTGCCCCATCACGAGGTTAAAATCATTATACATTACATTTGGGATATCACTCAACTGTATCTGAGTGGCATTAACACCCATTGCCCCAGCAATTTTCACACCAATACTTGGGCCAATACTCATGTAGTATGCCACAACTGCAGTGAGGATTGCGCCAATTACAATGCCGTAGAACTCCTCAACAGCCTCCCTCCTCTGCCCTGGGGTTGGGGCTAGGTAGTACTTGATTAAGCCCCAAGCCAGTTCAATGCCAGCTATGGTAATCCCAATGCCGTATGGGAGGTTGAGTAGGCTTGTAATCCCCATTAACCAACCTCTCATTCATTCTCTAATTAGGAGTTTGAAGGCGAGCCAAAGGCAGTACTTTGAACAAGCCCTACGGTTACCATTCATCGAAGGCGTTACTGTGCATTGGGTACCACGCTCACCATGAATGCCTTGTTAATGTAAACCACACCATTGCTAGTCCTCAACTTAACCCAGTAACGCCTAGACTCGACAAGCACCCCACTTATTGCCTTACCATCAGCCAGGCTTATACTTATTGCCCTGCCAGCATACTCCTCACTGAAGTCACTGTGCTTCACCTGCTTCCTCCCAACCTGCCTCATAATTCCACAGTCTTGGTTCAGCTAATTAGTTAATGCACCACGCCCATTGTGATGTCCAAGCTTGGTGGGCTAAACCTGTACCCGTGGCAGTCGGAGGTTCTTGGGGAGTTGTTGTATCGGGGTGGGAGGGTTTTCGCCTTGAGCATGCCCACTGGTAGTGGGAAGACGCTTACAGCATTATTGTATGCCCTTGGTCTTGGTGTTGATAAAATCATCTTCCTCACTAGGACTATTAATGAGGAGAGGGCGCCTTGGAAGGAGTGGTTGATGCTTGTGAAGAGTGGTGTGGCTAGGGGTAGTATTGCGACCCTTCATGGTAAGGCTCGTTTTTGCCCAGAGGTGTACATTGATGAGGATGGGGAGCCTGTCATGCAGTGTAGTGAGTGTTGGTACAATGCGGGTAAGAGTGATGATGTTGAGTTTGGCGATTTTTTGATTCATGGTGATTTTTTGGTTCATGAAGCTTTGAATGTAATGGGTATTATTGACCCAACTGTACCTAACATTAGGGTATCGTACTCTAGGGCGATGGGGTTAAAACCACCTGAGGCATACTGTGTCTACCCACTCACATTACAAGCCGTGAAGTATGCTAGGCTCATTGTTGGCCCCTACCCCTACCTCCTCATACCTCAAATCGCCGATGTAATATTGGATAAGATTGAGGACTCTGAGAGCATGCTTGTCATTATTGATGAGGTTCACAACCTAGATGGACTCACAGACCTTGTGAGTACTCGTGTTAGCCCAGGTAGGCTTGCGAGCACGGCAGAGGCTATTATCAAACTCTGTAGTGAGGTGGATTGTGAACCACTCAATCTTGACTTAGATAACATTGTTAATGCCCTCAAGGCCATTGCCGATGACCTTAGCATTATCTTGAATGATTGGGCTAATGGGCTTGATGTTGGCTCGACAGTTCATGTTAAAGACCCAGTGTTGATTAAGGGAATCCTCAATAATGCCTATAATGCCCTTAAGCCTATTGTGAACCTAGTTAGGGACATAGAGGGGCTCCTTATGGGGAAGATTGATGATACTACCCGTGATAGGCTTCGGAGGATTATCATAATGATTAGTGATGATATTGAAGTACGTAAGATTTATAGTAAGATTGTGAAGACCGCCGTGGCTATTGATAAGATACTACAGTATATTGATAAGCCCAGTACTGGTTGGGGTGTCTACGTTTATCGTGAGAAGAGGACTGTGGGCATTATGCTCAGGCCACTGCTGGCTAAGGAGGTGTACAAGGACATCCTCAACACCTTAAACAAGCGCAATACTAGGTTCCTCCTCATGAGTGGCACACTCCCAAGCAAAAAGTATATTGAGCACGTCTACGGCTTCAAGGTTGATGCTACCGTTGAAAGGCGCCCAAGGCTTGGTGTGTATAAGATTAGGATTGATGCAAGTCTAACAAGCTTGTTTAATATGAGGAGTAGGGAAATGTATGAGAGGTATGGGAAACGCATTAGTGAGATTGTAAACAATGCGGAGCCAGGTGTAGTCCTAGTCGTGTACCCAAGCTACAAGTTCATGAATAGTGTACTATCCCACCTTAATATTAACAATGTTGTGGTATTCAATGAGGGTGATACAAAGGAACTCAGCACTATTGTTGATAGTGCCATAAAGGCTGTTAAGAATGGGCACAAGGTTGTCGTGAATGCTGTTGCTGGTGGTAGGTTCACGGAGGGTATTGAGGTTAAGGATGGGGATAAGAGCCTCATTAAGAATATTATAATCGCTGGCGTGCCATTTCCGAATAAGGAGGATGCCGTCTTCAAGGACATGGCTAAGGCAAGTGGGCTTGGTGAGTCAGCATTAATGAATGAGATTGGTAGGATAAGGACTCTTCAGGCAATTGGAAGGGGTATTAGAGGATTGAATGATACTGTCACAGTTTGGCTTCTCGACAAGAGGTTCGCTGGGCCTAGGGGCCTTGCTGTCAGGTGGGGTCTTATTAGGCTTGCCTCAGGGCACTAACCCTCCTCCTAACCCTCCCAGGCTTCACTATTACTATACTAACTATAACTAATAGTATTATACCCGAGCCTCCCAAGCGCCTCAACAACCTCAGTGAAGCTGGCCTCCTCAGGGTCAGGTAGCCCATTGGCGACTGCAATGTGGCTCAATGGTACTCCTGCAGAGCTTGTGAGTTCAAGCCCATTGTATATTAGCCTCATCCTCATTACACATGAATCATGCTCATGCCTTATAAACCTTTCCATAGCCGAGAGTAGGCCTCCTGAGGATGAGGAGCTTGCTTGGGGGGATGACGAGCCCTAGCCACCCCTAATGACTGGCATCCTGCAGGCGAGTAGCCTACTAATTGAAGTGGCATCATACAAGTACGCCTTGCCAGATGGCTTAGCAGTAACAAGCCCCCTAGCCCTAAGCTTGGCTAGCACCCTCTCAACGGCTTGAATGGATATTGACTCCCTGAAGGCGCCCTCATAAGCCTTAGCAACCTCCCTAGCCAACGCATGCCCATCGCAAATGAGCCTCAACACACGGTACTCTGTTTGGCTCAGGTTAATGAGCCTCGGTGCAATAGGCCAGTCAATTGGCTCACCCTTATCAGGCATGGTGAAGACCCTATCAACATTAATGCCAGTGAAGCCGCCAACAGTAGCCAGCGTCATGGCCAGGAAGCCCAAGACAGTGGTAACCCACCTGTCACCAGCAATACCGATAACGAGGCCGCATGGTGCGTAGTCCTCGATGAAGCTCCTCAAGCCAGCCACAGTATCAACCAAACTGGCCCTTGGGTTCAGGACGAACTGCTCAACCTTAATGCCCAAGTCCTGGTAGACTTGGCTTGTGAACTCGGCTAATGCGCCTAAGGCGTCACTACTAAGCCCAGTGAGGATTACCAAATCACCATCATTAACCTCACTGTTGATTAGAGCCAACCTGGCTGGGGTAATGTTCAAGCCAGCCCCAATTACAATGCACCTCCTCCCCATTAATGGAGTAGTTCAATCAAGCCTCTTTTAAGCATATTGAATGCAATGCTTTAAAACTCGCACTGGAGTGAGGGTACTGGGTGCCTGGGTTGATGACATGGTCGTATTAGGGGCGTGGGGGTGATCTCAAAGGAGAATTGAAGGGTAAGCACCTTGGATAAATACAATGTGAGAATCAATGGAACCCACGCCCCGCCCAGGCACCCTTCAATGTGAGCATGGGTGTTCGCAATCTGGGAACCCAATTACCTTAGGTTTTGTAGCTGGGAATTATCCGTGATGAGCCTCCAGTGCACTGTACCTACCAGTGACCAGTAGGCCCAGAAACCGAAAAACCTAAAAACCGGGTATACTAAAGATATACTAAAGACACCTTAGAGGTATACAGTGGGTGTCCGTAGGGGATATGGGGTCAGCCCAAGGACTAGCTCATCACCCCTCAGGCTGACCCCAGCTCCCCCTTCCTCATCACCTCAGGGCCCCGCTTTTTCATAATTTAAAAACCTTGTGACACCTGGGGGAAGTATTACCAACTGTATTACCAACTGGAATTGAATGGACAGCGCTGACCATACCATTCCTAGCCATATGCGCTAAGTCATACGCAGCCTGCCGCATGTGGACATACTTTTTCACCTGTTCATCGCAAGGTGCATTACCCTCAATCATGCTCCTAAGCATTGAAACAGCGTCAACTAGGCTAACCTGAGTGTCGATGGTAATCGGCTTAACATCAATGTTCAAGTCCTGGTAGACTTGCCTAGTGAACTCGGCTAATGCATTAAGCGCATCACCACTAACACCAACTAGAATAACATAATCACCATCATTAACGTCAGCATTAATAAGCGCTAGCCTAGCTGGTGTGATGTTAATGCCTACACCGATGATTATGCATTTCTTATCCATTGATGTGTAGGCTTCGCCGTGGTAAAATACATAACCCTGCGAAACCCACCCCACCGCCTAATACTCAACACACTTAACCAAGCCAACCCTCTCAGCATCGTAGTAACGCATGATTGCTTCACTCGGCTTATCCGAGTGAATAAGTTTAATCGACTCACCATTATGCCAAAACTCGATGACAAGTTCATTGCTACCCTCATAGACGCAGTACCTATCAGCACCACCGAGAATACCTCCAGCCAATTTCAAACCAGCCTCAACAGCCTCACTAACAGTGAATGCCCTAACGTCCACCAGACTAAACAAGTCACCCACGTACAGGAACCAGGGCATTGGTTTGATGGGTGTAATTCTTTAAAAGTGTATGCTGTTTAACTGTTGTGGTGTCTCTTTTAGAGCGTGGCATACCCATTGATAAGGTTAATGAGTATTCGAGTGTTGAGAAGGGTCCTGGTAGGCCACCTCATTGGGAGATGGTTTTCTGGTGGACTAGGAAGCCACTTGCCGGCGCCAGAGCCGTAATAGCCGCATCACTCCTACCTGATAATGCTTACCAAAACATGGAGCAGTTCCTAAGCGACCTATTCCCATGTAGGCATGAGAAGAAGACTGCGCATAGTTGCAACCCATCACAACGCCTAATCGAGAAGCTCAAGGGAAAGAGGCTGCTTGACCCATTTGCCGGCTTTGGTTCAATACCGCTTGAGGCGTCTAGGCTTGGTGTTGATGCTGTTGCCGTTGAGCTACTGCCAACAGCCTACGTATTCCTAAAGGCAATACTAGAATACCCAAGGCTCTTTAGGGACAAGTTCATAGAGGTTGATGGGAAGACCATAAAGGAATTGGGACTTGAGGATGCTGCCAAGCAATTCAACGGTAAGAAGGAGGTGAGTGATTCTGGTAGGTACAAGGTGCCTATACTCATTTATGATGTTGCCAAGTGGGGCTCATGGGTAATCAACAGGCTCAGGGAGGATCCAGTGATTAGGGGGCTTTACGACGCCGACATATACATTGGTACATGGGAGGTCAAGTGCCCGGTGTGCGGCAGGTACACGCCATTGGTTGGTAATTGGTGGTTGGCGAGGGTGAAGAGTGGCAATAGGGGCTATGAGAGGCTTGCCTGGATGGAGTGGCAAAACGGTGAAATCAAGGTGGTGGACCTAAACGAACAATGCAGACAGCAGAGGCTGGGGAATTGCGATAACCTAAGTGCCGAGGTGACAACAAGAGGTGAGGAGGGTGGTTCCGTGAGGTGGGCGAATCAGAAGCTCGTTGTGCCAATAAAGAATGTGGATGCAAGGCGCGAGACCGCCCAGTGCCTATACTGCAGGGCTGAGATAAACCACCGCGTAGTAAACGGTAAGGTGGTTAAGGGCAATAAGAAGGATGGTGATTGGTACGTGAAGTGGGCACTCAGGCAGTGGAATGAGAATTACGAGAAGTACCTAAGGGGTGAAATAACACTTGAGGAGTTGAAGCAATCACCAGCAAGGCCCACGCTACTAGTTAAGATTTACGTCAAGGATGGAGACCTACAATTCAAACCAGCAACACAACAAGACACGGAGAAACTATGGAAAGCCACTGAGGAGCTAAGGAAAATGTGGGGGGATCCAAATATGCCTACGGAAATGTTTGCACCATATCAGATGGGAACTGCAGGTGCTCTTAGGATTACACTATGGGGTTTCGATAAATTCTATAAACTCTTTAACCCACGCCAACTCCTCACCCTAACAAAGCTAGTCAAATTAATTAGACAGACAGGGCATGCAGTTGAGGAGGAGAAACTAAAGGAGAGTTGGAACGCTGAAGACGCGAAAAAATACGCAGAAGCAGTAACAACGTATTTAGCTATGGCGTTGATAAAATATGCTAATTATAATTCTACAAATAATGTGTGGAATCTGTCACTTATAATGGCCCATACTATGAGTATGAGAGGTATTGCAATGATGTGGAATTGGTATGATCAACGACCTGATATTAGCTGGACTGGTTCATACTGGAGAAACATCCAGGTTCAACTTGATTCAATTAACTACCTTTCTAATGCTACGGGTTCCGTAAATATAATTTTAGATGATGCTTCTGAACTTTCCAAACTTAAGGGTGAGAAGTTTGATGTGATAGTGACCGATCCGCCTTATGCTGATGATGTGCCGTATTCAGAGCTTAGTGATTTCTACTATGTCTGGCTTAAGAGGGCTCTCAGTGATGTGGAAAATAATGAGTTAAAACCGCGCTTCCTGCCTGAGGCATTCTTCGACGAGTTTGGCTTGGAGATACCAACTCAGTGGCAGAGGTTTGCGCCTAAGGAGGTGAGTGAGAATGAGGGTCGGTGGGGGTACTTTGAGGTGAAGGTCACGTTTGCTGAGTTGTTAACTAGAGCTTTTGCTAATGTTCTGCGTTTCCTCAAGGAGGATGGGTTACTTGTTGTGTACTACGTTGCTAAGAAGCCTGAGGCTTGGGCTGCGTTGGTTGATGCTTTGTGGCGTAAGAATAGGCTTGAGCTTGTCGCCGCCTATCCAGTTGAGACTGAGAGTGAGGAGAGTGTTGTTGCTAGGGGTAAGGCCTCGGTTCTCGGTGGTTATGTCTCGGCATGGAGGAGGCGGGTTGGGGAGAGGCCGCTTGATTTGGATGTGGCGAGGGAGGAGGCGTTTAAGGAGGTTTCTTCGAGGCTTGAGGCTAGGCTTAAGGCTTTGCGGGGTAGGAAGGGTGGTGTGGCGGCGTGGGTTTACTCCTACTTGGCTGCCCTGGAGTACTTGACGACTCATTACCCGGTGCGGCTTGGTGGTGTGGAGCTTGGTTCTGATGGTTTGATGAGGCAGGCTGTTGTGCTTGCGTTTGAGGCGTTGCTGAGGAGTTCTGGTATTAAGTTGACTGATAGGGGTGCGCATGCCTATCTGGCTCTTAGGATTATGGAGAGTGAGAGTGGTCGTGTGGATAGTGATACGTTGTCATACGTAGAGAAGGCTGTTGGGCTGGAGCATAAGGACTTGATTGGGCTTGGCTTGATTACGGAGGTTGAGACTGGCGGGCCTAATGTGGCTAAGCGCAAAACATTTGAGGTACTGGCGCCGCGTAGTGACACTGTGGATGAGGTTAAGAGGGTTTACTCACTACAGCGTGGGAAGTCTGCCGTACTTGATTGCCTTAGGCAGCTCCAGCTTAATGCCCTAATTAGGTCAGCGATTAAGTGCACTCCTGAGGTTAGGGAGGAGGCCCTTAACCTGGCTAGAGCCTTGATTGAGCTTTCTAAGTCGGGCTTGCTTGATGAGGATGATGCTGACGTAAGGCTTTCAAGGCTGGTTCTTGGTATGGAGTGGTGGCAATGAGTGCCGTGAACCTAAAGTTACTCGCCGAGGGGAAGGTGAGCTCTGCCATAGACATATACGAGGTGTATAGGGCATTATTCCTAAACGAGAAGCCCGAGGAAGTGTACGAAATATACTGTGATCCGCAATCATTCTTCTCCATCACGCACGTAACCCCAGCCTTTAGGCAGTACATAGAGGGTTTCCTGGCGAAACTAAGTAGGGGCGAGAGTGAGGTTTACCTAATGCCTGCCCTGATGGGTGCTGGTAAATCGCACTTCCTAGCATTCATACTACACCTCCTAGCCCTCTATAGGCGGTGTAATGGTGTTGGGGATTGCGTTAGTAGGGAGTTGTCGAAGTACGGTATCGACATCAAAATACCATCGATAAGCAAGGTCCCCAATGTTGCCGTTTTTAAGGGTAGGCAGAGGTTGGGAGATTTCGAGAGAAGGCTTAGGGAGACGAAAATTAAGGATGACTTAAGGAGTATTGTTAGGAATAATGTGCCGTTGGTCATTATTTTTGACGAGACGCAATTCTTCGAGATTGATGAGAAAGACGATTTCGTTGCTTGGATTCAGACCTTGGCTGAGGTTGTTCATGAAATACCGGGAGTGTTCTTGTTCGTGTCCTACTCGCTATTTGCGACTGAGGAACCTGAGCTGGGAACCCGTAAGTCGACATGGGTCACTGGGAGGGGGAAGGAACCAATAAGAATTTCGTTAGATACGGTCAGTGAAATCACAGCCATACTCAGGAGGTGGGGTGGAATAGCCATTAAGGATGTTGATTTAGTCCCCTTGAAGGGCTTGGTCAGCGATGAGGAATATAAACGCCTTAATGATAAGTTTAAGCAAACGTACCCTGTTAACCCGAAACTCCTTGATATCCTCCTAATGCTTGCTAATGAGTCACTGGTTAAAAGGACGAGGATACAGTTAACGAGAGAGCTCCTTAGGATACTTGCACGCGCTTACCTAAACACGAATAGAGGGGAGTTGATAACCTTCGCACACCTTCCGGAGCCGAATGAATTATTGATACCGGGTGGTGATGAAGCAGCCATTTGGACATCACTCCTTCAGTTTTATAAGAGTGATGTGGAGAATATTAAAAGTAGAAACTTAAGTCATTCAACATATAAAGCGGCGCTTTCAATGCTTAGGTATGTATTACTCATGACATATTACCTGAGACTCATGCCAATAATAGGGCTATACCCATCGGAGCAGGACTTACTCGTGGGTAGTTATAATGATTTAGATACGAGTACCGTTGTCCTTAGAGAGGCACTTAATGAAGTTAGTAAGGATACTCATGTTACGAAGATTGACAAGGATAAGTACATATATTGGTTCCTTAGTGATGAAACACAAGCCGTATATAAAGCAGCCGTTACCTACTCAGACATTGATGGTTTAAATATTGCTGTTAACGAATTGGTAAATATAATTAAGGATAGATTGGGCGCCTTCTCTAGAGTTCTCATCTCGGGTGTAAACCCTAGGTCGCTGGATAAGGTTGTTATAATTGCCGATAAAGACTCTTGGCAGGAAAAGTTAAGTAACAGTAAGGAGTCGATACTTGCAGTGGATATACGCGAGTTTGGCATCAAGGTGAAAAGAAACAATTTAGTGGTTATGTTGCCCAACGATGAGGTAGAGGTGCCATCGGAGGCTGTTGGGCTTCTTAAGGGTTATGGAATGGAGGCCAGGGAGAAGAATGGTATTAAAAGTGCCGTTGTTGACCTTGGCAGGATAATAAAGGCTATCGATGAGGTAAGTAATAGGCTTTTGGACTACTTTCCCGATCTATTTAAGATAGAGAATGAGAGTCTTAAGAGGGAGATCGAGGGATACTTAAGAAATCGACTTAATGATAGAAAGTCTGTGGCTCTAGCCACACTTAGGAAGGCGGTAAATACGTGGCTTAGTAAGGCGGTGATTGGATTTAAGGAGCAATCATTCGATAAGCTTGATAGTGCTTTGGTCGAGATTAGTAAGAGGAAGGGTGAGGTCGTGAATACGCTTGCAGAAAGAGTTTTCAACTTCGATTTAGTCAAGAGTTCAATAAAGCGCGGTAACTTCGAAATTATAGATGATTTATGGAACATATACCTTAACAATTCCGAGTTACCATCCGCGCCAATAAGTTTTGATGAGTTCTTAAGTTCCATTAAGGATTACTGTAAGGGCTATAGGTGCGTCTTCAGGATAAATAATGAGTTAGTTTGGATACCGGAGTGCTCCGGTAAGGGTGAAACGCTGAGTTTGGATGAGAATAGTGGGGTTGCGCCCATAATCATTGGTACGGAATTCATTGACTGGCCCGTTAGGCAGTTCCTTGAGAAGCTTCATGAGATGGAGGGTAACTCTACAAGGTATTATATTAAGTATAGGAGACCCAGTGGTGAGGAGGTCGAGGTCAGCATCGATGACGCATTAACGAAGAAGGGTGACTGGCCCTACTTCACGGAGGGCTGTTTCGAGAGGAGGATCGTTAAGGCTTCTATTAAGGTCTTAGTTGATGGAGTTGAGCAACTCTTCATTGAGAGACTTCCGGGTACTAAGGTAAATGTTGAGGTTATTGCGAGTGAGGAGATGGGTGAGTTGATTTACGGCATTAACGGTACTATGAATAAGGCACCCTCGCCAGGCGTTAACTACCGCTTTGAGGTTGAGGTGCCTAAAGAGCCTGGTGAGCATGCACTCAGTATTGAGGCAGTCTTTAAGAGTGGGATTAGGGATCAAAGGACTGTAACAATTTACGTAAAGGGTAGGAGGAGGGAGTGCATTAAATACGATGTTTCTCTAGGTGATGTTGTTAAGAGGATTAAGGTGTTGAAGGCTAATGATACGACGAATTTATTAAAGTATTTGTGGGGTCAGCGTAAGCTCAGCCTAACCCTTAGGGTAAGTACTGAGCAGAAGGTTGGTGAGAACGAGATTAAGCTGAACGCAAACTTTAGGGTGAAAGATACGTCTTATAATAATGTCTTACGTCTATTAATGGCACTGACGGATATAACCCCTACTGTGGAGGCAGTGTTTGAGTTCCTTGAACCCATTGTTGTGGATGATGATATGGCTCAGAAGTTTAAGGGCTGGAACCTGGAGTTCACGGTAATATGTGAAGAATAAAAATAATCAGCATATACTGTATTGAGGGGAATGCATATATAATTGGGGACTAGTGTTTCAATGAGGCAGTTATGGTTTCATTAATAGACATATTGAGGCTTGCTGGTAAGGACCTGTATAAGCATCAGTTAGATCTTGTGTCGGATGTGCTGTGGCTTCCAAGGCCTAGGTTTTTGCTCGCTGACGATGTTGGTCTTGGTAAGACGATACAGGCCTTACTGCTCGTTAAGGTCTTGATGGAGTTGAATAGGGTTAATAATGTCCTAATAATCGTTCCCCGCTCAGTACTTAATCAATGGTCTGATGAATTGGACAAATTTGAGATACAGCATTACCTAATTGAATCGCCAGACTACCCACTGGGTTATCGAGTCTACCTGGTCACGCTTGATAGGGCTAAGATGGTTGATTACATGAATTCACTACAGAAGATGCAATGGGATTTGGTCATAATTGATGAGGCTCATAAGATTAGGTTGGGTAGGGAGAGGGAGAGGCTTGTATACCTATGCAATAGGGCTAACGGCTGCATTCTATTAACCGCAACACCACACACTGGTAATGAGAATGATTATAGGTTCCTCACATCACTCGTTGATAATGTTGTTATTAGGAGGGAGAAGAGGGATGTGGAGGAGTATGAGGGTAGGAGAATATTCCCAAGGTTAAACTACTGGATTGTGCAGGTGAAGGCTACTAGAGAGGAGTCACACGCACTCTACGAGATCCTTAACCTACTTGAGAGGACTAACATTGAGGATATTGTCCGTGTAGTTGTTGAGAAGAGGGCCATGTCAAGCCCATTATCCTTCCTCACAACCCTTAGGAGGGTTGTTGCCAGGGGTGGGTGTGGGGAGGAGGAGCTTGAGGAGGGTGAGTTGGACTCCTGCCTAAGTGGTGTGGCTGGTTGGAGGGATTTAATGGACTTAGCCAGCCAATACTCCAGTGCTGCAGATAGGAAGTTTGATGCACTTAAGAGGCTACTGACTGATAGGTTAGTTGGCAGGAAGGTCCTTATCTTTACTGAATACGCAACCACTGCGGAGTACCTATTCCAAAGGCTCATGGGTGAGTTGGGTAATTGTAGGCTTATTGAATCATCCGATGGCTATGCTAGGGCTGACTGTGGTGATTTCGGCATCATGTATGCCACGTCTAGGGCTAGGGAGAAGATTGATGTTGGTGCCGTTGCCTCAAACCTCGCTGAGTCATCTAAGACGGCGGTATTCATATCCACGGACATAATGTCTGAGGGTGTTAACCTGCAGACGTTTAACGTTGTTGTTAATTATGAGGTTGTTTGGAGCCCTACTAAGCATGTTCAGAGGGTTGGGAGGATTTGGAGGTTTGGTCAAAAGGCTGATTCAGTCTTGGTTATCGATATGGTGCTTAAGACCGCGCTTGAACGTGATGAGTACACGATGTACCTAGACCTTCTGGAGAAATTGTATGAGATATCACTTAGGGCATTGCCTCCCCAAAGCTACGGCGAGTTCGAGATTTACGAGGTTGGGGAGGGGGTATACAAGATAATGGAGATCGGCTCCTCAGTGTTCCTAAGGGAGAATGAGGTGTATGGTGCCTTATTAAGCGCTCGCTTGGATGAGTTACGTAGAAAAATTGAGGCTATATTGAGGGAGAGGGAGAAGATTAGGTGGAAGCCCAAGCAGGATGTCGATAGGGGATTAAGGATTAAGCTAGGCTACCCACCAAGTGCTGATGTTGAGCCAGGCGGTGGCTATTACATCGTTGACTTAGTATACCTAGTGAGGGACAGGGAAACTAATAGGGAAGTGGAGGCGTATAGGGAGAGACTTTTGATTCGCTTACCAACGCCGTTGAGTAAGAGTAGGGAGGTTAGGGAGGCTTTGGTTAGAGAGGTTGAGGTTAATTGGGATGATGTGAAGAACGATAGCGGTGAGGTTAGGGAGGATGAGAGAAGCGAGATTGAGAAGAAGGTTCATACGGAGTTGTGGCTAGATCTAAAGAACTACCTTGAAAAGCTGCAGCAGTACTTAACGATAGGTGAGCCAGGGTATAAGATAGTTAGTATTGCCAGGGCTAGGGTTAAGGGGGGTGTGCAGACCTCAGCGAAGTACTTGGGGGATTTCGAGGATATGGTCATGAGGGAGGTTAAGTCCAGTCGCTCAAGGCAGAGGACTGAGCTGATGGCTGCCGAGTATGCTAAGGAGTATCTACTCAGTATGGGTTATAAAATGATTGAGGGTTATAGGAGTGTTCCTAGGCCTTTTGATATGGTTGTCTCCAGGAATGGTAGGTTATACACCGTTGAGGTGAAGGGTAGGTGGGTTCCGCAGGAAAATTGGAGTCGTAGATATGACGAGGTAGTCTCATTCACGGCTAATGAGATTGATTGGGCATCAAGGTTCCCAGATAGGCACATCGTGTGCATAGTGTACATTAGTGAGGGGAATCTAAGTGAAGTAAACTGCGTAACCTTCGAGGAATTTCAAAGAATGTGGATTCTTGAAACAGTCAGAGGACTTGAATACAAGTACAATGCCCACATTAAAAACTATGAACAACAATCAACGAGTTGAGGAAGGCTTAGGCTTAATCCTGATGTAGAATTCAGGCTTGCCCCTACCCGTGGTGTTCCTGTAGTGTTGGAATATTCCACCACATTTGTTGCACTTATACCTCGTCACCTCATAGAATCTGAACCTCCAAGTCTTAATTGGTGTTAAGTCCTCCGAGCCACAGTAAGGGCACCTAGGCATTAATACGTAGTACTGTTGCCGTTAATTTAGGTGTTTCGGTTACGATGAGCCCCACATTCCCCTTAATCCCTTAGCGTCGATAACTCCCTCACCTCATCCCTGTATTTTGCTAAGGTGTCTCTAACCTCCTTAACCCTCTAGGGGGTGGTTAGCTGGGAGCAGTGTGAGCCACTTAGTGATTGGTCTCAGTCTTGTTTCTATACCTATTCTCCAGTTCCTTATGCACTTCCTCTATTCTCTTTAATGCCTCTTCAATCTTCGCCTTAGCCTTCTCAAGCTCCCCATTGCTCATGCCTTTTGCTACTACTCCCCATGCGTAGATTAGCATGTTCATGGATAACCTAGCGAGTAATAAGTCCCAGTGAATTGCGTCGAGTATTACTAGGTCGTCCTCCTCGCACTCAGCCGGCATCATGACTGTCCGCATTGGTGGGATGTCGATTTTTGAACGCATGTAATCAAACACGGCAATTCCCAAGGCCCCAAGCACACCCCCTCCATTAATCATCGCCACGGCGTGGATGGGTTTTGATAGTGAATTGTAGGTTTCATATATGAAGTCCATGGGCTCAGTACTAGTACCGAGGATACTGCCTAACCAACTCCTCGACCAATCCAATGCCTCATTAACCTCATTACTCAAGTTCTCGTATTGGCTGCAGAGCGCATAATCCTCACCCCTACCCTCTCCACACCTCCTAAACCTACCCAACTCAAAGCCCCTAGCCAAACTCAATCTCTCCCCAAGCCAAGCATTGCCGAACCACCTATCGGCGTAGAGGCCGACCGCCAGGGACTCTATGATGAGCCTCATTGAGGATAGGGTGGAGTATGGTGCGCACTCAAGCACCGAGTGCGGTATGTAGTTGGCGAGTGGCTGTACTAGGTTCATCAGTGCGAACGTGAAGAGTGAGTTAGGGTTAAGGGTGGCTGGCATTAAATCATAGGCATCACCAATTAAGTCACTAAGATCCTTGAGGAGGCCAGGCCTATTACCAGATATAAACCTCAGGTTTGACTCGCAGAAGTCACACGCAGCCCTACACGGCTTAAACTCACCAGCACCCATACAAACCCTTAAATAAACCCCCTTAAAACAATACCCCTAAGCAAAGTTACTTATGGCTCCTGTGCATTGTCTGTGGTGGTATTGCCCTTGCCGTTACTGAATGCGTCCTGAAGACGTAGCTCTTAACCACCGCCACGCCGTCCTGTGCGTAGGTTACCTCACTGGAGTACTCCCTTAAACCAACCCTCTCAAGCACATGCCCCTCACTCCTAAGGGCGATCTTCGTGTTTGTTAATTGTAGTATTAGGTTGTTTAGGTCGTCTGGTGTGTGGGTTGCGAAGACCACTCCAATCCTCCTAACCCTACCAAGCCTAGTCAGCTTGTTTATCATAGCCTCAACAACATCCTTGTTGAAGTCCTCCACTCCACGTTCAGGTTGCGGGAAGTAGTTGTGGGCCTCGTCAATGAGTATGAATGTTGGCCTTGGCTCACCACCACCCCTCAACTCAACATCCCTAACCTCGAAAACCCTTGATAAAACCCTGTAGACGATTATTGATGCTGCCGTTGGCTGCTCCCTAAACAACCTAAGGTCAAGCACGATCAAGCCTCCGTTAAGCAGTTCACCGTAGTTGGGCTCCTCGAGGAGCACGGACTTACCGCCAACAGTGAATTTAACGTCCATTACGCCTAACCTGCCTAGCATGTGGAGGCCCCTCACTATGTTATCCCTCTGCTGCCAAGCCAACCTAAGGCACTCGGCAGCCAACTCAACACAAGCCTGCTCACGCAAAAGGGCGTCAAGATCCACCACCCCCTGCTCAACAGTCCCCTCACCCCCAGCCCTAGCCTGAACCTTTGCTTGAGGCCGCTCCCCAGGGCACCTACTACCCCTTTGGCTTAACTGCTGTGCGCAGTTGACGCCGTGATTTATGTAGTTCATTGCGTTCTCAAGAACCCTGGGCAGAATCACCCCAACCCTCTCCGAGAATACTGGGAATATCCTAGGCAACTCAATGTACACGTCGCTAAACCTAAGCGACCATGGGACCAGCCTAAGCCTGAAGGATGAACCACCAACCTTAATGGTTGCCTCAACCCAGTGCAGCACAGCCTCAGACCCACCGCCACCCACTGAGGCATTAAACCCCTCAACCTCTGCATCACCGTACACGTCCCTTATGAAAAGCCTGAGTAGTGCATAGCCTAACGCCTTAGCCAGGGTTTCAGCATCCTTAACGTCACTCAACTCCGCACCCCCCTCACCTAGGTAATCCTCAAGGTACTCAACCCCAAACACCCCCTCAATCAACCCCCTGTAACCTTCAAGGTAATCCCTGGTGATGGGCTGTATCACGGTTAAAGAGCCCACTGGCTTGAATAGTGGCTTTGCGTTTACTGGGTTTGGTAGGGCTAGGTGTGGGTAGTCGCCCTGTAGGTCTAGGGCCAGCACCGTCGAGCCCTTCACGTTGTTCAGCATTGAGAGTGCCATGTTCTTCAAAAGCACCGTCTTACCACTACCAGTGGTCCCAATCACGAGAACATGCTCGTAGAGTGCATGGGTCGGTAGCTTAACATCAACACCCTCAACAACCCTACCACCAGAGTAGAGTTCACCAATCAACACCCCCTCACCCGGTAGTTGAAGCATCCTCCTTAGGAATGTTGGGCTTGGCTTGAAGACAATGCTCAATGGGTCTATTGGTGTGTGGACAGTGTTGGGTTCACAGTCCTCGAAACCCTCAAGCGGGCACTCGGTCAATGGTTCAAGGAGTATTGTTGCTGGTGTTGCAAGGCCTGTGTAGTCCTCGGTTGGTTCAAGTATTGGTGAGGCGCCCACAAGCCCCATTACGTGGCTCCTCCTAACCTCAACAACCCTACCAAGCACAAGCCTCCCATGTATAATCGTGGCAATCCCAAGGTAATCATTAACACCCACGCCATGCCTAACGTAGTCGTTGAAGGGTACGTCGACGAGAACCTTAGCACCCTCAGAGCCGACGATTATGACGTCGCCTGCGGAAACCCTACCAATGGGTTCACCAAGCCCCCTCTCAACAACAGCCTTCAAGACACCCCTAGCCGAGGCGCCTACATCAACCCCTATGCCCACGCTGCACCACCCAGGTTAGCCACCTCCCTCATGACTGACGCCGCCTCCTGCTCCGTGTCGTATGTGAACGCCACGTTAGCTGACTTAGCCATTCCGTAGAACAGTAGGTATAGGCTCCTTGTAATGCCCTTAGCAAACCTATCGGCAATGTCAATAACGTAGGGTAGCCCATTACCATCTATGCTCAAGGCAAGCCACTTAACGAGGCAATCAACCTCACCCCCAAACGAGTTGTAGGTTGATGCAAGCGCCTCAACCCTAAAAACCCTGGAGCCGAAGCCACTGTGGACGTACCAAAACACCCTCTCAGGGAACATGAAGCTTGTTAACCCACCAGCCTTACCGTGGACATGCCTAAACGGCCCAATGAGGACTACATCACCAACACCACCACTAAACCTCCTACCCACGGCCTGAACCACGGTTGGGTCGTTACAGTGCCTGGGGTCTACGTCAACGTTAAGCTCCTCAATAACCCCACCACTGCATAGTTTCCTGGAGTTCTCAACCCTCTTAACAACACCAACAACCGGCACACCAACCCCCTCAAGCCCATTAACAGCCGTAATCCTACTGAAGGCTAGGTTAGCCTTCTCCCTAACGCCTAGGTAAATTGGCCCATCGAGGATAACAGCATAGCCCCTGTTGAGCCTCCTGGCTAATTCACCTATGGCCCACGCCTCAAGGCTCATCCTAACGTCATCACTGATGTCATCCTCATTAGCATCCTCATCAAAATAACCACCACCGGTGAACCTAACCCTAACGAACCTGCTCAACGACACATCACCCTCAATGCTCTTAAGCACGTCAATAGGCGCCTTAACACCCATGAAGCCGACACCACCCTCAAGCCCACTTAACGTTGGGTATAGCATCAAGGGGCTACCACCAACACCCCCGTAGACGGCAACACCGGCTAGGAAGACCCTGAAGCCCGGTGAACCAAGCCTCCTGGATGAACCATCAACAACCACGGTCCTCAATAGGCCACTGCAACCCAAACCACCCCTACCGGTAACCTTAAACTCCCCACTCAGGGTCGTTGTGAATGCTGAGTCATCCTCACCAGCATAGGGTCCACCTGGGCTTAGGCTAACCTTAGAGGTGGATAACCTACCTAGGAGCTCCCTGAAGAGCAATGTAATGTCAATAGTACTAGGCACTGCCTACTGTCCACTTCAGCATTTTAACGCTTACCCCTTCAGCATAGGACCTTTTATTTTAACCCATCACCCTAAATACCCCAAGCCCATTAGGCATACATGAAGCTTAGGTTGATTAGCCTAGACTGCACGGGTACAATGGGTTACTACGGCCTTGGCTTCAAACCAGACAACCCGGCAAAACCAGTTGAGGCGATTGTTAAGCATAGTGGCGGTTACAGGGTTTTCAAGGCTTGGGTTGATTACTTAAACGGTGAGTGGGCAATCGAACTACCCATCACTGAGGACAACATTGAGTTAATAGGCCTAGTTAACGGTTAGTGAGGTACCCTTAAGCACAGTGTTCATTATTAGGCTACCTAGGTCTATACCTTGGCTACTCATTACGATTGGCATTATGACCGGCTTACCCTTAACCTTAGTTAACATGTGAAGCTCACTCACCACTAACCCCACTCCAAGCCTAGACCTGGCGACCATGTCGACCATCGCCATGTGCCCCATTAGGTGTGTTAGAAGTAGCCTAGTCATGATGAACCTACCTGATTCACCAAACCCATCCCTATACCTACTCAGCACTGCATCAGCAGCCTCGGCTTCATTAATGCACTGCTCATATATCAACGCCGACAGGAAGAGTGCATCGACGCCATCCTTACCCAGCTTAATGATCACGTTGTAGCCTGGTGGTTCGAAGAAGTTGAAGTAATGGTACTCCTCATCCCAACACCAGACGTTGCTCCAACTCTGGCTCCTCAAAGCCTCATAACACTCCTTAGAATCCACCTCACCAGCCTTAGCAACAACACTACTGTTATTCAAACCAAGTGCAGTAATCAAGTCATCAACGTTAATCCTACCACTGAACCTGGCAACAGCACCAATAACCTCCGCGCAATCCAGTAAAGCAGACACCTTACTAATCCAGTCACCAATACCACTGATCCTTGGGATTAAGTCCTCTGGGTCCTGACGGTCAGCGTAAAGCATCAACATGGTGTTTAAGAGGTCAACAACGTTCCTATTACCCCTAAGCAGGGTCTCAATACCCTTATCAGTCACCTTGTAGCAACCCCTACCATCCCTCTCAAGTAGCCCATCCTTAACCATCCTATTAAGCGTGTTACCGATGGAACCCTTACTACCACGCCCAACAGCATTAAAAATCTCACTGAACCTAACGCAATCCACACCGTTAAGCATCGCCCCATACACAATAGCCAAAACAACCAGTGATGTACTCCTACCCCTACCACTCTTAGCTGTAGCCCTAGCTTCCTGCACGTAAATAGGTGAGGTACCCCTACCCTTACCCACAATCCCAGTAAACCAACCATTGTTAATAAAGTTAACTATCCTACGTAGCCTAGTTCTACTTTTGGTTCTACTAAAGGAATATCCAACACGTAACCGCTAGGGTAACTGGTGAGGCGGGTGTTAAACCTCAAGCCGGGCGCCGAGTGGGTTCCGGAGTCTAACGTGGATGTGGCTAGGTCTGACGTAGACTTTAGTGCCGGCGGTTTCTGTGAGGGTGTGGCCTACGATGTCCTAGCCTACTACGTGCCCTACAGTACTAACTCGAATAGGGGGTGGGGTATCTACTTCGTTAGGCCTAACATGGAGAGGGATTTGAGTAACCTGGCTAGGCAACTAATCAACAGCAGCAGTAATAGGCCTCCTAGTAAGGGCAAGTACCTGGTTATGTTAATCTACCCGCAGGTGCTCTTCCTTCACGAACTCTGCCACCACACCCTTGAGAATGTTAGGTTCAGTATGGATCCAATGCCCAGCAGCATCTATGAGCCTAGTGACGAGGGGTTGTGCAACTACGTGGCTTTTAGGCTTGTTGAGGAGTCCTCGGAGGGCTCGTTAGTAACCGTGATTAGGCCATTCATAATAGACCACGGGGATCACATCCACATCGACTGGTACTCACCAATGCGCTGGCTTGTGATTGAGCCAGTTTACCCCAGGTTCACGTTACCGTGGCCCTACGGTAAACTAGGGGCAATACTAATGGCCTTCAACGGGATAGGCAAACCAGTGGTTAGGGAGGCATTGTCGATACTGTACAGGTGGTGGAGCCTAGACAAGCCCAGCCTATACAAACCAGTGGTAAGTACGAATTACAGTGGGGATTTCCTGGAGGCTTTCATAAACCAGTTGAGGAGCGACCTAATACCATTCCTAGACAACGTACTATCCACTAAACCAGTCAGCAGCATATGGGCCAGGATCGACGTTGATGATAGGGAGCTTAAAGTCAAGTGCCCACAAGGGCAAGGGTATAAGAATAAGGTAACCGGGTGATTGGAATGGCTGAGTGCCAACCCAAGATACCGGAAGTAAACTACAGGAATGAGGATTGGTGGAGGGAATTCTTCATAAAGGACTTCGCCGAATTCTACTCATCACTTAAGGGGTTACTTAACGCTAAGAGCGCTCTACTAAGTGAGTTATCAGGAGACTTGGCTCAGGTGCTCGCGGATCAAAGTAAGAGGGACTTGGCATTGAGGATTCTGCTTGGGGGTGTAAAGGATGAGTGTGTAGAGCAAGGTAAGATAGAGAGGGGCTGCATTCCACCTGGCTCAGCGGCGCACTTCTACAGGTATGTGCTTGGGGTTGGGTTAGGGAAGGACATATATAGCGATTTAAGTGAAACAACGAGGCTCGTGCAGATCATAGGGCGTAAAGGCTTGGAGAAGATTGGCGATGAAAGACTGGGAATGCTGGTAAGCAGTTACTCAAGTGAACCTCCACCATTGGGTACTATAAGTGAGATTAATAAGCTAGCGGGGGGCATTTACAATAGGTTAAGGAGGGTAATACCGGAGCTGGAATCAGCGAATCCCGTGAATTATGATTATAGGGATTTGGTTAAGGCTTTTGAGGACTTCCTAAACAAGGGCATTAAACTACTGCCGCTGTATAACCCATTCACATTCTTCATACAGTCCCTACGCTCAACACCAAAACCATACCTCAAAATCATGTACTGCGACGAGTTATTCAGCGACCCCATCAGGAATTTAATGAGTAAGTACGGGATTGGACTAGTGAAGATACTGGATCCAAACCTAGGTATATCAAGTCTGGATGATGAATTAGCGGTAATTGGGCATGAGGATGGGAGCGTCGGCGACCTATTAACCCGACTCATATGGGGTATCTACGAATTAACCTATGAACTGAACCAGCTGGGTTACCGCGTAAACGATGAACTTAAGGAATATGTTAATGTTAGCAAATACCGTGGTTACTTAGATGAATTCGCCAGTAATGCTAGCGACATCATAGCCGCTGATGTTAAATTAAAATGCGGACACCGATTAAGTCTTGAAGCCCATGGAGGACTCATAAGGTTAATGGACAACGGTAGATACGATGTTATGTCATTTAATGAATCCTGCGATTTCAGGTTGAAAAAGGGGAAGGAAACATGGAGCGATACTATAGACATAAGGTATGAAAGGTTTTTGGAGGTGTTTTCACAGTTGCTGTTCCTTGGTGTTGCATGGATTTCTAAGACCGACCGTATCATGATGTATGTATTGCATTAGGTGGTTGTTATGGCTGAGAAAGTAGAGGTCGTTAAAGAGGAGTTTCCTGAGGGTTACGTGCTTTACATAATACGTGGCTTTAGGGGCTTGGGTTCATTATCGATACAGGCAATGCCAAGTAGCGTTGGCACCAGTGTTGGTGAGGGTGGGGAGTTTAGGGTTAGGTTTACTAGGGTTGATGTTGATTTTACGAATCCCCCAAGTCTCAGCCTGAACCTTAACTCATCAAGGCCTAAAATAACTACCACCGCTACTCCAAGGCTAATCGGTGTTAGTGTTAACTTTGAGGGGCCTAGGGGTATTAATCTAAGTGTTAATGCTGAGGTGCCACGCATCCCACCTATAAAGGCGCCGCAGTTAACACCTATTAAAGTCGGCTTCAACGTTACTAGGCGGGTAAAGTTTATTATTGATGATGAGTTCATCGATAAGTTACCAATCATTGGGGCATCCATTAAACCCGTCGTAGTCTCGTTTGGTAAGCCAGCTATTGTGAACCTTCAATTGATCAGTGATTACAGCCACATCATTAACCACATTACTCCACGGGGAGCCGCCTATGAATTCAGAACCGCCTCAGTAACCTTTGCCCAGCTTAGGCAAGTATCCCTAGGCATTATTAACTATGAACTACCAAGCCTAGGCAATGCCACGGCGAATACAACGGCTAAGTCGGAAAGCAAGCCACCCTATGAAGAGAAGGCTGGTGAATTGTCAATTAAGGAAATTGCCGAGGTTGAGGAGGTTATTGATAGGGTGTTGTTTGGCCTTGGTAGGGTTGTGCCTGATAGGGCTTTGGTGATCGTTGCTAGGCGTATTGGTGGTTTTGGCTACATTGAGTTTCTTAAGAGGGTTCTTAGGGAGGTTTACAGGGTTTCTATTGGTGGTTTACCGAATCCGAAGCATGTTAGTAATATTGTGGATCTTAGATTGCTCATACCTATTGAGGTTGGTGCCGGTGGTAGGTTATTTGTAATAGACCTTGTCAGTGGTAATTTGGGTGAGTTACTGAGGGATAAGGCTGAGGAGTACACGCTTAGGAGGGTTAAGGATAGGCTTAGGGAGTTGTTCTCACAGGGCTTCGGGTTCGTGGTGATTTACGGGGATGATGAACATGTAAGTGAATTCATGGGTAGCATGTGGGTTAAGGCTATTCGTGAAGACACCCTCGAATACCACTCAACGGTGCCAAGCCCAATTGAGGTTAACCCTGTTGTTGAGGGGCTTGACGCAAAATCCTCACGTGAATTCTACGCTGTTTTAGCTAGTGTAATGTGGGGTAGGGTTAGTAAGCCGATAGCGGATTACAGTGGGTTTGGTGGTTTTGATGAGTTTGTTGTTTGGCTTGAGGATGGTTACTGGAGGGCCCTTGAGGGTGCGTTAAGGGACTTTGACATTAGGCTTAAGGTTAAGCCAAGCGCCGAGGGTGATGAACACAGCCTCGAGTCAATGAGCCACTACCTAACCAAGGCAACCATGGTTAATTACCTAATCAGGGAGTTGACCGAGGAATTTAGGAGTAAGGGGATTGAGGAGGGTGATGCTAGGTTTAAGGCCTTAGATTGCGTTGAGACTGAGTATCAACTCGGTAATGTTAGGTTCGACGTGTATGTCAAGCCTAACTGCGGCTCTAGGCTTGATGGTTTGGTTGTTGAGGTTGAGACCCTTTACGGGACAGGCACCGTTGTGCATAAGGTGCTTGACACAGTGGAGAGTAGGGTTAAGGCTGGTGTTAATAGGCTGTGGGTCGTTGTACCAAACCCACAGGCCACAATACTCCTACCACAATTAC
>NZ_LCTF01000056.1 GCF_001663375.1 Caldivirga sp. MU80
TCTTCAAATGCCCCAAGTGCGGTTGGAAAGCCGATAGGGATTATAATTCCACCCTCAATCACTTAAGGAGGGCAGGCTGGGAGCCAGCCGCAGTGCCCGTGGAGCTCCACCCACTACCCGTAGCCCTCGGCCACGGGCAAGGTGGGGCAAGGAAGCGGGAAACCCCACCCCTTCCAGGGGCGGGGTAGCTCACATTCGGCACCACCTTAGGTGGTACCTCAATGAAGATTCATGGTGGGTTAGCCAAGCCAGGTATCTTGGACTTCAGCTCCAACCTAAACCCACTGGCCCCTCCAGGATTCGCCATTGAACTTATTAGGGGATGCGACTACTCAACATACCCAGACTACTACTACACCGAGCTACGTGCTGCAATAGCCAGGTTCAACGGCGTTAATGAGGATGACGTGGTTCCCACCAACGGCGCCTCTGAGGGCCTATACGCCTCTTTAATGGCAGCTAGGCTTCTTGGTTTAAGGGGGTGCGTCATTGTTTCACCCAACTACGGTGACCTTGAGTTTGAGGATTACTGCAGGCTTATTGGCTTTAGGGTTACCCACCATGTTATGCCCCACGGTGAATCATCATTCACCCTCGGCGACGTGAATGCTGGGGAGGGTGAGGTGGTGCTTCTGAGCAATCCAAGTAACCCAACGGGTACCCTACACGGCAGGGATGAGCTACTTGAGATTGCTGACGCCGCCGGCTTACTCATAGTTGATGAGGCCTACATTAACCTATCTGACGACCCATCCATGAGCCTAATGGGTAGTGGCCATGGTAAGGTGGTTGTGGTTAGGTCCTTAACTAAGGAGCTTGGACTACCTGGGTTGAGGGTAGGCTACCTGTACTCAACCAATGACCACCTAGTGGAGCTGGTGAGGGCCATACTACCCTCGTGGAACGTGAACAACTGTGCTGATGAAGTTGTTAAGGGGGTTTATGGCAAATACGCCGAGGCCTACTCAGCCTTCCTAAAGGAGTCGAGGACTGAGATACCTAGGCTTAGGGAGTTCCTGGTTAATGGCCTTAGTGAACTGGGTTTCAGGGTATACGCCTCTAGGGCAAATTTCATACTGGCCGAGGCGCCGATTGATGCCGAGAGGCTTTACGGGGAATTGCTTAATAGGGGTATTGCAATTAGAACCCCCAGGGGCTTCATTGGACTTGGGGGTAGGCACGTTAGGATAGCGGTGAGGGGTGTTGAACATGAGGAGAGGCTTATCAGCGAGGTTAAGGGAATCCTTAGCAGGGTTTAGGAGCCTACTAACCTTCCTAACCATAATACCCGCCGGGGGTGAGTTTAACCTGGCCCCAAGGCACTTCTACTGGACACCCCTCATAGGCCTAATTGAGGGTTTACTCTCAACACCACCACTACTGATCAGTAGGCCAATTGGAGTTGCATTAGCCGTGGCGTTAATGTACATTATCAATGGCTTCCAACACATGGACGGCTTCCTGGACTTCGGTGAAGTACTGCTAACGGGTAGGAGGGGGGAGGAGGCTGTTAGGGTGCTTAAGGACCCACATAGGGGGGCCTTTGCACTGGCCCTCGGCCTAATAGACCTGGTCCTGGTTTACTCCTCAGTTTCATCAATGGGTAAAGTGGCTATGGTAACCTTACCCATCGCCGAATCATCGGCGGCATATGCAATGTTCATGACAGCCCACCTCGGTAAGCCGGGTGAGTCTGGGGTTGGTAAACTATTTGTGATGGGGTCGAAGGGTGGGGTTAACCTGGCGTTATCAACCATAATTTACCTAGTATCAACAGCGGCTGTACCCCTCATATACCACTGGGACTTACCCACCCTCATACTACTCGTACCGGTTAGCCTACTAACAGCCATAGTGGTGGCACTGCTGGTGACTAGACTGAGTAATTTAAGGTTAGGCTTCGTTAACGGTGACGTGTTAGGCTTCTCCTTCGAGTCAAGTAAGGTTACATTACTGGTAATCTACTCCATAATGATTTACGCAGCCTCACTCAGCTAATGGAACTTCCAGGAGAATAGGGCCTTAAGCATGTGATGAAGACGCAAGCCGTTGGTATCAAATACGCAACGGGTGAATGACCCCCTCCTCGCCCTAGAGGGGTGGGGTTTAATCTTGGGGGTCTTGGTTGTTGCCCCCTCCATGGGGGTTAATGGTTTCACACCGTTAGTAGTGACTATGAAGCTCAGTATTTTTGTTGGCATTGGTGTTTCGTAGCTTGCTTTCTTTGCTATGTTTCTTGCTGCGTTTAAGTCAGCATTGATTTTAGCTTTTCACATACGTAGAGTCCTCTCTTGATTCTTGGGCACCACTAGGCAGTAGCCTAAGCCTAACCGTACGCATTTCCTCATTCCCATTCCTTGATTTCCCACCTCTACCCTTCGATTTAGGAGTGGAGGAGGAAGGTGTGCCTGGGTTGGTGGTAAGGGTGGGGTATCGACCCACTGGCTCATCCAAGGCGAGGAAACCCCCTCCCGGAGGCACCAACCCAAGCACCAAGAAAAGCTAAGCAAAGGAGGAATTAAAACATAACCAGAAACAAAAATACCAACCAAAAGACTAAAACTTTAAACAAACAAAGAAACAACACCACCCTAAAAGGCGAGACTTAGCATCATGGGTCACGGTGGTCTAATGTTAGGAACTGGGTAATCTCCTTATTAACCTTCTTAGTTCCCTATGGGTCATTAATCTAGTGCAGTTTTCAAACCACACATAATACCTACAGGAGTCGATGGGTATGGTTAATACTCTACCTGTTTCGGTAAGTAGGCTTATGGTGTCCTCGGTATGGTTAACTACAAGCCCCCTTAACCCATTCATGTTACTATTCCTGCAGTCAATTAATTCAACCCTAACCACCACAATGCTGGATCACCACTCCACTAATAAGTGTTAGGTTGAGGACCGAGGATGTACCCCGCCCGGAGGGGCTGGGATCACAGGTGGGGTATCCCCCAACTCACCCTCACCCACGCCTACGGGGATATACCTAAAGTTGGGTGGGTTTTAAAACCCTTGCCTCATCCACGCCCAATAGGTATGCTTAATAAGCCGGTTATTGGATAGAAATCAGTGATTTATGATGAAGGCGGTCAGGTTCTATGGGCCAGGTAAACCCCTAATCATAGAGGAGGTCCCCAAACCAGCCCCAGGCCCTGGGGAGGTGCTCGTTAGGGTTAATGCCGCTGGTGTTTGCCACACGGACCTTCACTTCATCGATGGCGTGCTTAACCTGGGTGTTGCGCCAATCACCCTTGGCCATGAGATAGCTGGGACCATTGAGGAGGTTGGGCCGGGGGTAACTGAGGTTAAGGTTGGTGACAGGGTCATTGTTTACTACTACGTTGGCTGCGGTAGATGCAGGTTCTGCCTGAGGGGTGAGGAGAACCTGTGCGAAAACCCCAAGGCCGAGTACGGGTTCATAACCGATGGAGGTTATGCCCAGTACGTTAAGGTACCGGCTAGGAACGCTGTGAAGCTACCCGATAACATAACCTTCGAGCAGGCAGCCCCCATAGGGTGTAGCGTGACCACAGCCATACACGCCACCAGGAGGGCAATGCCCAACGTGGGCGACTACGTGGTTGTCTACGGGGTTGGGGCGGTGGGCTTTGCCTTAATCCAGTACAATAAGTTGATCGGCGCCGAGGTAATAGCCGTGGGTAGGACCGACTCGAAGCTTAGGCTGGCTAGGGAGTTGGGCGCTGACTACGTCATAAACGCTAGGGTTGAGGATGCGGTGAAGAGGGTTAAGGAAATAACCAATGGTAAGGGCGCGGATGTGGTTTACGAGTTGGTGGGTTCAAGGGAAACCATGAACAACTCGGTTAGGATGCTGGCCAGGAGGGGGAGGCTGGTGTTCATAGGGTATGGCTTCGATAAGCTTGAGGTTAACCCACTCGACCTGGTGGTTAAGGAGGCCACCATAACCGCATCGGTTGGTAACACCCTCGAGGAGTTGATTGAGGCCGTTAAACTCGTCTCGGAGGGCAAGATTAAGGTAATCGTGGATAGGGTCTCCAGTTTAGGTAAAATCAACGAGGAGCTTGATAGGTTGAGGAGGGGTGAGGCCCTGGGTAGGATAGTGATTGACCCGTGGGCCTAGGGTTAACCACGGCAAGGAGCCTAGGTAAAGGTTATAAAGGCGAACCTATATTGGGGTGGTAATGTCTAAGAAGCCTGAGACGAAGGCTGAGGGCAAGCCGGCGGCCAAGGCTGCTGAGGCGGCTCCACCTGCAGCTGCAGCCGGCGCTGAGGCTGAGGAGGGGGCTGAGGCGGGTAGGAGGGGTTGGATAATGCCAACCCCCATCCCCCAGGAGGAGTGGAAGAACTTTAGGTATAGGGGCTTCACCTTCGATGAATTAATGAGGATGCCCATGAACGAGTTCATTAAGCTACTCCCCGCAAGGCAGAGGCGAACACTGAGGAGGGGGCTTAGGCCATGCCACAGGCAGCTGCTTGAGAAGATTAGGAAAGCCAAGGCGCTCGCAGCTAAGGGCAAGGTTATCCCGGTTAGGACGCATTGCAGGGACATGATAATACTCCCCGAGATGGTTGGCTTAACTATACAAGTCTACAATGGGATAACCTTCATACCAGTACCCATATCCCCATGGCACATTGGTCATTACCTAGGGGAATTCGCCCTAACGGCTAAGATAGTTCAGCATGGTGAACCTGGGCTAAAGGCGTCAAGGTCAACGCTACACATAGCCGCTAAGTGAGGTGAGTACTCATGGCGCAGTCCAGTAAACTCGTGGTTGAGCTCCAGGAAAGGCCAAGACCAGGGGAAGTAGTTATGCTGCCTAATGGCGAGAAGGTTAGGGTTAGGCACGTGGGGATACCGTGGCTACTGCCACCCAAGGCCGTTTGCAACGACGAGAGGTGCCCATGGCATGGGCACGTTAAGGTTAGGGGAACTATAATTGAGGGTAGGGTGGTTAGCATCTACATGGGGCAGGTCGTGGTTCAGCACGAGTGGCTTCACTACTCACCAAAATACAAGAGGTACATTAGGAAGAGGAAGAATATACACGCCCACTTACCCCCATGCATAAAGGTTAATGTTGGTGATCAGGTGATATTAGGTGAGGTAAGGCCACTTACCAAGTTCATATCGTTCGTAGTCCTTGGTAAGAGACCGGACGACGTTACGACAGTTAACCCTGAGGTTATTGGGCTTCAGAACCAAGGCCAGTAAAAGGCAAGCAACCTTACCACCTCTCACTAGGTTGAACGGCTTGCTTTTCAACTCAACTTTAATCCTTACCCTGAGAATGGGGCTGTTTAGGTTTTCATAATCATTTGTAGTGCTTATTTTTGTTAATGGTTAATCCCCAGTTAGATTTAAAAACTAACTCTAGCACTTCTTAACAGTGCCCCTGGGGTCCCGAGATCCGTAGTGGCTAGGAACCCCCGGCGACAGGGCGGGAGCCACTGCGGTGAGGGGGCCTGGGGCGACCGTCGAGAAGGAGACGGTGGAGACAACAAACCTCTACCATCTCCGGAGAGACGGTTACCTAACCAGT
>NZ_LCTF01000057.1 GCF_001663375.1 Caldivirga sp. MU80
CGTTCGGGGCATGCGAAAATAACAGTACCCTCATTGCTTAATTTCTCGAAGAGTTCGCGATTTATGTATGGGAGGCAGGCGGACACTATGACTAACCTATCCGTGTTTAAAATTGGCGACTTAACCCAGGTGCTCAACACCCAGGGGTGAGTTAGTGAGTATTGGCACGTCACTGGGCACCACCCATGGTTTCGAGTTTCCTTATTTGCTCCATAACAAGCATCATTGGACAATAGCCACCACACATCGTGCATGCCCTAACCTTCGGCACACCAAATTGGGTGTACACCTTGTAGGCGTTTTCTGGGTCTATGAGCTTGGGTATCAACTTGTCCCACATGAGCTTGCCCCTATACGTACTAACCTCATCATCCCACCTCCTCGCCTTTCTACCCAACTTTACAATATCAGCTATGTGGGCTGCTATCCTGAAGGCTATGGCGCCCTCCTCAACCTGCCTAACATTCGGTAAGCCCAGGTGCTCGGCGGGTGTTATGTAGCATAGCAGGTCAGCACCGGCAGCGCCGGCGAGTGCTGCGCCGATTGCGCCTGCTATGTGGTCGTATGGGGCGGCCACGTCGGTAGGCAACGGCCCTAGAACATAATACGGAACACCCCCTGTTAACCTTTTCATGAGCTTCACATCCCACACAACCTCGTTAAGTGGCACATGCCCAGGGCCCTCAACCATGACCTGGACACCAGCCCTCAATGCACGCTTAACGAGCCTAGCGGCCTCTATCAACTCCGCAATGTGAAACTCGTCGTGGCTGTCGGCGGTGGCGCCCGGCCTCAGTGCGCCCCCTATCGATATAACGGCATCGTACTCCCTAAACAGCTCTAGAACATAATCCCACTTAACGTATAGCGGATTCTCGGCGTTATTATGCAGCATCCAGCCAATCATCATGTCGCCACCCCTCGATACAATAGGTATAACCCTATTGCTCCTCAAGGCCTTTAGGGCTAAATCCCTCGTGACTGCCGCGTGCAGCGTCATGAAGGACACACCATCCTTCAGATGCCTCTCTATCGTATTGAATAAGTCATCCTCAGTGAAGTAGGCACCACCACCCCTCCTCTTAAACGCGTCTATGAAGGCTTGGTAAACGGGTACCGTGCCCACGGGTATCCTCGACTCCCTAATAACTGCCCCACGGATTTCATCAAGGTCCCCGCCTGTTGATAGGTCCATCAACGTGTCGCCCCACTTATTCGCAACCCTAACCTTCTCCAACTCCATAGTTAAGTCAAGGACCTCGCTCGATGTGCCAATATTGACATTAATCTTAGTAGTTAATCCAAGCCCGACACCAGCCACCTTATCAGGCTCTTTAATGGACCTGATAATTATTACACGGCCAGTGGCAATCCTACGTATTAACTTATTGACATCAACGCCCTCACGCTCAGCGATAAGCTTGACCTCATCAGTAACCCTACCCTCCCTCGCCTCCTCAATCAAGGTCTTAGCCATTAATAACACTATTATTATTTTATTATTTAAGTTTTATCGGTATGAGGACGACGAGAAGTTGCTTTAAATAAGGCGCCAGGGATTGTGATTGAGTAAGATGGAGGAACTATTGAAGTTAATAAGTGAGGAGAGCAGGAAGCGGGGTATGGATCCGGAGCTATTCCTCGCAGACCTAATAGCGCAGAAACTCGACCCGAGAGAGAAGGTGAGTGTTTACTTGAAGCTTCATGAAGCACTCTTGAGGGAGGCTGAGGAGGAGTATGCGAGGGGTAATTTGGTTCAGGCGGGCGAGAAGCTCTGGGGCTCGGTCGTCTCACTGCTTAACGCGATCGCTGAGGTCAAGGGTTGGGAGCACTATAGCCATAGGGACTATGACGTAATAGTGCAGAACCTATATGAAGAGACTGGTGATAAGGAATTAGTACTTTACTTTGGCATGGCAGAGAGACTACATGCCAATTTTTACCACAACTTCATGAGCAAAGAGACCTTCGAACTCCATAGGGATTACGTGCTCAAGTTGATTAATAAATTGAAAGAATTCATCAAGCAATAGTTATTAAACGTTTAACAAAAAATAAGTAATTCCTTGCCGACCCTGTATTGATGTCGGTGAGCCAATCCTTCGAGTACCTGGAGAAACTTAGGGACTTCTTCTACGGCATGCTGGAGCTTAGGGATAGGCTGAGGGAGAGGGGCTTCATCTGGCCTAGGCCATACCCAGTGGATGGCTTAGTCGTTGGTACGGTTAAGGTTAAGGTTGGGTTTCCCGCGATGCTTAGGAATGGCGTGATTATGGATGTAACAAATGTTGAGCAGTCGCAGATCGCCGAGGAGGCCGGTGCGGTTGGCGTCATGGTGCTTGACAAGCTGCCATATGACGTGAGGAAGGCTGGTGGTGTCGCTAGGATGGCTGATATTAAGGTTATCGAGGACGTAATGAGGCACGTGACAATACCCGTCAGCGCCAAGGTTAGGATTGGGCATTATTACGAGGCATTCATCCTCGAATCAGTGGGAGTAGACCTAGTAGATGAGTCTGAAGTTCTCACGCCGGTTGATGAACAGCACCACATCAACAAGTGGCTCTTCAACGTACCATTCGTCAACGGGTGCAGGGAGTTGTGTGAAGCCCTTAGGAGGATTTCCGAGGGCGCCAGCATGATTAGGTCTAAGGGTGAGGCCGGCACGGGCAACGTGAGCGAGGCTGTGAAGCACTTCAAGGCGCTTTATAAGTCCATTGAGGAGTTGGCGTCGGCGTATAGGAGCGGTGATGAGGAGAGGCTCAGGGACTTCGCAAGGCAGTGCCAGGTACCTATCGAGTTAGTGACCCTAACGGCGAGACTTGGCAGGCTACCAGTGATAACCTTCGCAGCAGGTGGTATAGCGACCCCTGCGGATGCTGCGTTGATGATGTGGCTTGGGGCTGATGGCATATTCGTTGGCTCGGGCATATTCAAGTCCCAAGACCCAAGAGAAAGGGCTGAGGCCATAGTCCTCGCCACAGCCCACTGGGATGATCCGGAGATCGTTGTTGAGTCGCAGAGGATGGTTAGTGAGAGGAGTGCCATGATGGGTATGGATGTGAAATCATTAAGGCCCGAGGAGTTGCTCCAAGTCAGGGGTGTTTGATGTGAAGGTTGGTGTCCTGGCCTTACAGGGTGATGTGGAGGAGCACGAGCATGCGTTTAAGGCGGCGGCTAAGGAGTTGGGATTAACGATTGAGGTGGTTAGGGTAAGGAGGACTGAGCAGTTAAGTGATGTGAGGGCAATAGTGATACCTGGCGGTGAGTCAACTACGATAGGCTCGTTAGCGAACAGGGTCAAGTTGCTTGACGCCCTTAAAGAGCGCATAATCGACGGATTACCAACACTAGGTACCTGCGCCGGTGCCATATTCATGGCTAGGGAGGTTAAGGACTCAGTGGTTGGTGAGACAGGGCAGCCAATACTTGGCGTTATGGACATAGCCATTGTCAGGAACGCCTTCGGTAGACAGAGGGACTCCTTCGAGGTGGACCTCAACGTTGATGGGTTCGGCACTTTGAGGGCTGTTTTCATAAGGGCGCCGGCGATAGTGAAGGTTTGGGGAGATACAAAGCCCCTTGCGAAGCTTAGGTACCCGAGGGTTGGGGAGGTCATAGTCGCGGCCCAGGAGAATGCGATGTTAGCTACGGCATTCCACCCAGAATTAACAACGACAGCCATGCATAAGTACCTGCTTGAAATAGCCAGGGGTAAGGCGTAGCGTAAAAATCAACCTTAAGCTTAAACTGCTAAATGCCCTACATACCTCAACGTACCCGTTAATGAATCCACCTCCAGTCCCAGGGTCTCAAGAGCCGTCACCCCGAGTACCTGGGCATCGCCATCCTCAGCGAATATAACCTCGACATCGCCCTCGTACTCCCCATACCTAATGGTGGCCACGCCAACCCTCCTACTCACAACCCTACCATCGATCGTCCTAAACGACCTAACCATCCTAGGCCTTACGCCAATACCCTCAAGCACCCTCCCATCAATCCAGGTGAAGATCAATCCAGTATCGACTATTAACTCAACCTCGGCATTAGCACCCGAATCCGGGTTTACAACCAACACCTTAACCTTGGTTAAACCCACATAACTGCTTACGCTTAAACACAATATATAGCTCTAGCGCCTCTCCGAGGGTCTTAATTTACCTGGCGCCTCACCCCTGAACCTCCATAGCCCCCTACCAAAGGATTCAACCACGATTTCCAACTCCTCAACCAACATATCGCTTATCAACGGCTCATCGGCTAGCGGCGATACTAACAGGTCCGTGAGAACCTCCCCAGACTCTGCATCACTAGTAATGACCTTAACGAGGGCTATTCGCGGATAAAACCAAACCCTCAACGGACCACCTGCCGTATCCACAACCAATTCCTTAGACTCACTGGTCAGGGCCACAGCCCAAGGGCCTTAGCCGTACCTATCGGTATTAATAACTGCGGGGTCGGGGCTTCAAAGCCGCTATTGAGTAGTGCCACCTCCTCCGTAACCCTCTCCCCCACCCTTATCCTTAGTCTCAGCCTCACTGCCATTGAGGACCACCCTTATCCTACCGACGTAGGTGAAGGACTTGGGCTTGATCCTACCAATCCTAACCCTATCCATACAATCAATGCACTGCTTAGCAATTAATAAAATAAACTATCGCAATCGGTGAGGGTTTCGTGATGGATAATACCATGGACTTGTCAATGCAGTGGCTATTAAGACTTTAATAGTTAATTTATTTTAGTGATTATATGCGTAAGCGTGGTACCAGGGGTTTAGAGAGGATTAGGTGGTACGTGGATTACGTCCTCGACTTGGTTGGTATAGGGTTGGATGAGAGTAAGGACTTGGTGGCGCAGGTGAGGGATAAACTTGAGGAGGTTGTTGAGGAGGCTAGGAAGGGTGAGGTCGTGATTCCGGAGCAATCAATTTACCTAGGGAGAGGTAGGGAGTTCACCTTTGATGTTGAGGACATCCTCAAGTTCCTCAGGGAAGC
>NZ_LCTF01000015.1 GCF_001663375.1 Caldivirga sp. MU80
CCAGTGATGAGAGGGGTATTGATGTTATTAGGGAGAAGGTTAAGGAGTTCGCTAGGACAGTGGCCACAGGCCCAGTACCATTCAAACTAGTCATCCTAGATGAGGCTGATAACATGACTAGTGATGCCCAGCAAGCCTTAAGGAGGATTATGGAGATGTACGCAGCATCAACAAGATTCATACTACTCGCAAACTACATAAGCGGTATAATAGAGCCAGTACAGTCAAGGTGCGCAATCTTCAGATTCAACCCACTACCAAGGGAGGCAGTAATAGAGAGGCTAAGGCAAATAGCAAAGGAAGTGGGAATACAGGCAAGTGAGGATGGGCTAGAGGCAATATGGGAAACAACACAAGGAGACCTAAGAAAAGCAATAAACACAATGCAGGCGGCGGCGACAATAAGCAAGGTGATTGATAAGGAGACGGTCTATAAGGTTGTTGGTAGGGTTGAGTTTAAGGTGATTGACGAGTTCCTTGAAAACGCCCTTGGGGGTAGGTTTGAGGATTCCCGTAGGGCCATGAGGAACATAATGTACACCTACGGCATATCCGGGGTTGAGCTGCTTAAGTATATTCAAGAGGAGCTTTTGATTAATGATAGATTCAAGCTGCCCATTGACGCTAAGGTTGAGGTAAGCGAGCTAATAGCGGACATTGATAATAGGTTGGTCTTCGGTAGTGATGAGGAGATTCAGTTAACGGCTCTGATAGCCAAACTAGCCGCCATAGGGTCCAAGTACGGGTTTAAGGCAACCCAGGAGGGTGGCGCCAAGCCCAGCGAGAAGCCCACGGCAAGGAAGGGGGCGCGTAAATGAGTCAACGTAGGTTGCCCTGGTTTGAGAAGTACAGGCCCAGGAGCCTTAAGGATGTTGTTAACCAGGAGGAGGCTAAGAAGACCATGGAGGATTGGGTTAGGAGGTGGCTTGACGGTAAGGAGAGGAGGGCCCTCCTGCTCTCTGGGCCGCCTGGCACGGGTAAGACGACGATGGTTCATGCCCTGGCCCATGACTACGGGCTTGAGTTGTATGAAATGAACGCAAGTGATGTTAGGACAGCCGCTAGGATTAGGGAGGTTGTGGGTAAGGCGCTTAACCAAGGCTCCCTCTTCGGGTTTAGGGGTAAGCTTGTTCTCTTCGACGAGGTTGACGGCATAAACGTTAAGGCTGATCAAGGTGGGATAAGCGAGATAGTTGACATTGTTAAGGAGGCTAAGGTGCCCATCGCGATGACGGCAAATGACCCATGGGATCCTAAGCTTAGGCCTCTTAGGGAAGCCTGCATAGTGGTTCAGGTTAGGCCACTTAAGAATAGGGACATACTGGAGGTACTTAGGCGCATATGCAGCGCCGAGAGGGTTAAGTGCGATGACGATGCCCTAAAGCTCATAGCCGAATCATCAATGGGCGACATGAGGTCAGCCATAAATGATCTGCAGTTGGTTGCCGAGACCGGCCCAGTCACTAGGGATAGGGTCTCCCTGCTTAGCAGTAGAGCCCACCAGTACGACATGTTTAGGGTAGTTGACATGGTGCTTAAGGCTAATACCGTGTCTTCAGCCACAGCCGTGACTAGGCTACCCAGCTTCGACTGGGAGAGTCTAATGCTATGGCTAACTGAGAACGCCGCAGTGGCCTACTCATCATCGGTGGGTGCACTTAGCGACGCTTACGATAACCTATCCAGGGCGGATGTATTGAGGGGTATCATGGTGAGTAAGCAGGAGTGGGAGTTAATGCCGTACCTGCTTGAGTTAATGACCGCCGGGGTTGCGTTGGTTAGGAATAAGCCCAAGTTACCCTTCTTCATAAGGGGCATGAGGTTCCCTGAGAAGATTAGGCTAATGGCAAGGACAAGGGAGGTTAGGGAGACTAGGGATAGGGTTATGCATATGCTTAGGACTCAACTGCATGAGTCATCATCAACCATAATCAGGGACTACATACCCCTAGTAAGGATATTGGCTCAAAGGGACAGTAAAATAATCAACACCCTGGCTAGGGCTTTGGGCGTTTCTGAGGGGTCGGTTAAGCTAATAATTAACCCAGAGTCCGCTGAAGGCCAGGGGGAGTAATGAATGTGGATTCATTGTACAGCGACTACAATGCAATAACCCCGGTTTATGAAAGGGCTAGTAGTGCCATCACGCTGGGTTTGATAGGTAGGTGGAGGAGGTCGACCATTAGGCTTGGCCTTAAGGCACTGGGCAACGCCAACGCTGTTGATGTGTTGGATGCGGGCTCAGGCCCGGGTAACATGACCATTGAGTTGATTAAGAGTGGGGTTAACGCAAGGCGTGTTGTGCTCCTGGACCAGTCAATGGTTATGCTTAAGTCGTCTCCTAGGCTAGGTGTAATTGATGAGGTTTGCGGCCTATTCGAACTGATGCCGTTCAGGGATTCAGTGTTCAACATGGTTATCATGGGCTTCTCACTCCACGCATCAAGCAACCTGAGGAAGGCCTACTGCGAGATATCAAGGGTGCTTAAGGCTGGTGGGGTGTTGGCCAGTGTCAGCATAGGTAAGCCTAATAACTCTATCTACAGGGCCTTGGGTTGGCTCTACACAGCCGTTGCAATACCGTTAATAACGCTGGTCACGGCTGGGCCAAGGTACATCAGGTACTTCTACGACATACACAACATATACGTGAGGCTACCGTCAAACAACACCTTCAGGGGAATGGCTAAGGGCTGCCTTAACCTCATTGAGTACAGGGATGAGGCGCTGGGCCTAGCCAACGTAACCGTAATGAAGAAGTAGCACCCAGTTCACTTCATGCATTAGCGAGCTTCACGACTCTAATGAGGGTTTAATGCCAGCGTTCACCTTAAAGCTGAGGCAGTTCTATTTAATTACTCTCACCGGTCTCACCCTGGGCTGCATGGTTAACGTGGTCCTTGTGACCACGAGACCGAGGAATGGTAGGGTTGCCAGGGATCTTGAGGATTACCTACTGGTTAAGTTGGGTAAGGCTAGGGTTGTTAAGTCGCGGTTCAGTGGGTTACTGATAATTGAGGCGGAGGTGGACCCCAGGGTTGTGTCCAGGGTTATCTTAAACAGCCCATTCATAGGCACGGCTGTTTTCAGGGTGGTTCCGGTGATTGAGTATGTTAACGAGTTGAACTTCACCAACATACTTAGCATTACCCTACCCAAGATTAGGGAGAGGTGTAGTGGACTTAAGGTGCTGGTTAGGTGTAGGGCTAGGGGAAGGGGTATTGGTGACTCCCAATGCGAGCTTGAGCTGGCCAGAAGGCTTAAGGAGCAGGGAGTCAATGTAGGTGTTAATTCACCCAATTGCCTACTCCTCGTTGAGTGTTGGGAGGGTGGCTGTGGAATTCTTATGGACAGGCTTGACTTGATTAGTGGCTATGCCTTTATAAATATAAAGTAATATTCGTTTTTATTCGTTAGGTATTTAAGGGGATATAAAAACCTTAAAACTTTTAAAGCACTAGGGAAGTTTACTCCTTAGTAAGCATTAAAGTTTTAAAGTAGAATAGAGAGTAGTGTAATATGGGTGATTTAATAATTAGGAATGCAGCGGCATTAACACCCGATTACATACCACCAAGGCTGATTGATAGGGAAGAGCAGATGAACATGCTTAACATGATGTTCGGTGACTACTTAAAGTCGCCTGGTTCATTCTACGCCAGGGCGCTGCTTATCGGGGGTACTGGCACTGGGAAGACGATCACGAGCATTAAGTTTGGTGAGTATGCTTCAAGGAATTCCACCGTTAGGTTCATCCATGTCCCATGCTGGACCCACAGGACCATGCATTCTGCCGTTAGGTTCATTGGGGAGTCGTTGAAGATAAGTATACCTAGGCGTGGCTTCTCGTCGGAGGAGATCCTTGAGATAATCTACGACCACCTTAAGGATAATGGAATCTACATAGTGGTAGTTTTAGACGACGTCTTCCACATAGTTAACAACAGTGGCGCCGATGCACTAGGTACACTGATTAGGTTTTACGATGAGCACATTGGTGAGCATGACTACCACTTCTCGCTAATCCTCATAGACAGAGATGATTCACTTCTCGTTAAGCTTGATGCAGGTGCTAAGAGTACGTTGGGCAACAACATAATTAGGTTCCCACCCTACACCAAGGACCAGATATACGAGATACTTAGGGATAGGGCCCAGGCGGCTTTAATGCCAGGGACCTATAATGACGAAGTCCTCGAGATGATTGCTGATGTAACGGGGGCAAGCGGCGGCAATGAGGGTAGGGGTAATGCCAAGCAGGCCATAGAGATACTGTGGAAGTCGGCCCTAACGGCCCAGCAGAGGGGGTCAAGGAGAATACTCCCCGAGCACGTTAGGTATGCTGTGAAGAACACACTGGTGATTCATGTGGGTGAGTTAAGGGGAATGGATCTACACGAGAAGCTCTTCCTACTAGCCATAGTAAACGCCCTCCGTAGAAAAAGGGACTCAGCCTACGTAACCTTCGGTGAGGCTGAGGACGAGTATATAATGATCTGTGAGAAGTATGGGTTAAGGAGCAGGCGTAGCCATGGTCAGCTTTGGCATTACCTAAAGGACATGGAGAACACCTGGAGGATAATTGAGACAAGGCCCTCGGGCAAGGGCATGAGGGGTAGGACAACCCTAATATCAATACCCTACGAATCCCTAGACGTACTCGCCCAGGAATTAACAAGGCTAGTTGAATTTGAGTTAGCGGTCAGGTGAACACCATGAACCTCGTCGACGGTATAATGAAGTCGAAGATCCGCATAAAAATAATACTAACACTTTATGAACTTGGGGAACTAAGCATATCACAATTAGCCAAGACAATAGGCTCAAACTACACGTTAACACTTAAGCACGTTAGGGCATTGGAGGAGATGGGCATAGTTAAGGAGGTTACTGTAGGTAGGATGAGACTAATTAAACTCAACAAGAACACCCCAGCCTACGAACACCTCAAGACCCTGGTCAACACACTCAAGAACCTAATGAACATTCAGCAATAGCTTGATCAACGCGTTTTAAAGGACTCGGATACAACTTCATGTTGACACTTGCATAGCGAGTAACACCCATGAGATTACGGCAAAATAAGGTTATGGGGGGTACCCTTAAATGAGGTTCCATTACAATAGTTAGCCTATTATGGGGTTAAACCTGGTGGATTTATGAAACCGCATGAAAACATCGAGCATTGCCATCGGGTCTTTAGGTTTATGTTAAGGATATTGGGGATGTTTAAGTTTATTAAAGTTCACCTACGCCCATTTAACAATGGACGTGGTTAAGGAGGGTGACTATGTATTACTTTGGCATAGTAATGGGATTAGGGTGGTGACTAAGGTTAGGAGGGATGGGGTTATCAGTACGGTTAGGGGTATCCTAAAGATGAGTGAGATTATCGGCAAGCCCTACGGCTCAAGAATACTCACAAACCTAGGCCACGCCTTCTACATAACCAAGCCCGACATGGTTGATGTACTACTTAAAATGCCCAGGGTTACCCAACCCATATATCCTAAGGACTCCTCAGCCCTATTAATAATGCTCAACGTTAAGCCCGGTAGCAGAGTCCTTGAGGCTGGTTTAGGTAGCGGCTATGCAGCGTCGATAATAGCCACCTACATAGGGCCCTGGGGGCACTTAGTATCCATTGAGAGGAACCCCAGGTACATTGCGGTTGCCAGGGAGACCCTCAGGATCATGGGTATTTTAGACGTGGTCGACTTGATAAACGGTGACGTATCGAGGATTAAGCTGCCTAGCTCATATTTTGACTCGGCTCTGCTTGACATGGGTGACCCGTGGAGTGCGATACCTGTTGTAGCTGATTCACTGAGGCATGGTTGTAATATTGCGGTTTACGTACCGACGATTAACCAGGTGGAGAGGGTTATCAGGAGTATGGTGGATAGTGGGCTAATAGATGTTAAGATGTTTGAGGTTAATTGGAGGGAATGGAAGACAATACCAGGTGAGGTTAGGCCCAATACGTGGACCTTATCTCATACAGGCTTCATAATAGTGGCTAAGAGGCCTTAGGTCCACTACTCGTATTGGTCATACCGTTAAGTCTCCTCCGGCCACCCTTATGAACAGCATCAACAATGTCTTTAAGCACGACGGCAGGTGATTCCTCTATCACGGTCCCAGTCACTATTACATCAGCGCCTGCCAGGGCTATTGAGTAGGCGGCCTCTGGGCTCCTTATACCTCCCCCGACGATCAGCACCCTATTACCCACCGCCCTCTTAGCCTTAGCCACTACGCTGGGTGGCACCGGTTCCCTAGCCCCTGACCCAGCCTCAATGTATATTAACGGGAACCCCAGGTAGTGGGCCGCCAGGACGTATGCGACTATAACGTCCTCCATGTGGTACGGTATCGGCTTAGCGTAACTGGCGAAGCCAGCCGCACCCCCCTCCCCCACTATTATGTACGCCATTGGTATAGTCTCAAGGTTCCTGTATCGCTTAGCTATTAACACGGCTGCTTGAACCTGGGCGCCGATTATGTAGTATGGGTCTGTTGAGTTAAGTACCGAGAGGAAGAGCACAGCGTCAGCCTTCCTGCTTAACCCAGCCACACTGCCTGGGAAGAGTATTATGGGGAGTTTAACCTCACGTTTCACAGCCTCTATGTAATCATCGAGTGTGTTCTCGTTGACACCGTAGCTACCCCCAATCATTATTGCATCCGACCCAGCTTTTTCAGCCCCCTTGGCGAGTTCGACGAACTTTTCTAGGGTTACCTTATCGGGGTCTAGTAGTGAGAAGTGTAATGCCCCCATCTCCAGTAGCTTACCCGTTAGTAACTCAAACACGGCCATTAATCATTCCTGTCCGTGGGAGTTTTAAGCTATTACTCCTCCTCAACGTCGGCGTCTGGTTCAGGGGCATCCAGGTATTCTATACCCTCATCACTGTCTATGATGCCTTGATTCTGCTGATTATTAACGGCACTGGCCCTAACCTCAGCCTGCCTGGCTGGCTTTAACTCACCGGCGAAGTACTTATCAACAAACTTATTGTAGTAGTCTACTGGTAGCAGGCCATTTATCCTATCAAACTCAGCCTCAAGCCCACACACCCCACACACGACCTTAACCTTATTCTCCTTCTTAGACACAGATACGTTAACCGCCACTGACCCGCAGTAGGGGCATTGAAACACGGTGGGTAACCTCCTCTTAGACCTTACAAGCAATTTACGGGTCTTCCTCCTCTTACCCATGGTTCGAAGGTTTGAGGGCTGCTTAAAATACTTTCCCTTAAACAAAAGTAGTAATTGAACGTGGGTTCACTTTTAAATACTTTAAGTTGATCACCTTCTCTCTAATCTACCTATCTCCTCCATTAAACGCCTATGCTCCTCCCTAACCTGCTCCAACTCCTCCCTCAACCTCTGGTACTCAACACCCCTCTCAAGCTGATCCCTGATCCTCTTAGCAACCTCCCTGGCGAGTCTCCTCACCCTGCCATCAGGGTCCCTTGAGGCCAAGTCATCGAGCATCGGCAGTAGGGCCGGGTGCTTAACCTCATCAGCCACTGCAACCACTGCATACCTAACCCTGAATTGCTCATCCCTAGCCAGCTCAATCAGCCTATTTAGGGCCTCCCTCCTATCAATAAACCCACTGAGCGCCATCACCGCTGCCGCCCTAACCAGGGTTGGTTTGTCGGGTTCGGTGTAGTTCAACACAACCTTAAAGGCGTCGTCGGTGCCTAATTCACCCAACCCCCTCACCGCCCCTTGGGTTAGTATGAAGTTGAAGCCGCCGTATTCAAGGGCCTTCATTAACTCACCCTCAAGGTCCCTAATCCTTAACTTACCTAGGCTAACCAGGGCAGCGTACCTGACGTAATCAGACTCCTTATCATCCTTAGCAATGCTGAGTAGCACCTTAGCTACCTCTGAATCACCCCTGAAGTTACCTAGCGCATCCACAATGCTTCTCCTAACCCTTGGGTGAGTCACCAGTTTAAGTAGCCTAATCAACTCGTCCTTAGCCAATGATCCCCCAATTTTACCTAATGCATTAGCTGCCTCAACTGCAACACCCCAGAATGGATCCTTCTCAACAACCCTAGCCAAGGCCTCCACGGCCCTTGGGCTTGCGTTTTTGGCGAGTGCATTAATGGCCTCTATCCTGCACATTACATCCTCATCGCTGAGCTCGTTTATTGCCTCCTCAACGGGTTTATCGAACTGAACAACCTTAAACACCTTAAACTTGGGGTCAATGCAGATGTACCTTGGCTTACTGGGTGAATTGATGAAGAACACGTGCTCCTTCTCATCAATGTTTAATGACTTAACTTCACCACCCCCCTCATAAACCACCTTAACCTCCAGCGGCAGCCTGTATATGGGGTATGAGTCTTCGCCCTGAGTCTGGCTAATACTAAGCTTTACCGCTGATTCCTCCGGTAGCCAGCTCCACGAGACCTTAAGGACTGGGTGTCCTGCTGAGTACACGAATTGCCTAAAGAACCATGTTAAGTCCTCTCCTGAAGTCTCCTCCATTGCTCTCCTTAGGTCCTCTGTATCTGCGTTGCTGAACCTATGCCTAGTCAAGTATGTTTCAATTCCTTTCCTGAAGTTCTCCTCCCCTATTATGCTTCTTAACGTGTGTAGTACGAGTGAGCCCTTCTCGTAGGTGTGCCTATCAAACATTTCCTCCGGTATTGAGTATAGGTTCGTCACTATTGGCCTTGAGTAACGCCTATACTCATCCAGATAGGCTCTAAGGTTCTGGTAAAGCCTATAGGCGAATTCGTCAAAACCCCTACTGTGTAGGGTGTATAATGCATCGAAGTAAGTTGCGAAGGCTTCGTTAAGCCAAATGTTACCCCAATCCCTAGTGGTAACCAAATCACCAAACCACTGATGAGCCAACTCATGAGCAACCAAACCATCAGAAGAAAAATCCTCCCTACCCCTACACGGCCACTCATCGTACGGGCACTCCTCCCTCCTGGTATGCATGGTGGTGTCGGTTAGTATAGTCACTGTTGTATTCTCCATACCACCGTATATGAATTCATGGACAGCAACCTGCTTATAGACTGGGTAAGGGTACCTGACACCGGTGTACTCACTGAAGAACCTTATTGCATCGCAGGTGGCCGCAAAGGTGACCTGGGGGTCGCCATACCGGCCCTTAGGCCAGTAGTACTCCAGCTTAACACCATCACACTCGGTCTCAAGCTTCTCAAATTCACCAGCGGCGAAGGCTATTAGGTATGGGGAGTGTGGGTAATCGAAGACCCAGCGCCACGTTGACTTATCGCCAAGATCCTTAACATCAACCAGTACGCCATTGGACACAGCAATCATGCCCTTGGGTACGGTCACCTCAAGCTCAGTTGGGAATTTTATATTAGGGTTGTCGGGTAACGGTAACCAGTACCTATTATCCTCACTCTCACCCTGCGTCCAAACCATTAGTGCCGTGTTACCGCTACCCCTACTAGGTTTGACGAAGTAGGCCCCCTTCCTGGGCCTGGTCTCATAGGTAACCTCAATAACTGTGTTCTGCGATGGCTGAAGTGGGGGGTCGAAGTAAAGCCTAAGCACTGACCCATCGTAATCCCTCCGGTGGCTGGTGGACACTATGCTCATCTCCTCGGCGTTCAACTCAAGGTGGCTTAACTGCCTTTTAGGTATGACCTCGTAAATGACCCTACCCCTAAGCCTACTATCGTTAAACAGCACCTCCACCTGGGCAATCATCCTCCTAACTAGGTACGGGTATGAGACTGGGAACCTGGGCCTATACTCCGGGAACGCGAAGTCCCTGCCAATAAGGTACTTGCCGTTTACGAACATTACTAAGGCCATTGATTAGGCATATTTAAATATTGACAAGACGGTGAACAATGCCGCATCAACGGTTCACACCGTGTATCAGTCATGTTCCCTGCATATATGCGTTAAGTATTGAGTACTGGTTGGCTGTACTGTTTATGTTGTAAAAAACTTATTAAGCCATGGGGGTAACCTATAAGCTATGTCATCGCTGACCAGTAATGAGGCTAATGAGAAGATAGCCCAGGCGCTGTACTACCTGGAGAGGATAATACACGACATGGGCATCCCAAGGAACATAAGGAGGGCCGCCAGTGAGGCTGCCAGGATACTTAGGAATAACCAGATGAGCCCTGGGTTAAGGGCATCAACAGTGGTCAGCCTACTGGACGACGCATTATCAGACCCGAATATGCCAACGTATAGTAGGGTCCTCATACTCCAGATCATAGCTGTCCTCGAGCAGGTTAAGGATGTGGTTGGCTAGCGCTTAAACTGCACGCTAGTGCTTATTAACCACCAAGGCCAGGTGAGTTCACCATGAGTAGAGCCTTCTCCGTGGCCAGTGAGGATGAGGTCATTAGGGGTGAGGTGACGGACGTATACTTCCTCAGGACTGTGGAGGTGCTTAAGGCAGCTGGGTTAGATAAGGTTAAGGTTAGGGCCGAGTTCCACGTAATGAACCTACCCGAGGGCTACGAGTGGGCAGTGTACACGGGCCTTAGTGAAGTCCTTGAAATGGTTAAGAGGGCTGGGCTTAGGGTTAACATCTACTCCATGCCCGAGGGTGCGGTTTTCCAAGCCAAGGAACCCCTAATGGTCATTGAGGGTAGTTACGCCGACTTCGCTGTTTACGAGACGCCTATACTGGGTATACTTAGGCACTACTCATCCATATCATCAAAGGCCGCCAGGATCAAGTACAGGATTATGGATAAGCAGTGCCTATTCTTCGGAGCCAGGGCCCTCCACCCAATCATACAGCCAATGGCCGATAAGGCAGCCTACATGGGCGGCTGCGACGGGGTGGCCAACGTAGTTGGGGCTAGGTTACTGGGCATCCAAGCCTCAGGTACAATGCCCCACGCATTAATGATAGTCTTCAGGGCTGTCAAGGGGGACCACACCACGGCCTGGGTATGGTTTGATAAGGCCCTACCAGGTGACGTACCTAGGATAGTGCTCGCCGACACATTCTATGATGAAAGAGAGGAGGCCCTAATGGCGGCTAGGTTACTGGGTAGTAGGCTTAGCGGTGTTAGGCTTGACACGCCAAGCAGCAGGAGGGGTGACATGAGGGCCATTGTTGAGGAAGTTAGATGGGCACTTAACCTAGCCGGTTACAGTAACGTTAAGATAGTGGTGAGTGGTGGACTCAACGAGGACTCTGTGGAGGAGTTGAAAGACGTAGTAGACTCCTTCGGGGTTGGCACATCGATAGCATTCCCGCCGAGCATAGACATAAGCATGGATATAGTGGAGTACTACGACGAGGAGAGGGGTTCCTGGATTCCGCTAACCAAGAGGGGTAAGATACCTGGCTTTAAGCAGGTCTATAGGTGCAGGGGATTCAGAGACTACGTTGTACCATTCAGTGCAATGGTCAAGTGCCCAGATGGGTCTGAGCCTGAACCGTTGATAAGGAAGGTTTACGACGAGTCCAAGGGTCCCCTTGTAAGTGTCAAACCAGGGGACGTTAGGAGTTACGTGATCAGCCAGCTAAGCGAGTTGAGGGGTGTTAATGGCAGGGTCGAGGTTCACCTAGCTCCAGTGGGTTAAGTTTTTAAACCTAAAATGCGACTATAGTAATTCACGTAAACTAAGTTAAGTCGAATTCTAGGTGATTGACTTGAGTGAGGGTGAGAGGAGGACTGGTGAATTGGAGTACGTGAGGAAGGTTAAGTACCATGTTGAGGATATTAACGGCGTTGAGGTTACAAGCTTCGAGGTACCCTACATAAGGTACTTCGCGGAAGATGAGTTGGTTTACCTAGAGGCCCTCTTGGACTTTAAGAACACTGATGATTTGGTTAAGAGGATTGACGAGAATAAGTTAGGTAGGAAAACCATAGAGAAGGTTTTCGCCTACAGGTTGAAGCAGGCCGGCAGTGGATTTGAGCCCTGGCCCATTGAACCCGTCCTCTTGCCAAGCCTAGTGCACAATGACGCGCAGCCCAATCCAGTTTACGAGTTTAACGCTGGTAGTGGTGCTGTTGAACTGGCCTCATTAACCTACGGCCTCAACAGGTTCCTGTTCTCATACACCGTGAGTATAAATGGCATAGAGGACTTCTTATTCATGGGTGTGTTAAACAAGGGCTTCTACAAGGAGGTTTACATACTGAGGAACATTGAACCCATGGCAATAATTAAGTATAACGTGTACGTTTAGAGCTTTTGGGCTTAGTTAAACCTAACCTTCAACCCCAGTTTACTCAACTCAGCGGCTAACTCAGTCTCCTCCTCCCTGGTCAGGTTCCTGACCAGCGGCTCTTTTACACCGCCGAAGTCGTATTTAAGCAGTTTAACTAGGCTATAGTACACGGCTGGCTTTGGGTATTTGCTGGCTAAATCCCTCACCTTAGCTACCAGTGACTGGGCCTTTAAGGCCCCCTTAACATCACCATCCTTAACCAGTCTATAGGATTCGATGACTGGGCCAGTAACTGAGTTTGATAAAGCCGAAATGCACCCCTTCGCACCCACTAGGGTTGCTAACGTTACTATGTGGTCTGACCCATTGAACACCTCAAGGCCCATCTCGACAAACCTCATGACTTGACCTATATCCCCACTGCTATCCTTCACCCCACCCACACTCACTCCATCTTTAATTAGCCTCGCAACCAGGTCGGGTGTTACGTTAAACCCCACGTTGCCTGGTATGTTATAGATGAATATTGGTAGACTTGTTAATTGATTTAGCTTACTGAAGTAGAGCTTAATGGTATCGTAATCCGGCTTGTAGTAGATAGGCACTATTGAGGCTATGGCCTCGGCATTGAACTTCTCAGCCAGTTTAACAGTCTCAACAACCGTTGACCAGTCCGTGGAGCCAACTTGAACAACAATGGGTAGGCCATTGGAGTTCTCGGAAATGGTCTCGAGGGCGATCCTCCTCTCCTCAACGTTAAGTAGCACACCCATACTGGTGGTGCCTAGGGGGAAGAAGCCGTTGACACCCTCCTTAACTAGGGACGATACGTGCCTACCTAAGCCCTCAACATCTACCTTACCATCCCTGAAGGGTATTGCTAAGGCTACTAACACCCCCTCCATGCTAACCGATGCTGCTGATACTTTATATTGCTTTTCACTTGAATGGTCAATAAATGAGTCCTCAAGTTTTATTATATAGTAATACCACATTCAATGGGTTACGTTCTTAAAACCAGGTAGTCCTTGCCTTTAATCACATACTCCCCGTTTATCCTCTCACCTGACTCAACGTTAATGCCGTTTACGTTAATCTTGATGTCACTCCAACTGTGGTTGATGTAAACCGTGTAGTTGTACCTAGCCGACTTAAGCCTAGCAACCTGAACCCACTTGCTCGGTGTCTGGACGTTGAAGCCCTCCCTCCTCAGTATTAGGCTGTAGATTAGGTGGGCGTCGTGGTTTTCAAAGGGCTTGGGGTTCATGCTCAGCCAGTACTCTATTGGGTAAGTTATGAAGTAGACCCTACCAGCCCCAACGTTAGAGTAGGCTATCACGGGGTTACCCATTGAATCCTTAAGCAGAACCTCACCACCACTAACCCTGGCTATAGCCCTATCGTAATTGTAACCCATCGCAGGCACATTGATACTAACCCCATCAACCACTGTGCTTAAGCCATCGGCAGTTATGGGGTAGTTGTAGTATAGGTCTAGTTTAATGGCCCAGTCAATGTTCATCCAGAACCCGTAGCAGTATGAAACCACGGCGACGCCTCCATTCTCAACAAACCTCCTAACCTCCTCCTGGGTTTGGGCCAGGTACCTTAATGCGCAGGGTAAGAACAGGACCTTAACGTCACCCCCTATCCTAGTCTTACCCCCCTCAATGAGTACGTTATCGGTTAACGGCTCCTCAATTATAACCCTCGGGTTTAGGCCATTCTGCACTAGCATGGAGTATGATGCTAATAACGCAGCCGATATCCTCCTTGCATCATCCCTAGAGGTGAATGGGTAACTCCAGTAGACGTAGGATGGGATTAGTAAGGCCACGGGATCCTCAACCGGCTCAACATCACCAAGCGTTGACACTAGCCTAGAGAACCTTGTCAACTCATTACCCTGGGGCTTAACCTCCCAGTTAACCGTGGTTACACCGAACCTAAGTTCGTGTGGGTGGTGGGAGTAGGGTCTCTGGTTGGTTAGGGGGAAGTCGCTGTAGCACCAGCCCCACGCCCCAACTGCGCCACTGACCAGTGAACCCGCTAGGAGCACCCTGTAGTAGCCCGCTATGTGCTCATCGGAGCCTAGTGTTGAGGATGCGCCAAACTCCTCAAGTATAGTGGGCTTCCCAAGCCCCCTACAGGCCTTAATAATCAACTGGGGCATTACAGTGTGCCTGAAGGCATCCGTGTCTGGTGTGTAGAAGTGGGGGCCCATGTAATCCACGTAATCCCTATACCTATACGGGTTAAACCCATTGAAGGCACCCATAATGCCCCAGCACCCATCACCTGTACTAACCCAGTGGGCTCCGTCAAGGGACTTGATTAAACTGGACATTTCCCTAATCCAGTCAGTCACCCTCTCCTCGCTTGAGGTTGCGTAGATGGGTAACTCATTACTGAGTATCCAACCCCTAATCGCCGGGTGCCCCCTAAACCTCGAAACCACAGTCTCCATGAGGGTCTTAACTTCATTTCTAAGCTCAAAGAAGTCCCTTCCACCCTTCCACTGGGGGTCCCAGTTCTCACCGGACATGTGACCAACCACGAAGGTTAGGAAGACCCCCACGTCATGCTTATGCGCCAGGTCTAGGAACCTTCCCAGTCTCCTAAGCATCTCCTCATCAATCTTACCTGGCTCCCTCTGGAAGTCTGGCCAGTACACGAAGGCCCTAATCACATCAACACCCAGTTCCCTTATTTGGGCAAGTTCCTTATCAACCACCTCCTCATTAAAGAACCTCCACATTAATGGCCCACCACCCTTACTCCAGTAGTTTAGGCCTATCAGGAACATGTGTTACCACTGGGAATAAAGTTTTAAAGTAATACCCCATTAACCCATTGGTCGTTTGATGCTTGGTCAACCCATGCATGTTAATGCTAGGACTACCGCAATGATAATAATCATAAACAGTGCACTATCAATACCATTCCTCGTATTCCAGTACATTGGCTTAAGCAATGTGGCTAATGCAATAGGTCTCCTACTCTCCGATTGGTTAATGTCACCGTATGTGCCATGGCCCCTTGGCCTAGTCACCTCAATGTTCTTCGACCCAACCATACTGGACTACGTATTCAACATGCTTACCTTGTTCTTCATAGGGCCTTTCTTCGAGCGTAGGTATGGCGCAGGAATCATGTGGAGGGTTTACTTGATATCAGGCTTCGCAGCGGCCCTCTCAATATACCTATATGGGCAAGGCACAATCATGGCGGGTGCCTCAGGGGCTTTGTTTGGGATGGTTGGTTTCATACTGGCTTTACCGGATAGGTGGGTTATACTATCGAACCCGTGGAACATAATAGCAATCATATTCCTCCTAACGCCCTTCGCTGCAAGCTTCGGCATAGCCTACCTAGGACACCTGCTGGGTTTCATAGTTGGCATAGCCTACGGCTACCTATGGTACAGGAGGGTGACTAGGTTTGGGTCTAGGCCAAGGTATAGGTACTTCTAACCGTGCCCTGCATATTCCTGAGAAAACTTTATATAAGCTTATAGGAAGGTCTGCGTGATCATGGATGTCAGTTAGGATCGTTGAGAAGAAGATAGAGGATATTCTAGACATAATGAGGAATCCATCGCAGATCAGGAACGTTGGTACACTGGCCCACGTTGACCACGGTAAGACAACAACCACAGACTCACTACTCATGGGTGCAGGTTTACTTAGCCCCAAGGTTGCCGGTAAGGCCTTAGCCATGGACTACGTGGAGATTGAGCAGCTTAGGCAACTGACCATTAAGGCAGCTAACATAAGCCTATACTTCGAGTACGGTGGTAAACCATACCTAATAAACTTCGTTGATACACCAGGCCACGTCGACTTCACGGGCCATGTGACGAGGTCACTCAGGGTCATGGATGGGGCGTTGGTGGTTGTTGACGCCGTTGAGGGTGTCATGACCCAGACCGAGACCGTGGTTAGGCAGGCCATGGAGGAGTTGGTTAGGCCCGTCCTCTTCATAAATAAGATTGACAGGTTGATAAAGGAGCTTAGGCTATCCCCCCAGGAGATAGGTAATAGAATACTTTACATAACAAAGGAGTTCAACTCCCTCATAGACACTTACGCTCCACCTGAGTTTAAGGAGAAGTGGAAGGTTAGCGTTAATAAGGGGCAGGTGGCCTTTGGTTCAGCGTTGGGTAAGTGGGGCTTAACGATACCAATGATGCAGGAGAAGGGGATTAAGTTCAGCTACATAATGGACGCCTATGAGAGGAACGCCGTTGATGAACTGGCCCAGGAGTTCCCGCTCTACAGGACGCTTCTAACTATGATAATTGAGCATATCCCACCCCCAAACGTTACGCAGAAGTACAGGGTTCCCAAGCTGTGGAAAGGTGACTTGAACAGTCCAATAGGTAAGGCGCTGCTTGACGCTGATCCAAATGGGCCATTGGTCATAGCGGTCAGCAAGGTTAATAAGGATCCGCATGCCGGCTTGATAGTAACCGGCAGGGTATTCAGCGGGACTATTAGGGAGGGTGACGAGGTCTATATAATCGGCCAGAAGTTGACTAAGAGGGTTCTGCAGACCTACCTATACATGGGTCCAAGCAGAATAATAGTGCCCGAGGTCATGGCGGGTAACATAGTGGCCTTAATGGGTGTTGATGAGGCCAGGGCTGGTGACACGTTGGTGGCGCCCTCGATTAAGGACATACCGCCCTTTGAGAAGATGAGGTACGTGTCAGAGCCCGTGGTGACCGTTGCCATAGAGCCCAAGAACCCGAATGACTTAGCTAAGCTTGTTGAGGGGCTTAGGGACCTGGTGATTGAGGATCCGACATTAAGCCTTAAGATTGATGAGGAGACCGGTCAGGTACTACTCAGCGGTGTGGGCACGCTGCACCTTGAGATAGCCACATGGCTGCTGAAGGATAGGACTGGCCTGGACTTCGTCGTATCCCAACCACTGGTTAGGTTTAGGGAGACTGTTAGGGCTAGGTCGCAGGTCTTTGAGGGTAAGTCGCCTAATAAGCATAATAGGCTTTACATAAGCGTTGAGCCGCTTGACGAGGAGTCAATAAGCCTAATACAGTACAGTGAGATCACCGAGGACATGGACCCGAGGGAAAGGGCTAGGATACTCAGGGAGAAGGCTAACTGGGATACTGATGAGGCTAGGGGTATTTGGGCGATAGATAACCAGTACATCAACGTCCTAATTGATAAGACAAGTGGCATACAGCACCTGAGGGAGATTAGGGATTACATAATCCAGGGCTTCAGATGGTCAGTGTCAGCTGGTCCACTGGCCCAGGAACCGGTGAGGGGTGTCAAGGTAATCCTACACGATGCCGTGGTTCACGAGGACCCAGCCCATAGGGGCCCAGCCCAGATAATGCCAGCCACCAAGAACGCCATATTCGCCAGCATACTGTCAGCAAACCCAACGCTACTTGAGCCACTACTCCTAATTGATGCCAAGACCACCGTTGACAACATGGGCCCTGTCACAAGTGTGATAACTAGGCATAGGGGTAGGGTCATTGACGTCACCCAGACTGAAGCCATGGAGGTGGTCATTAAGGGTGAGATACCCGTAATAGAGTCATTCAACATTAGTGATGAGCTTAGGAGCGCCACAACCGGTAAGGTCTTCTGGAGCCTACAATTCTCACGCTGGGCACCAGTACCTGAGAGTCTCCGCGAGAGTCTAATATTGTCGATAAGGGAGAAGAAGGGGCTGCCCAAGGAACTGCCTAAGGTTGAAGACTTCATATCACCCTTCGCCTAAAATGCATATAATGCACTGATCAATAAGCCTAAAACTCAACCGGCAATTCATAAACCAATGAGTGACGAAGTAGATGAGCTAAAGAGGAGGATAATTAAGAGGATTCTTGAATCTAAGGCGAGTAAGCAGGAAAGTAAGCCTGAGCATATTGACCTTAGGGGGCTTGGATGTGATTCACTCAAAAAGTTCCTAACCATCTACCAGACATGTCAACCCAACAGGAGGTATAGGGTGCTTCTAGATGAATACACATGCTTCATAATGATTAAAAGGGCAATCCCACTATTAGGTGGGAAGATTATAGACTTTGGTAGGGAATCCAACTACCTATTCATAGAATATGAGAGGTAGTACGGCAGGCATCTTATGATTCATGAACACTAGATTAGATAGGCTTAATAACGTATCTTAAGGGGAACGGCGAAGCTTTACATAATACTAAGATACATATAACTTTACCTGTAGGTATAATGAATTATCGCTGCAATGAGAATTAAATGTTGACTTATGAATGTGAAATATATAGCTTTTAGTTTATGTTAATATTTAACTTATCATATTTATCTTACATTGTGAAAGAATACTTTAAATATGGATAAAATAGCGGTCATTAATGATTTTTGGTGTAATTGCACTATTAAGGTTCACCGAGATAATGATAGCTGGTGTATTTGCTGGTATACTTGGTTCATTGGCAGGTTTGGGTGGTGGGGTTGTCCTTACCCCTGTGCTTACGCTATTCCTCAACATACCCATGATGTATGCCTCAGGTTCAGCCCTAATATCAACCATAGCCACCTCAGCTGGTTCAGCAAGCGTATACGTTAAGAGGAGACTGGCAAATGATAGAATTGGGATAAGCCTAGTCACAGCAACGACAGGTGGAGCGATAATTGGTTCTTTAACGGCTAACTACGTTTATGAACATGGCCTAACATGGATCATATACACAATGTTCGGCGTTGTGCTGCTACTATCTATAATCCCAACAATTCAAAGAAGTACATGCGAACTGCCACCATTACATAAGCCTGACTGGACCACCAAGCGGCTTAGGCTTTATGGGGTTTGCTATGACCCAGCACTTAAAGTGTGGTATAGGTATTGGGGTGTTCGTTGGTGGTTGGGTGAGTTGATTATGTTTTTTGCTGGTTTTATTAGTGGTTTGCTTGGTATTGGTAGTGGTGCTCTTAAGGTTCTTGGTATGGATTGGGCAATGAACCTACCAATGAAGGTAAGCACAACAACAAGCAACTTCATGATAGGAGTAACAGCAGCAACCGGGAGTAGCATATACTGGTACCTAGGCTACATACAACCCTTCATAGCAGTGGCCGCTGCGGTGGGTGTACTGGCTGGTTCAATGATGGGCACCAGGCTACTGGTTAGGATTACTAATAGGCAGATTAGGTGGATTTTCGTAACCATACTTGCGTACTTCGGGTTAAGGATGGTACTCAGGGGGTTAAGTAAAGAGCACCTAATGCCATTGACATCCCTGGAGAGGAATGTAATATCTGCAGTGTTTGCAGCCGTAATAATCAGCGTCCTTTACTTAATGATTTCACACAGGCTTAGTGAGACCACAGATGAGACAGTAATACTATATCGCACGCAACCCAGTGGCGTAAGCCGTATTGAGGAGAGGTTCATAAACATAACCAGTAGCCTACTTAGGTATGGCGTATTGGTCAGCGTTACCTTAATGATCATGGGTCTCATGTTAATGGTCATTAAGGGGCGTGGTTTAGGCTACACGTTAGGCATGGTAATGGATCCATCCAGCCAAATCAACACATCACTGATTGGATTATTAACAGTTATTGATGGCGCAGTGAGACTAGATGGACTATGCGTAATGCTGCTGGGCCTAATCACGCTCATAGCGATACCCGTAACAATGATAATACTTAACACCGTCAGGTTTGCACTTGAACGTGATGTGTTGTACATGGCTTTCTCGCTAATAGTTATTGTAAACCTCATGTTAGCGGTTGTAGCATTACCTGCAATTTTGGCTGCGTAAACGTTAATGTAACTTGTCATATATAAGATGTGGGAAATCACATTGGAATATCAATGAGCTTTTAAAGGCCCTTAATGTTAAGGCTAATTATGAAGTTATTAAAGGTAAAATTTTCAAGATAATGTTAATATGGGTAGTGAGCTATATGACACTAGGCATGTTAATATTCGCCGTAGTCGGGGGAGGATTTTTATCATCGCAAGTAATCTTCTTTACATCACTAGCATGCATATGCGTGGTAATCGGTATTGTGGCTGCGTTAACCGGTGTTGGTGGTGCGGTTTTATTTACTCCAATAATGATGGCCTTCACGCCGATTAACATGGATATTATTAGAAGCACTGGGTTGGCTATAGCTACAATGAGTTCACTGGTGAGTTCAAGGCAATATCTGGGCAGTAATTTAGCTAACTTCAGGTTAGTTCTGGTATCATCAGTACCCTATACGCTATTCGCAATAATAGGGTCATTACTAGGGTTACGCATAGGAGTCCTTGGCTCATTAGGTAAGGCTGTAATAAGGTTCAGCTTAGGTGTTTTAGTTCTATCCATAGCTGTTTTGTTCATGTTAAGGGGTAGCGGAGCCGGCAACCTAAGCTATACAGTTAAGGGGGATAAATTAGCTGGGCTGCTTAAACTCAATTCAACATACAGTGATTACTCGCTGAACACTATTGTTAAGTATAATGTAGGTAACCTGCAGTGGGGCCTACTAAGCCTAATGGGTGTGGGCCTTATCTCAGGTATGTTTGGTTTAGGTGCCGGATGGGCGATAGTACCCATATACAGCATGCTAATGCAGCTTCCATTAAAGGTGGCAGCGGCATCGAGCCTAGTTCTAATAGGTATTGGTGATAGTGCGGCTATGTGGGTGTATATTAATAATGGAGCTTTTATACCGCTCTTCGCTGTACCATGCCTACTGGGCATTGTGATTGGTGCACGTGTAGGGTCAAGAATAATGCCTAAGATTAAGACCAGCTATTTAAAAATTCTAGTAGTAATAGTTATGATAATAGCTGGTTTAAGACTCCTCCAGCAGTCATTATCAATATTAATGGGGTGGTTGTGATGAGCCTTAGTAAGGTTATTACCAGTGAAACTGGGCAGGAGGCGAAGATGTACGGTAACATAGTTTTCCTATTAGCGATAATTAGCGTAGTGATACTAGCGGTAAGTTGCATATTAATAATGTTAAGACATAGTGATGCAGCATATTGCACTATAGGCGGCCTACTTAGTGGTGACCCACCAAGCGAATTGAAACACTGCTACTCAGGTGCAGTTACATCTGCCCTGGGGACTATTGAATCCATCGGCATGACACTGTTTGGAGTATCCACAACAATAGGGCTGGCTCTATCATGCATAATATACATGTTAAGAAAAGACCCAATCTACGTATCAATAACTCTCATGATAATGGTGATGTTGATTGTGTCAGCCTTAGGTATAATTAGTATTAATGCAGGTTAATAATTAAGTACGCAGTTTAATAGCCGTCAAAATCGCTGGTGGGATTATTTAACTCGATTGAGAATAACTCTTAGCGAATTAATAAATATGCATCCGATAAATATTAGTATGAATCATGTGAAATACGGCATATATAATATTCTATTTATAGAAAAAGAAATATTTCAATAGCTGCAGCATGCATTATAACTATTAATAATTACCTTAAATGGGTTTGTTTTATAAACCCTACTCAGTCTGTTTTTAGGTATGTTGAGCCTAGCCATAAGGCTGCTGATATTCGTTGAGATATTGGTGGCTAGTATATTTGCTGGTCTACTGGGGTCACTAACTGGCTTAGGTGGTGGTACTGTACTGGTTCCTGTACTTACCCTATTTCTCGGGATACCCATAGCATACGCCGCTGGTGCTGCATTAATATCGACAATATCTACGTCCAGCGGGGCAGCCAGCGCTTACATTAGGGATAGGATAACTAACATTAGGATAGGCATGGGGCTTGAGATAGCCACAACCACAGGTTCAATAGTTGGGTCATTAACGGTGGCCTACATCTACTCCCATAACCTGGAGTGGATAGTCTACGTGGTGTTCGGTATAGTGATACTGCTGTCCATAATACCGACAGCCCAGAGGGGTAAGTACGAGATCCCTGACCCTAAGCCACCTGACTGGACCACCAGGGTCTTTAAACTGCAGGGTAGCTACTACGATGATGCATTGAAGATGGAGGTTAAGTATTGGGGTGTTCGTTGGTGGTTGGGTGAGTTGATTATGTTTTTTGCTGGTTTTATTAGTGGTTTGCTTGGTATTGGTAGTGGTGCTCTTAAGGTTCTTGGTATGGATTGGGCAATGAACCTACCAATGAAGGTAAGCACAACAACAAGCAACTTCATGATAGGAGTAACAGCAGCAACCGGGAGTAGCATATACTGGTACCTAGGCTACATACAACCCTTCATAGCCTCAGCCACGGCAATAGGCGTATTAATAGGTGCAATGGCTGGAACTAAGATACTAATCAGGATTACTAATAGGCAGATTAGGTGGATATTCCTAGCAATACTAGCCTTCCTGGGCATGGAAATGCTCCTAAGGGGCCTATACCTAAATCGCATGTTAGTAGTACCCATAGCCACCCAGTACACGCTAAGCCTAATATTCACGGTTATCGTCATGGTGGTGCTGTATTACAGGTATGGGTTAAAGGCTAGGGAAGTGGTTGTACGAAGGGGTGGTGTGCATGGTTAGGTGGGACATGGATTACGTAATAGGGCTAGCACTAAGAATCGGCGTTGTAGTGAGTATAGTGTTAATGATAATTGGAGGAACTTTATTAATCATCGAGGGTAGGGGTTTAGGCTACAGCGATTACAGCATAATGAGCATTAGATCTAGGGTTAACACGACAGTAATACCGCCCATAACGGCCTTAAGGGGCTTGAGCCAGGCGGATGGGTTATCCTTCATAATACTGGGTTTAATGGTTCTCATAGCAACCCCCGTGCTTAGGGTTGCCTTGGGCATTGCCTCATTCGCCATGGAGAGGGATTGGCTATACGTTGTAATAACCATAGTAGTGTTCATTAACCTAATGTTAGCCATATTCGTAATACCTGCGTTACTTCACCTATAAAAATCATTTTTAATTAAACGTATTTTCAAACCTCAAGGAACCTCAACCTTAAAGTTAAACCCCATCTTACCTAATTCACCGAGAACCTTATCAATAGCCCCCTCCTCAGGTGGTGTCTCAACCACTATATCAACCTCGGTGTAGTTTGGCTTCACCATTGGGTTATACCTCTCATGCCTAATCTCAACGATGTTAACCCCCATCTTACCTAAAACGCCAGTAACCTGAGCCAACATGCCTGGCCTATCTGGCACAAGCCCCTTAAGCATAATTAACCTACCCATCTGGACAAGCCCCTTGTAAAGCACCTTGGCGAGCATGGTTACGTCGATATTACCTCCACTAACCACGGCAACAACATTACCATTAACGTTAACCTTACCGCTTATCAAGGCGGCTACTGCAACAGCCCCAGCCCCCTCTGCAATCACCTTAGCCGACTCGGCCAACATTAATATTGCATTCACTATGTCTTGGTCACTAACCAGTACTACATCATCCAGCGTATTCCTCATGATTTCAAAGGTTACATCACCAATCCTCTTGACGGCTATACCATCTGCGATAGTGTCCGTGTTCTCTACCATAACCACCCTACCCTGCCTAAGGGACAGGTAGGCTGAGGGGGTTGCATCACTCTGGACACCAATAACCTTAGTACCTGGGCTAATTGATTTAATGACCGAGGCTATGCCTGAAATTAACCCACCACCACCCACAGGTACTATAACGTAGTCGACTTGGTTAAGATCCTCAAGGATTTCCCAACCTATGGTGCCCTGGCCGGCTATTACGAATGGGTCATCGTATGCGTGTATCATCTTGGCGTTGAACTCCTTAGCTATCTCAAGGGCATGTTTCTCAGCCTCATAGTACGATTGACCCTCCAGGATAACCTCGGCGCCGTACTTCCTCGTACTGCTAATTTTAATCCACGGCGTGTACTTAGGCATGACTATGGTGGCCCTTAAGCCATATATCCTGGCCACGTAGGCTACACCCTGCGCGTGATTACCGGCTGATGCGGTTACAACATGGCTCACCCCGTCGTTGATGTAATGCGTTATTGCATTATAAGCACCCCTAACCTTAAATGACCCAGTCTTCTGCAGAGCCTCCAGCTTAAGGTAAACATTGGCATTGGTAACTTGGCTCAGCGTGTCGGATTTATAGAGGGGTGTCCTGTGTATGAGACCCCTAGCCTGTGCCTCCCTTATTAGCCTCAAGGCATCCTTACTAAGCTCGAAAATCTCGGTAACCCTTGTGATATATAGTTCACCTGATGGAATAAAGTGATACGTATTTATATTTATTACTGGGCGGGTTTGCTTGAACCACCCTCGGCCTTAGCCTTAACCGTCTTAAGAATCCTCTTAACCATACTCTTCTTAATACCCAGCTGCATTGAGACTTTATCGTATGTTAAGCCCTTGCTGCGGAGTTCATTAATCCTACCTGCAAGTTCCCTCAACTCGTCATCATGCTCAATAGTTAGTATTCTAGCAATTAACCTCTTAACATACCTCATCCTACCTGGATTATCAACAACCCCCCTCCCCCTTTGGGTTTCCAACTTTATCAACTCACTCCTCAAGTCACTCAGCAGCCTTAACCTGTCCTCCCTACTCATATTCCTAAGGTCCCTTAACTTAACCTTCTCGGGCATTAGGGGCCTTAGGATTGGGCTTTTTTAAGCTTAATTAGGAGCTAACAGCTTCAGCGTTTTATAGTCACTGGTTACTAGGGTAGGTTATTGCCATACTGCTATATAGTTACCTTGCTCCGCGTAAGCGCTGACCTATATGCGGCATCGACTATCTGCTGCACGTGGTAACCATCCTCCTCGTTAATTATCGGTCTCTCGTTATTTTCGATGCAATTAATGAAGTGCCTAACCTCATCTACGTAGGCGTGTATTATTGATTCGTTGAAGTTACCCTTCTCAATCACGTTACCATTCAGGTCCGATACCATGTAGTCACCGTCAACATAGCCATCCACGGTTACCCTACCCCTCTCAGCCGTTAACCCCCACCTCCTCCAATTATGGCCGCCGCTCCAGCTTAGGTGGAAGATTGATGTTGCGCCATTCTCATGCTTCATGAATACGGTCACATTATCCTCCACGGTTATGCCACTGGTTATGGTCACAGCATCAGCGTAAACCTCCCTAACCCTGCCGGCGTACCAGTAATATTGGTAAAGCACGTGAACCCCATGTTCATTGAGTATTCCGCCGCTAACCCCCTTATCCCTAAGCCAACCAGTCTTGGGCATTGTACCCAGTGCTATGTGCCACATAACCACTGGTTTACCTAGCCTGGAATCCAATAGGTCCTTGACCATGATGTATAGTTTATGGAACCTAAGGGTGAAGCCAATCATTAACCTACCCTTACCCCTGGCTTCATCATATATTCGCCTAGCCCCCTCAAGGTCACTGGCCATGGGCTTCTCAAGGAACACGTAGTAACCCCTCCTGAGTGCGTAAACAGTCTGTTCAGTGTGCAGGTTCGGTGGGGTCGCTATGATTACGCCGTCAAACCCACCCTCATCAAGCATCTTGGTGTAGTCCTTAAACATCTTAATGCTCATCTTTGAGTACTCAGCTAACCTAGACTCATCCACGTCGGAAATAGCAGTAACCTTAATACCGAGGTCCTTCAGGATTTTAAAGTGAGTACTACCCATCCCACCGACTCCAATTAAGCCAACACTTACCATTGCCCATCACTTGAATATCTGCCTAAGCGATGATGCAGCATCCTCAGCAGCCTTAAATGGGTCACCTGGGTATGGTGGAACCTCGGCAGTTAATGAGCCACTGTAACCCACCTCATCGAGGAGCCTCTTGATGCTCCTCCAATTAACGCTACCCGTTAGTGGTATGCCGAATGTGCATCTACCCGGCTCTGCGAGGAAGTCCTTAGCGTGCATTGCCACTATCCTACCCTTAAGCGTCATTATCCAGTGCTCGGGTAGGCTATGGGGGAGGGTGTTGCCCACATCCACGTAAGCCCCAACCACTTTTGGATCCAGTTCATCAAGCAGCCTCTTCATATCCAGGGGGCTGGCGAATATCCTATTCCAAACATTCTCAACACCTATAACCACGCCGTAATCCTCAGCCACCTTACTCAACTTAGCCAAAGCATCCTTAGCACGCTCAATATGCTCCTCGTAACTCAACTCAGGGACGGCAACCCCTGGAACCACTAGGAGAACCTTGGCCCCCACTATGTTAGCCGCCTTGGCCTCAGCCTCAAGGACCTTAGCAGCCCTTTCAAACTGGTCACTAAGAATCATGTTAAACCTCCAGTAAAGGCCAGTGGCAACTGTGTAGATACCTAATCCAGCGCTTTGAGCCAAGTCCCTTACCTCACCCCACCTCCTTGAGAAGTCCGGTGAATTAAGCATGTTTAAGTCTTGCTCATCAACCACAGGTTCAATCAGTTCATAGCCAACCCTCTTGGCGTGGCTGAACATTTCAGGAAGGTTCATGCCGGATGGGTAACTCCACGCGTTAACCCCTATCTTGACATTACCCATGAAAACTCAGTAGTGATGAGTAAATTTAAATATTACTCTATATAGGTTATGGTAACTTGGTAAAACTTTAATAAAATAATATTTCTTAAATATTAGATCCCTTATATTTAAGCCTTAAAAACCAGGGATTTTTCCAGAAGCCACTAAGTTACACTCACCGAGTCATTAGGTATGGTGTCTTCGTCGCTAAACCATCAAGGAAAGGTCCCCTTCAGAATAACTGATAGTATTAAATTCCCAAATAGCTAATCACTAACAACCCCTGCACACACCCACACGGGGGATGGGGGTTAACTCCCCCATCCCTAATGCATAATACACCCAGTGATAGATATTATATTTCTTCTAGTATTTCAATTTTAAATAAAAGTAAGTTATATTAATACAAGGCTGTCTCACATAGTTAGGAGCCCAAACCTACACGCGCTCACACCATTGAAAGCCGAGGGTTTCCCTCGGCGAGTAGGTGGTGTGGGTGTGTGCAGGGGGTAAATCCTAGAGACGAGTGAGATTTTTAGTAAAAGCGCATCTAATTGTTCTTTCTAATCAACGTGTTTCATGGAAATACGCCCTGCAGAAGCCAAAGCATGTATATTGGTATGAATACTAGCGATATAGTGTTGAGCAGCTTAATGACTATGTGGAGTGATGGGCCTGCTGTGTCCTTTAGTGGATCACCAACGGTGTCGCCTATTACAGCTGCTGCATGGGCTGGTGAACCCTTACCACCCAGATGACCAGCCTCAATGTACTTCTTGGCGTTATCCCAGGCGGCGCCACCCCACATCATCGTTATCGCTAGTACTATTCCACTTGCCGTGGCGCCAATTACTAAGGCACCAACCGCAGGCCCGCCGAAGAGTAGGCCTATTATCAGGGGTGTTAGTATTATTGATAATGTGGGTGTTATCATGTTCCTTAATGCGAATTGTGTACTTATGTCAACGGCCCTGTAGTAGTCAGGTTTCTCAATACCCTTCAGTATTCCTGGCCTCTCCCTGAATTGCCTCCTAACCTCCTCAACCATGTACCAGGCTGCCTTAGTGACTGCCCTAAGGGCCAGCGAGCTGAATAGGAATGGTAACATTGCGCCAATTAGTATGCTTATCAGTATGTCAGCCCTCATTATCATTAGGTGATTCAGTAGGTAATCCATAACCGCCATTAAGTTGCTGAAACTCAGCGATACATCAGCAGCATTAACCTGCAACACGGCTGGATTCCTAGCTACGTAATCCTGAATAAAGGCTTGAAATAGGAGTAGTGATGCTAAGGCGGCTGAACCCATGGCATAACCCTTAGTGAGTGCCTTAGTGACATTGCCTATTGAATCAAGTGGGTCAAGCCTCCCCCTAACTTCACTACTTAATTCACTCATCTCAGCAATACCACTGGCGTTGTCCGTTATTGGGCCAGCGCCATCAAGCGTCATTATTATGCCCGCCAGCGATAACATACCTAAGGTAGCTGCGGCCGTACCATATATACCATATATGAACTTAGCGATGGGTATATTCCCAATAGTGTAACTATTCGCAACGACAGGCAACGGCGCGCTCATACCCAGTACGAATGCTGCCAGTAGAGTCACAGCAATAACCACTATTGGTATGAAGGTCGCATTCATCCCTGTTGTTAAGCCTTGAAGTATTGTTAAGGCTGGGCTAACCCTGGATGCCTCAGCTATCTCAACCACCGGTTTAGCTTCCCTACCCGTGTAGTAATTAGTTACCAGTACAATCACTATTGCAGCTAATATGCCGGCTAATGATGCTGTGAAGAAGTAGACCCACACCTTAGGCATGAGTAGGTAAAAGGCAAGGAAGAACCCTAAAATAGCCGTCACCGCCGATGCCATCACACCGTTCCTCAAAGGTTCAAACGGATCCCTGAAACTCCTTTGGTAAGCCGACACCACAACACCTGGTATGGTTGCAACTACCCTGACTGCCCCTGTTAAGAATGGTAGGAAGATGAAGGCTAAGGCATCAATGGTTGGGTAACCAGCCTCAACTAGGAAGAAGTAGACTGTCCAACCAACTATCATTGTTCCAAGCATCTCGGCGGTAACGGACTCGAATATGTCGGCACCTCTACCGGCGCAGTCACCAACATTATCACCAACCTGGTCTGCTATTACAGCTGGGTTCCTTGGGTCATCCTCAGGTATACCAGCCTCAACCTTACCAACTAGGTCAGCGCCAACATCAGCAGCCTTAGTGTATATCCCACCGCCTATTTGGGCGAAGAGTGCCGATAAACTGGCGCCAAAGGCGAAACCAGCTAAGCTGTCTAGGATAACCCTTAGGTTGAATGGTGTCGCCGCCTCACCGACAATGAATGAGTAAACTATGAAGAGTAGTGCCAGTGAGAATACGCTTATTGATGGTACTGAGAAGCCCAAAACACTACCACCAAGTATAGCAACCTTTAAGGCATGCCAAGTCCCCCTCTTAGCAGCCTCGGTAGTCCTAACATTGGCCCTAGTTGACGCATCCATGCTTAGGAAGGCTGCCGCTAATGAAGCCAAGCTACCAAGCATCACCGACGCACCTATCAATACCGATTCAAGGATAACCTCACCACGTAGTTCAGGGTAGGCTGGTAAAACCCTTACACTGTAACCTGCATAAACACTGAGGGCAACTATTATGGATATTGTAAGTGAGAAAAGTATTATTGTCCTCATCTGCCTCCGCATGTAGGCAGTGGCACCCTCCCGTATAGCACTCCATACCCTAACCATGTTCTCATCACCAAGGGGTTGTCTATCTATCCACCAGTAGATGAATACAGCTACCACTATACCTACAAGTCCAGCCAGTAGCCCGGTGAGTATCAGGGGATTAATCATACTTAGTTAATAGTACACAGGGCCTTATAACTCAACATGGTGAAATGGGTGAAACTAAACATTAGTGGGATTACTAAGTTATATTTTATAATTACAATTATATAGAATTTCCCAATAATATACTTAGCCTATATTTGATCGATAAAATATGGCAATAACCAAGATTACCCTAACAATTATCATGACTGCTCATTCCGCGTATTGAGGGTATTGCCCAGCATTAAGCAATATTTGTCAGGGTGAGCTTTAAAAGCCAGGTGGATTACCTTAGCATTATGGTGAATGAGGAGTTCGTAACGTTGCTTAAATCCCTATCGGAGGCCTTTGGCCCATCGGGTTTTGAAGATGAGGTTAGGGAGTTAGTTATAAAGGAGATGGAGCCGTACGTGGATGAACTTGAGGTTGATAAGTGGGGTAACGTCATTGGTGTTAAGTACGGTGGCAGGAGGGATCTTAAGGCCATGGTGGCCGCACACATGGATGAAATAGGGCTGCTCATAGACAGCATAGATAAAAACGGCTTCTTAAGGTTCAGGGGGATTGGTGGCTGGAACGAGGTGACGCTTATCGGGCAGAGGGTTAGGATTAAGACACAGGACGGTAAGGTAATTAAGGGTGTAATCGGCAGTAGACCTCCCCACGTGACACCACCAGGTAAGGAGCGGGAGGCCCCTGAGATGAAGGACTTGTTCATTGATATTGGCGCTGGTGATTTAGGCGAGGTTGAGAAGCTTGGGGTAAGGGTAGGTTCAGTTGCAGTGCTTGATAGGGAATTCAACACGCTTAATAGCGATGCGGTCACAGGCAAGGCATTTGATGATAGGGTTGGCCTAGCGGTCATGTTGTGGTCCCTTAGGCAATTAAGGGAGAGTGAGGCTACTGTCTACGCCGTTGCCACGGTTCAGGAGGAGGTTGGCTTAAGGGGTGCCCAGGTTGCAGCTGAGAGAATTTACCCAGACTTCGCCATAGCCCTAGACACCACGATAGCTGCCGACGTGCCTGGCGTACCTGAGAGGGAAAGTGTGACTAAGCTTGGGGCAGGCCCAGCGATAAAGATCATGGATGGTGGGAGGGGTGGCCTATTCATAGCACACCCAGCCTTAACGAGTTACTTAATAGACATAGCTAAGGCTAATAACATACCTTACCAGTTGGAGGTATTAATAGGTGGGACAACGGATGCCTTGGGCATAGCGTTTAGGAGGGATGGAATACCGGCAACGACAATCTCAATACCAACCAGGTACGTTCACTCACCCGTGGAGGTTCTTAAGATAAGTGATGCACTTAACGCATCCAAGCTACTTACACTAGCCCTTCAAAAGGCTGATGAGAAACTGGTTAATAGCCTCAGGGCTAGGTTAATTAAGGGCACTAACCGCGCTAACCATTGATGCGCATTACGCTTAGGCTAAAGGTTAAGGCTTAAATACTTTGAGGCGGCTGGTGGGTAATGTACCCAGTTATTGATCTTCATGAGGATGTGGCGTATCACTTGATGTTTAAATCCGGGGCAATGGACTTTGACGTTGATGTTGAGGGTAGGCAATCCGATATTCCAAAGCTTAAGAGGGGTAACGTTAAGGTTGTCTTCGCCTCCGTCTTCCCAATAATGACCACCTACAGCCCTGAGCAGGGTAAATCAACAATCCACGCATACTCATCCTACTCAGCTAAAGATATTGCGCTTGAGATGATTAAAACATACTATAGACTCACCGACAGGTTCAGCGACTCATTAATGCTAATCAACAGTATTAAGGATGTTGAAAACGCCCTTAGTAATGGTAAGATTGGGTTATTAATATCAATGGAGGGTGCCGACGCCCTAGAAGACCCATACGACCTACTGCTCTTTCACAGGCTTGGCGTAAGATCAATGGGCATAACCTGGAATCTTGATAACAGGTATGGTGCTTCATGCTTCACCAAAAGAGACTATGGCTTAACAGGTAATGGGGAGGAATTGGTTAAGCTGGCTAATAGGCTTGGGGTTATCGTTGACTTGGCCCACGCAAGCAGGAGAACTATGATTGACGTACTGTCTGTGTCGAGGAAGCCCGTTGTAATCAGCCACGCCAACTCAAGGGCTGTTTATGATCATCCTAGGAACGTTGATGATGAGGTGCTTAGTTTACTCAACAGTAACGGTGGCGTGATAGGCGTAACTATGATACCTGAAACCATAGGTAAAGAACCAACGATAGACTCATTGATAAAGCACATCATTCACATACGAGACAGCTTTGGGTTAAGAATCCTAGCCCTAGGAACCGACTACCTGGGTATTGGGAGTACACCCATGGGCCTTGAGGATGTTAGCCGCATTGGCAGATTAATTGAGGGTTTGATGAAGGCTGGTTTAAGCGATGATGAGATCCGCGGCTTAATGTTCGAGAATGCACTAAGGGTTATTAAGGCTAATTTAACTATTTGATTCACTGCTTCTTCTCCTCAATAACCCTAATGGACTTGATGGGTAGGGTGACTGGTATGTTGGTTGCTGTGTCGAATAGGAGTAGCTTAACGGTGTTATTCCTCTCATCAACATCAACAACCCTCGCCTTAAACCCCCTGAAGGGTTCCGTTATAATTTCAACAACATCATTAACCTGAACCTTAATCTCCCTCTTAATCATCTTCATCAACTCGCTTAACGGGGTCTTACCCATCATTAACCCCCTGTACTGCTTAATACCTGCCGATAGGTCAACGGCCACGTATGAGTGTTGCGTCTCTAAGTAGACTTGCCCCTGGACGTTAGGTGGGACTACTATTGACGCCACATTATAGTACTTCTTCTTATCCTTATCCATAAGCTCGAGCCTAGTCCTAATTATCGCTGCGACGTTATACTCCTGCCCAGACACAACCCTTATACCTATGAATGAGCACTCCTCCTGCATTAAATTTAGTCAGCTTAGAATGTTAATAAGGTTTTCTAGGATGGTGTCATTTTAACAGCTGGCTTAGCGACTTCAATTAAGAGATTTTAGCAAAGGGAAATGGCTTTGCAACGTTCGACTCACTACACCGAGGTTAAATAGAGTTAAGTATCCATTACATTACGATAACTCCGCTAGGCCCAGGAACCTTAGTATTGCGTTTAATGATTCACGGCTTACATCATCCTTATATACCCTAAGTAGCCTTATTAATCCATCTGCATCTGTTAAGTTAAGGATCTCCCTAATTCTACGTTGCGTGCTCCCCCCACTTAAGATTAGGGCGTTAACAAGCTGGGTAACGTTTGTAACTGACCTGGTGGCCCTACTTGCGCTTTCAAAGTCGATTATGTAGACTCTGTCACCTACTATCACATGCCTATGAGGCCTGGTTAATTCACTATGTACGAGGCCTATTGAGTCCAGTTTAAAGCCTTGAACCAGCAGCTCCCTAACAACAGCCCTAATCCCCTGATCACTGGCGCTGCTTAGGTAGGCGTCAAGTCTCACCCCCCTGGCGTACTCCATTACCAACACGTCGTTGGTGTATCTAATCAGTAGTGGGCCCACACTAACCCCATTAGCCAACTTGAGGTTAAGCGCCTCGTTACCTAGGCTTTGCCTTGTTGAGTCATGCCTCCTAACCTTGCATGCGTAATAACCCTCAGGGTTGTTAACCCTGCACTTAAACACGAAGCTACTCCGCCCCTTACCCAGCAGCCTTAACTTACCCAGGAACTCCAAGTCACCCTCACTGAGGAGTTCAACGACTCCCAATTCCCTAAGCTGGTTAAGGATCCTGTCCACGTACCCCTCCGGGCACTTAATGAGGCTGCATAGCCTGGTGAACGGTTCATACATTCATTGGGTTCACTGTTAACGGCCCTTTAAATACGTGCCTTAGGAATGCTTATAATCTTAGCTGGCTATTAGGGTAATTAATCATGAGCATGGTTATTGAGAAGGCTAGGCAAGCCTTATTGAAGTACCCGCTGTGCGACCACTGCCTAGGTAGGTTATTCGCCTCAAGGGGGTTCATGATGAGTAATGAGGAGAGAGGTAGGTCCATAAAGAACGTGCTCTTCATGGAGGCCCTTAACTCCTCCTCAGGCACGTACGATGAGGCATTGCTTCTCGCATTAGCCAGAAGCGGGCATAGGGAGAGCCTAATGTTCCTCAGGAGGATTGGTAGGGACATTAAGCCTCAGGTGTGCTTCATCTGCGGTGGCCTATTTGATAGGATAAACCTAGGCGCCATAGTCGCCAAGGTTAAGGAACTTATTAACACCAGCGGCATTGAGTTCAGCAGCCTCCAGGTGGGTTCAACGGTGAGTAGGGCTATAATAGACAACGAGGTTAAGGTCTCCACTGAGCTGGGAATAACCAGTAGTGAATCGATTAAGAGGGAGCTGAACAGGATCATAGGTAAGGCACTAGTTACTGAACTAGGTAGGCAGTACAGTAGGTCTAACCCAGATGTTATAGTTAAGGTCAATGCCATGGATGGTTCAGTTAGCGTGGAGGTGATGCCCATTTACGTGGAGGCACGTTACAGGAAGTTGCTAAGGGGGATACCTCAAGTTGGTGGTAATTCATTGGCCAGAGTGGTAAGCGAGTTCATGAGTCAGTTAAAACCAGCCAGCACGGTGATTCACGTAGCCGGCGTAGAGGGGCCTGAGGTTAGGGTTCTTGGGTCAGGGAGGCCCATGGTCATTGAGGTTGATAGACCCCTGAACAGGCGGATACCTGCGATGGGTGGCGTGTTGAATGGTGTTCAGTTGTTTGACATTAAGCTGGCTAATAAGTCGAGGGTTAGGGAGATTAAGTCCAGGGCTGGTGAATTGAGGAGGATTTACAGGGTCCTTGTTAAACTGCAGGGTAGCGCTAGTGAGGAACAGTTCAAAAGCCTTGAGGATTACTTCACGAATAGGCAGGTGACCCAGTTAGTAGGTAGGGAGAGGAGGGTTAGGTTGGTTTACAGGTTGAGGGTTAGGCCTGTGTCGGGTGGCGTGGTGGAGCTTATCGTTGATTCACAGGGTGGGTTCAGCGTTAGGAGGTTTATAAATGGCGAGGGGACTGAACCGTCGATACCGGGCGTCCTAGGCCTTGGTGCAGTGCCCATTGAGATCGATATACTTAACATTGCCGGCTAAATCTTCCTAGCCAGCACACCATAATCATTCTGGCCAATTATCACGAACCCTGAATCCCTCAACCTATCAATAACACCCCGCCTCACATCCCGCCCCCTATACCTACTCCCAGTCCTCGGGATATAGTGGAATAGTAGCCCTCCCCTCTTAAGCATCCTATTGTATGCCCTATACAATTCCCCTGAATATAGGTTAGTGAACCTCTTAGTGGGCCTCGGTGGGTCATGAATTATGACGTTGAAGACTAAGTCCCTAACCCACGTGGATAGTTCATAGACGTCGCCAAGCATGAGTTCAATCCTTGGGTCGGCTAGGTGCACGCTCCATGGGTTGTAACTGGCTAGTTCAATAACGTTGGCATCGGCCTCAATGGTTATGACCCTCCTAGCCCCCTTCTTAAGGGCAACCAGGGCTGTGTAGCCAAGCCCTGTGCAGCAGTCTAATACGGTGCCGGTTAACCTCACCCCCCTCATTTTACTGAAGCTGTACCTCAACGGATCCATCAACACCGTGTGCATTACTATACCGTCAATGATTATGGTTGGTGCCCAACCCTTACCTGAGGAGCATAACTTGTAGCTATGCCCCTCTGACTCCACGTAAAGCCTCACCAATGATTCACCGCTCTTAATAAACAATGGCTTACATTGATCATCCATGTACCTCAGCCTAATGGATTCATCATTAATATCCCAGTACGTATACGTGCTAGTTGTCCTTGGCTTAAAGTTAACCGTTCTCAACATTGTCCTTGGCTAAATTTTAGGAAAACGGTTTTAAAGCTCACACGGCCTTAGCAAGCTAAGTACCGGTGATGAGGGAACTTAGGTTAAAGATTAGGATGCTCGTGGAGAAGATGGTTATGGTTGACGACGTCCCTGATGACGTTATAGATGACATTGTCGATGAGCTTGGCTACTACGTGAAGAGCGGCTACTCAGAGCAATTGGCTGAACGCCTGGTTTTATCGTACAGGGAGCAGATTATGAGCAGGCTCTCAAGCAATATAAGGCAACACATGCCGGGTAGGGGGAGCGTGGAGAAGATACTACCGTTCCTGCTTAGGGAGGCCCTTGAGGACATTGGGCTAACCGGCTACGCCTTAACCACACTTCGCGGTGAACCAGTTGACTTAGCCATCAACGTAGGCGCCTTCTACGTGCCCGTAATCTCAATAGGGTATAAAGCCAGTAGGAGGGATTTATACAGGGTTAGTAGGCTTAGGAGCATGGGCATTACGCCAATTGTAATGTCGCTTGGTGATGATATGGACGGTGCCGTTAAGGTAAAGGTAGATTACATGAATGAGCCCAGGTACTACAGGGTGGTTATAGCGGCTGAGTCGTTAAAGAGGTCAATGGGTTCAGCTAGCCTAGTCAGTGGTAGGTTAATCAAGCCGTCAAAGGGGATGGAGGTGGCGTACACGTTGTGGAGTTGGCTGAGGAGGATGGGCTACCTAGTAGTACCTGGTAGGAGGATTAGCGACCTTGAGGTCTACGGCTTCGGTAGGTACTTGATTAGGATCCAGGGTAAACCAACCATGTGGGACCCCTACTACAGGAGGTTCAACACCGTGGTTATAATATCGGGGGATAACGGCATCAGGATCAAGGACTCCATAGTAATCATGGGGTTCAACTACCTTGAAAGGCTTATCAGTGAATCAAACTTCACAATGGGTAATTTAAGGCGGTTGATATCCAGAGAAGGAAACTACGTTGAATAGCCTGAGTATATCAATGTACCACTTCGCAATCCTCCTGGCAACAACGTCAGTGTAGTCAACGTTAACGTTGCCTAGGTAACCCTTAACAACCTGCTCAGCCACATCAGCGTTAATCCTAGGCTTCACGTACTGGGTGAGGCTCTCGAGGAGCTGGGCGTAGCTACTCCTTGCCTCCGCATGTTCCCTCCCAATCCTAAACACGTCGTCGCCTGGTACTATCAGGTCAACGTAATTCCTAAGCCCCCTCTTAACGAGTTCATTAATGTAACCGGTCACTATCGGGTCAGTGGGTTGCACCGGGCTAATGCCACCTAGGGTGCTTAAAAGCCCTCGCCGACGAAACCGTAGTCATAGGGATGGGTAACTCATGCTAATGCTTAAATAATGAACTTAATGCCACGGCCTGATGAGTAAGGTCACTGGGTTCATTAAACTGGGTAGGATGGAGCATGGCCTATTAACCGCCATAACGGTCATATCCTCATACTACATATCAGGCGGGCGTAACGGCTACGTAGCCTTAACACTACTGCTCTCATCATTCTTCGCTGAGGTCTTCTTATTCGTAACCAACGATATATATAATGTAGCTGAGGATAGGGTTAACAGGCCAAGCGCACCCCTGGTCACTGGGATTGTGACACCCAGGGAGGCTTGGTGGTTTGCATTAGCATCACTGTTACTTTCCCTGACCCAGGTAATACCAGTGGTCATGGGCTTAGCCAACCCTGTCTCATTGCTCATCCTACTGATGGCCTTGGCGCTGGGCTACCTGTACAATGCCTCCCTCAAGCGGGTGATGGTGATTAACAATGTTTTGGTCTCCCTGGTCACATCTTTAACATACCTCTACGGCCTAGCATCAGTCAAGGTAATTAACCAGCAGCCCCTACACTTCATAGGCCTACTGTTCCTAACAACAATGATAGCCACCCTTGGTAGGGAGATTGTAAAGGGTTCCCTTGACTACGAGGGTGATTTAAAGGTTAGGGTGGTTACTTTAGCCACCAGGTACGGCGTAGGGGTTGCTAATAAGGCAGGCTCCATCATAATGCTTGCCGCGGTAGCATTATCAATACCACTAATGTTGTCCTCCGTGCCGGTGCTGGGCAGGTTTAGTGTCGTGTTTTCCGCGTTGGTTGCGGCAACTGATGCGTTGTTGATAATGCTAGTGGTTAAGGTGCTTAGGGGGGATTTAAGGCGCTTCAGGGGCGTGAGCCTACTGGCAATGGGCTTAACCCTACTAGGCCTAATGCTCAGCTCCCTTCTCCTTTTCATCACTGGTTAACGTCAGGTTAATTTTACCACCACCGTGGGCTATGATGTGGCAGGGCAGCTCCACGTTGCATGAAGCCCCATCACCAAGGTTCTTAATCTTCTCAGCGGCATCAAGGCACTTACCCATACTCCTCAGCAGCTCAATTACTAACCCTAACCCCTTCCTAACGTATGGATCATTCAGGGCCCTTATGAGGTCACCGAGGCCATTAACCGGCTGTATGCTATGCTTCACGTTTGAGGAGACTCCGTATAGCGTGCATAGGATGCATTGAACAGCCTCCTGAATTGTTATACCTAGTTCATTACTGTCCATCTGCCCCATAGCCTTAATAATGGCGTTGATGGCGTCGTCAAGGTTTGCCTGTTCCATAAATTAATCCTCCTATACGTTCTATTTTAACCTATCGCAACTGAGCAATGAACCTTAGGAGCTGGGGGTAGTAAAACGTATGCATGGTGAGGGCAGTTAATACCTATGTGAGGATAGTTAAATAAATGCGTAAATACAGCTCAACAAGCATGGTTAAGTTCAGTAACGTGTTCATTAGGGATGTGGTGCTTAGGAGACTGGGCGTTAGAGATGCCGACGTGGTTGTTGGGCCAGGTGTTGGGGAGGATGCAGCGGTTGTTAAGATTGACGGGAAGTATCTCGCAACCCACGTAGACCCAGTCACTGGTTCAAGTAACCTACTGGGTTGGTTAGCCATCCACGTGGCCGCTAATGATATCGCCACCAGGGGTATTAGGCCTAGGTGGTTCCTATTGACATTAATAATGCCCATGGGGTCAGGGGAGGGTGAGGTGGCCGGCATCATGAGCCAGGTTAACGATGCCTTAACAGAGTTAAACGCAATGTTGATAGGAGGCCACACGGAGAAGTCAGACGCGGTAACTAGGCCAATAGCCGTGGTGACCGCCATTGGGGTTGGGGATAGGTATGTGAGGACCGGTGGCTTAAGGGTGGGTGATGTAATAGTGATGACTAAGTACGCGGCGCTTGAGGCAACTTCGATACTTGCCAGCGACTTCAAGGATAGGTTGATTAAGGTAATGAGCAGGGAGGAGCTTAGGGAGGCTGAAGGCCTCTATAGAATGGTGTCTGTGGTTAAGGAGGCCTTAAGCGCCATCGACTACGCATCATCAATGCATGACCCAACTGAGGGTGGTGTTTTACAGGGCTTAGTCGAAATGGCCTACTCCTCAGGAAGGAGGATAATCGTCAATGAGGAGGACATTCCGATACTACCAGTGACCAGGAGGATACTCAGCTTCTTCAACCTAGACCCATTAACTGTCTTATCCTCAGGTTCACTACTAATAGGTGTTAGTGAGGATAAGGCTAGTGAGTTAATCAGTAGGTTGAAGAACCTAGGTGTGAATGCCTCAGTGATAGGTAGAGTGGTTGATGGTGAGCCGGGTGTTGTGATTAGGCGTAGTGGGCTAGAACGTTATTATGAGGGTGACTTATCAATACCTGACGGTGTCATTGAGCTATGGGCGAGGGGAGCGGCTAGTGGTGCGTAGTTACTTTGAAAAATGTTTATATAGGGGATGACCTATGAAACATTAATGAAGGTTGATTGGATAACCCCAGTAGTATTAGCTATAGCGGTGTCGATGGTAGCCTACGCATGGAGTACTGGGTCAATATACACCAGTAGCGTTACAATTCACGCACTAGCGGTGTCAGGTAACCAGGGCGCTGTGATTAACATAACCATAACAGCAGTTAAGGGGCTGCCAAGCTACCTGGGCGGTAACGTGTATGTTTCGGCTATGCCACTACCAATAGGTGAGGGGGGTACCTTCATATCCTCGAGTCAAATAGCTGCATTTGTCGCCACAACCCTGGCTGGGCAATCGCTAACTAACTACAACTTCCTAGTCAACGTAAACTCCAGCACGATAGAGGTGGGTGGGCCATCCGCCAGCGGCTACATGACGGTTGGGATGTACGCGTTGATAACTAACAGTAGCCTAAACCCGCACGTGGTCATGACCGGTATGATAATGCCTGACGGTACAATAGGGCCTGTGGGTGGCATACCTGATAAGATTAGGGCCGCGGCGCAATTAGGCTACTCAACGATACTCATACCCTATGGGCAGCAGAACTACGTAACATCAAGTGGCCAGGTCATTAACCTTGTGAATTTAGGTAAGCAGTTGGGCGTTGACGTAGTGCCCGTGGCCACAGTGTATCAGGCTATACAATACTTCACTGGGCGTAGCTTTAACCTATCCCTTCAACTACCTCCACAGGTCATCAGTAACATATCAGCCATAAGTGAGTACCTTTACAAGATCCTTTACGTCAACTACGGCAATGAGTCAGCACTAGGTAACCAAGCTGACTACGAGGCTGCGCTGAGCAGCGCCAATAATGGTGACTACTATACTGCAGCCAGCCTACTGTACAATGCGCTCATGGATTACTACACAAACTTATTCAAGAACGTGACGTTAGGGTACGCGAAGGCGCTTGTGGCCAATATGTCCGCTGAATTGGGTTTAATGACCGGTGAGGTTAATGAGACTCAACCCACCACCGCTAACCTAGACATAATGATTGGCATATATGACAGGATATACTCAGCTGAAACGCTGCTGAACGAGACAATTAATGACATTAACAGTGGTAATATGGCTAACCTGCCCAGCGACTTGGCTCAATTATACACTAGAGTGATTACACTTAAGTACTGGTTTAACGTGCTTAACGCCATTAATGGTGGTAATCCGATACCCAGGAGTTACCTAGCTAAGTTAAGTGGATTATACGTGTCTTACGCCTACACCACGGTAACCTACCTATACTCCTTAGCCAGTGCCGAGGGGTTAACCACAAGCATAGGTTTCATAAGCACTATTAATCAGTTAATTAACCAAACCAATGTGGCTCAGGAATTTTACCAAAACGGCCTGTACCTAAAGGCACTTGCAGTTAGCCTTGACACCATAGCATCGGCCAGCGCTATAATGCATGCGATGTTCCTAGTGGGCGGTACTAATGCATCCCTATACCTACTCAATGTCGTTAGGAATGTTGCTACTTACAATGAAGCCTTGGTTTCCCAGTGCAATGGGCTTCCGGTTCTATCAAGCGCGTATATTCAATTCGGCAATTACTGGTTTAGGCAGTATAACAATAGCCTTGCGGGCAACCCATCATCTGCGTCAAGCCAAAGCTACATGATAGAGGCGTTGTCACTATATGAGGAGTCAATAGCCTACTCGCTCTTCCTAAGGCAACTTTACTACGAGTTGGGGTCATGCCCAATAGCGCAATACACTATAAACTTCACAGCACTTCAATACACCCCAATGGGAGCTACACAGCAAGTACCCCTGGGGCAATCCACTAGTGCCGCATTCTCGGCTCCGCAGTTAACTGAGGTTAACATGATGTACCTGGCTATTGGGGTCTCTTTAATGGCCCTAGGATTACTGGTACTTGTGTTTAGGGTAATTGGGGTGAATAGAAGTAGGCAATTATCAGCTTAATGATATTAATTCTTAAATAAAATATGTAATAGTAAATAAATAATATTTAATCATTATTAATTATTATCAATGAGTTTTTGAGGAAAATAAATATGATTATGAGTAAGGTTTATAAAGGCATACTCCACATGGTTTTGTTAAAGATGGTTACCACGAGGAGTAGTCCAAGTGATGAACGCAGGCAGTATAGTAATAGCAGTGGATTAAGGAGGGTATTAAGCTTTAGGGAGGTGTTCTTCGCATCACTGGGTGGTCAATCCCCATTCCTAAGCATAACTACGTATGGTACAGCAACGATATTATACGCTGGGTTACTGGCACCCTTAGCGGCTTTAATTGGTACACTAATAGTTCTCGTCAATGGGCTTGTGGTCTATAAATTATCCCAGCGAATAACCAAGACAGGCGGGTACTACACCTACGCTAACCACCTCATAAGCCACAGAGTGGGTATTGTGACTGGTTTTGTGTACCTATTCTACTCAATACTATACGGCAGCGCCTACGCCATAGGTGCTGCCGGGATTACCTGGTTCCTATTCCACATAAACTTCACGTACACGCTTACGGTGCTTCTTGTAGTCCAGGCCGTGTTGGCGATATTGGGTATTAAGCCGTCTGCCCGGTATGCCGTGTTCGCTGGTTCACTTGAGCTTGGTATTCTAGTGGCCATTGGCGCAATACTGCTATACCTATCGCACTTCAACCTTAACCTTAACCTAATCAATGGCCAGGGCGTCTCCTTATCGCAATTCGGCTACGCCGCCCTATTCGCGGCTGCGATACCAACGGGGTACGGTACAATAACCCCCCTCTCAGGTGAAACAAGGATGGCTAGTAAAACCATACCTAGGGCCATTGTTGCGGTGATACTTGCAGGAGGTCTACTGGCTGCGTTTGACCTACTGGCGTTTAATTCGGCCGGATTGGCCTTGTTCAGTTCCTTCAGTTCCTTCGAGGAATTCATAAGGTCTATGGTATCGTTGAAGTCCTTTAACTCCCCAGTACTTTACCTCCTGCACAGGTACCTGGGGATCTTCATAGATGTACCGGTGCTGCTGGCCCTCATTAATGATGGCGTGTTGGGTGTCCTAGCCTATAACCTAGCATCATCAAGGGTCCTCTACGCGATGTCTATTGATGGCTGGCTGCCAAAACCCTTAAGCTACATCAACGTCAATACCAATAACCCCACGCTTGCCGCATTAGTATCATCGGTGGGGGTAATACTGGTTAGTGTGTTGGCATCTAGCTTATTATCACCATTAATGGCTTTCCTAGTCTTGGGCGCATTATCAACGACGGCTGGTTTAATCGTGCATGTGGTGTCGGATGTATCATTAATAAGGATTAGCGCCAGGAGGGTTAAGAGGTACCTAGGGCAGGTAATTCTTGCATCGTCTGCACTGGCGTTGGCCGCCTACTCAATAACGTCAGCCGTGGTCTCAACAAACCCGGTCTTCATGGAACTTTTCCTAGGCTGGTTGATAATAGGCTTCATATATGCCGAGGCTCAGTCAATAATTAGGGAGTAGGTCTTAACCCACTGAGCTGCATCACACCTACTACAGTTATAAGCTCCTCAACCCAGTTTCACAGTGTCAATTAGCCTAAGCGACGTAGAGGGGTCGGTTAGGAGGCTTAAGGAAAGGATTAACAGTAAGTCTTTCACCAGGGCTGTTGGTAAGGGAACCGTTAACGATATTGAAATCCTCATAAGGTACTACGAGTCAACCAAGCCATGTGTGAAGGTAAGTCAATGCGAAGTCAGGAGTATGTACAACATGTATGTGGCCGCTGAGGGGAATATTAGGAGACTCCTTGAGGGTTTTCTGGAAACCATGGTCACCATAAGGTCTAGGGAATTCGCTGCGCTGTACCCATTCATGCCCAGCGACGTTAAAGATCTCCTTAAGCCACTGCTGAGCAGTAATGTGGATGAGGGCATTAGGGAGGTTTTAAGGAACCTGCTCAGTAACCTTAATCAGCTGGGCTCGGTGCTACTTAGTATAGCCAAGAGGGAGCCAGGTGACCTCAGTGGGTGTGAGGGTAACCGCAACAGCGCCGGGGGTTGTTAAGCTGTTTGGGGAGCATGCTGTAGTTTACGGTAAACCAGCAATAGCCATGGCAATCGACAAGGGGGTTAGGGTTACTGTTGAGAGACAGGGGGGTGATTCACTACTGGTGGTTGCAAGGGATTTGGTAGTAAGGGGTGTGGCCATAAGGGTCACCGGTGGTTCAATTGAGGGAAGTGTGATTGATGGCCCCCAGTTAGCTAAACTAGCCTCATACGCATTAACGGCGTTGAGGATAGTTTCCGAGGGTTACGGCGGTGACTTAAAGGGCATTAAGGTAACCATTGAGAGTCAACTACCCATAGGGGCAGGCTTAGCCACATCGGCAGCTGTATCAGTGGCCACAACGGTAGCTTACGCCAAACTGATCGGAGTTGAGTTAAGCAGGGAGGAGGTGGCTAAGCTTAGCCATAAAGTTGAGTTGACGGTTCAAGGATCAGCAAGCCCAATGGACACGGCCACCTCAAGCTTAGGTGGTGTGGTTTACATTAAGCCAGGGGTTGAGTTAAGGAGGATTAGCGCTCCACCTAGGCTACCGGTTGTCATAGGACACGTGGAGAGGGAATTGACAACCGGTGAATTAGTTAGGAGGGTTAAGGAGCTTTACAGTAGGCACCCTAAGGTTGTGGACAAAATAATGGACTCAATAGAGGTAGTGGTTAATGAGGCCTTAGCGGCTCTGGGTAAGGGTGATTACCAGTTGCTGGGGGAGTTAATGAACATAAACCAAGGCCTACTGGAGGCCTTAGGCGTGTCGAACCACAGGATAGCCAACATGGTTTACATGGCCAGGAGGGCCGGTGCACTGGGGGCTAAGCTAAGCGGCGGTGGAGGTGGTGGCGCAGTCATTGCCCTAGCCCCCGGTGTGGAGGATAAGGTTTCAGTGGCTATGAGACTCGCCGGTGGTGAGGTGATCTCAACGGACATTAATGATCAAGGTGTTGTGGTGCAGCACTAGACCGCACCTCCATAGCGAGTTTAATACACTTATGGTTATTTTATCTGATTATCTTATAAATATGACTAGGTAGCATCCCATATGTTAAGTAAAGATAGGCTACTCGGGATAATGGTGATAGTGGCGGCAGGCCTGATGCTATACTATGCCGTAGCTTATGCAGCAGTCTCAACGCAGCAGTCGATTCCAACTCAAAACCAGGCTATAACCGTTAACCTACCTTACTACGCCGAGGTTCAGTACATCGACGTGGTGAACCAAACGGTGCAGTTATCGATACCAGCGGGTGGTACGTACACAATAACCGCACCACTACCCCCGGGTCCAGGTTATACACTGGAGTACGTTGAGGTTTACTTCCCAACCCCATTACCGTCGGTGGGCGTGTCGGGCAATGTCATGAAGAGTGTGAATGAATACGGCTTCATAACCTCAGTATACTCACCAGCAGGCTCAATAACCCTGGTTAACACTGGTCAGAGCACGGTAAACGGCACTGTGGTGGTTTCATCAGTGTTCGCTAAGGTTACTTACGTACCTCTAAATGGCCAATCAACAATAAACATAACGGCACCTGACTACACGTACCAGTACGTCACTGATCAATACGTTGAGTTAACCTTACCCAATAATGCGCCTTACAGCGTACAGGATGTTATACTGCCCAATGGTTCAGCCTTCAGTCAACTGGTTGAGAAGTGGAGTGGTAATGTGACGGCTATTCAACTTGACTACAAGCACGTTAAGCTAGATATGGCTTACCTACCAGCGGGCAATTACAGCGTTGAATTGCTCCAGGGCTCACAGTACGTGATGCCATTCGCAATGCTTGTTAAGGGTACTCAATTCTACAATGAGACCGTTAGCCCACATAGCCAAGTGATAATAACAACCAACAACTTCGGCATACCATCAGGCTGGTCAATACTAGGCTACGTAGTGACCGTCTACACAGTTCAGCCGCTGGTGGTTGGTGAAACAGGTGGCACATTCACTGTTGAGGCCAATAGGGTCTCACCTGTCTACACACTAAGCCAGTTAATCGTTGTGCATGGTGTAAGTTACATACTGCCACCCTTCATAAGGTTCATGCCCATCATAGGGATTTACGTGGTCTACGACACCCAGTTTAAGGTTGTTAACCCATTGAACGTCCCAGTTATCGTGGAGTACATGCCGATAATCTATAAGCCAGTTGGCCAGTGGAGTAATGGCAACTTACAGGTTCAGGTTTACCAGAGTGATGTGGCTCAGGGTATGTGGACGTCGCTGGTTGTTCAACTACCGGAGACAGCCACAATAACTAGTATAGTCACCCCAAGTGGTACCGTATACAGTGGGTATACGTCATCTGAGTTACCGTGGGGTAGTGAGTTTAGGCTAGTGTCAATATCACCTGAAGGTCACGAGGCCTACATTGCAGTGAGCACGCTTGGTGTCTCGCAACCCGGCCTATACACCATCAATGTGCACTGGGACCCACTGGTGGTTATGGTACACAACACCTATGGATCACCGGTAAGCGTCAGTATAGTCGCGTCACAGAATGGGCAGGCATACGGCACCTACAGCACTAATTCAAGTGGAGTAGCCTTAATACCCGTGTACAACCCATACCCACTTTCGCTATCAATATACTACAAGGGGGTGGATGCCTACAACATCGGCATCACGACGTTGATTAAGAGACCAATAGATGTTACGCTTGGCGTTTATAATGTAACTGCGATAGTTGTGGGCTTCTTTAACCAGGCAATAGGTAAGGCAAACGTGACCATGTATAGGATAGGGACTGGGCCCGTGTACACGCAGTTAACTGGTCCAAATGGTGCTGCCCAGTTAACCGGTGTATTGAGTGGGGTCTACCAGTTAACTGCCTCATATGGTAACGCTAAGTATAGCAGGTTCCTAACTGTTAACTCGGATGAGGTCGCTTTAATTAAGACAAATATATTAACAATAATAAACGGCTTCCCAATAACCACTGGGGATGCGATAATTGGGGCAGTTGGCATACCTGCCGTGGCGGCCTTAGCCTATGCGATTAAGACATTTGTGGATAAGAGGAGGCCCTACCATATCGAGAACGCTTAGTCAAACGGGTCAATCGTTTAAAATATTTAAATTTTTATTAAATTTAAATTAAGCATAACCTTGGGCTTAGGTTTAAAATCCCCCCGCGGGAACTAGGGGTGTTGTGATGAGGCAGCTCGATTATGAGCGGTGAATTAGCCTTTGATTACTGACTTCCTGGCCAGCTCGATTCTGCAGGGTAATGGCAACTTAGACCTAGCCCTATTTAAAGCCTCCTTGGCGTGCGTAATATTCTTACCCTCCACCTCAACAATCATCAATACGTCACCAGCCTCAATTTGAATAGCCCTACCCGTGGGTACACCAAAGGCTAGCCTCATGCCCTCCTGCAGACGGTCGGCGCCAGCCATTGCTAACATCTTGTTCTCCCTAATGACGTGGTGGGGGTACTTAACTATCTTAAGGTAGAAGTTTTGGTCTGTTAAGACCTTGGACAGGTACTTGTAGGCCATTTGCCTAGCCGCCTCAAGGGCATTAACCCTGATCTGCCCACCCTCAAGAACCCTAAGGATAACCACTGAGTCAAATCTCTCCCTATCCTTAGCCTTAGTAGCCCCCATCTCAAACCTAGGCACTTGAACGTATGGTGCACCATGTATGTACTCCAGCCTGGTGTATGGCCTCTTAATCCTCCTATAGCATCTAGCGGGCCTTAACGGCATAAGCAACCACCACCTGATACCCTTTATAAAAATTATACTTACACTAAGGTTAAATGCACCGCCGTGCCAAGGCTCAACTACGCTATTGCTAATAATTTTAACCCCAGCCTGAGGTTGGGTTACTGGGTGATTACAAGCTAAGCCTGATGGATGATGAACTGACGACGGCATGAATTATTAGTCATCCTTAAGGGTTTAATAGGATGCGTATCGTAAACTAAGTCCTACATTAAAAGTAACTCAACTGCCATGTTAACCTCAGCCTGGAATTTGGCTTAGGTCATCTCATAGATGTTTAAGGTTAAGTAAAGTTAAAGTTACAATTAACTAAATTTTCAGCTATCTATTACCTATTTAATTTAATAGTGAACATTAGACTGTAGTACTTCTGTTGCATAGCTTCATAACCACAATGCTTATTAATCTTGCCTTTAAGTTGTTGGGGCTGGGAGGTGCTCCTCGTGATCCACTCTGCGGTGAGAGAGCACCGAATTCCAGTGTGCAGGTGGGTGGGATTATGGCACACTTCATGATGCTTCCTGATAGGATTGCAACTGTTGATGAGCTTGAGGAATTATTATCAACACCATACCCTGAAACCATAAGGGATCTTGGTGAGGTGAACGGTGACTTAATGGTACTTGGGGCTGGTGGTAAAATAGGCCCATCACTAGTCATGACGGCTGCCAAGGCGGTTAGGTTAGGTGGCCTTAGGAAGAAGGTCATTGCGGTGTCCAGGTTCAGTAAGGGTGACGAGTTAGTGGGTAGGTTAAGGGAACTTGGTGTTGAGGTTGTTAGGGCTGACTTATCCAGGGAGGAGGATGTGGCCAAGCTGCCTGACGCCGAGAACATAATATTCATGGTTGGTAGGAAGTTCGGCACTAGTAATGAACCTGAGTTAACTTGGATAACCAACACCTACATACCTGCATTAGTAGCCAGAAGATTCCCAAGGTCGAGGTTTGTGATCTTCTCCACGGGCAACGTATACCCCCTTGTGCCCATTTACACAGGTGGAGCCACAGAGGATACTAGAACTGGACCTATTGGTGAGTACGCCTGGGCTGCATTAGCCAGGGAGAGGGTTTTCAGCTACTTCTTCAGGGTTAATGGTAATAAGGCTGTTTTCGTCAGGTTAAACTACGCCAATGAATTGAGGTATGGAGTCCTACTCGACATAGCCCTTAAGGTGGCTAAGGGCGAGCCAATAGACTTAACCATGGGTTACGTCAACGTAATTTGGCAGGGTGACGTCAACAACATTGTGCTTAGGTCGCTTAAACATGCAAGCAACCCACCATTAATATTAAACGTGACTGGCCCTGAAACCGTGTCGGTGAGGTGGGTTGCTGAGGAATTCGGTAGGTTGCTTGGAAAGGAGCCCATCTTTACGGGCAAGGAGGCTGACACGGCCCTGTTAAGTAATGCCGCCAAGGCATTTGAGTTATTTGGTTACCCAAGGGTTACCCTACGCCACATGATTAAGTGGATTGCTGATTGGGTTAGTTCGGGTAAACCAATATATAATCTACCAACGCATTATGAGGTTAGGACCGGTGAGTATTGATCTAACCCCTTCCCCATCTTGAGGGCTAGGAGCTTCCTGGTGTCTTGTTTGTTACACACCCTTGGTGCGGGCTACTGAGGTATTGAGAAAGTTGGAGTTTAAAACTCATCGCCATGGAACCCACGCAGTGGAGTGACCCAGCCCTAAAGGGTAAGGCTTGCTGTTCATTTTGTCAAGTTACCTAAATATAAGGTACCTTTATGATGGTCTATGGAGTCTAGTGATTAATACTCTCTAAACTTGTAATTAGTCTATGTAGCGTTATGTTGAGCTGCTTTAATTATCCTTACCTAACCCTTAACCAGTACATCCAACTAAGGTTTTTATACACCCTATCAGTGATTAAGGTTGTATGGCTAACGGCGAGGATTCACTGACCCTTCGCGTGGCTGAGGCAAGGAGTCGTGACGTTGGCAGAGGAATAGTTAGGATACCCATGAGGCTCATGAGGAAGGTTGGAATTGAACCTGGCGATTACGTTGAGATTAATGGCAATAAGCGTGTTGCCTATGCACAAGCATGGCCAGCCTACAGTGATGATGAAGATAAGGACATTATAAGAATGGATGGCTTCATTAGGCAGAACATCGATGTGTCACTTGACGACTTGGTTAAGGTTAGGAAGGCTAACCTAAGGCCAGCCCAGAGGATAACAGTTGCGCCGGTTGGGGAGGAGATTAAGATTGACCCAGATTACCTAAAGAAGTCCTACCTTGTTGGGAAGCCCGTGTGGCGTGGCGCAGTCTTCGAGCTACCCTACTACACAGGTGCCTTGAAATTCATGATAACGCAGGTTGTGCCAGCTCCAGCGGCATACGTGAGCACGGAGACTGAAGTTACAATGCAGGAAAAACCTGTTCAGGAGACTAACCTGCCCCGTGTTACTTGGGAGGATATTGGTGATTTGGAGGAGGCTAAGCAGAAGATTAGGGAGTTGGTTGAGCTTCCTCTTAAGCATCCTGAGTTGTTTAGGCATCTTGGTATTGAGCCTCCTAAGGGTGTTT
>NZ_LCTF01000016.1 GCF_001663375.1 Caldivirga sp. MU80
CGTATAGGTTTGCACCAAATAACCTGTAACCCCTTGTGACTGAGGATTTACTGGAACCAAGTATCCTAGCCACCTCATCACTCAGCCTCTCACCAACCAACCTACCCGTGGTGAATTTACCACCAATGACAGTGGCCATGTTGCTGGGCTTCTCATGCCTAATAACCATGAAGTCCCTTGTAGCCTCCCTGGTATCCACACCCTGCATCTTGATGAGGGGCCTAACTGAGGCATATGCCCTAACAACACTTATCTTAGCCAGCAGCGGTACCATTTGAGAGCCCTCCGACGTGAGGAATTTGATGTCATCATCTGAGATTGGTAGGTTATCCGGGTCCTCCACTATAACTGCCGTGGTGCCCATTATTGACGTTGAACCATAGGGCAGGAGTATATCACCATCTGAGGGCATCCTTAACCTGTTGATAACCCTCCTAGTTAACCTACGTTGGTAAACAACCATAACACCCATAGTTGGCATCATATCAACATCGATTCCTGCCATTTTAACAACCCTATAGGTCCAGGGGCCGGCTGCCACTGCTATAACCCTAGCCTTAACGCTCCTAACCCCACCTGTCAAGTGATCCTTAACCGAAACTTCCCTAACTTCACCCCCATTAATGTTAAATCCTATAACTTCAGCGCCCTGCATTATTAAGGCACCCTCCCTATGTGCTGAAATCGCTATGCTGAACATTAAATCCCTGGCGAAGACAACCTTATCAGGAACCTCAACCACGGCCTTGACGTTTGGGTTTAGGTTAGGCTCCTCCCTAACTGCTTCCCCTGGGTTAATCTCCCTGTGCTCAATATTAACTTGCCTTAACCCCCTTAGGAACTGGTCCACGTACTCCTCATCCTCCTTTGTAATTGCCACGAAGTAACCGCCGGTATCCTCAACGGCGTGGGGTGCCATGTTCACGAGTACCTTATTCTCCTCAATGCACTCCACGGCGGCCTTCGGATCTGTTACAGCGTACCTAGCACCACTATGTAGCAGGCCATGCATCCTGCCACTCGTCCCACCGCCAATGGCCCCCCTCTCCAGTAGTACTACACTGAAGCCTCTTAGGGTCAGATCAAGTGCCGTGAATAAGCCATTAATACCCCCGCCAATCACGGCCACGTCGAAATCCACCTAACCACCCATTAACGCTAGGTATCAAACTTATTTAGGTTTTACCTCATGGTTAATACCGCTTAATGGGTTTACTGCTCATACCCATAGGCCCAAGGCACTTCCTTAGCCCAGCCAAGGGCCCTCTGCACCGCCGCCTTCCACCCCCTGTAGAGCCTCTCCCTGGTCTCAGGATCCATGGTTGGCTTGAAGACCCTGTCCAGGGCCCAGTTAGCCCTAACCTCATCTAGGCTACCCCAGAATCCAATGGCTAGGCCAGCTAGGTATGCTGCGCCCAGTGACGTTGTTTCAAATACCTTCGGCCTCCAGACTTCCACGCCAGTTATGTCGGCTTGGAACTGCATTAGGAAGTTATCCCTTGCAGCACCCCCATCAACCTTAATCCTGGGTATCCTTAACCCAGTGTCGCTAATCATGGCCTCCAGCACATCCCTATTCAAATACGCTATTGACTCCAACACTGCCCTCGCAATGTGCCTCCTTGTGGTGCCCCTGGTTATGCCTATTATAAGCCCCCTGGCGTATTGATCCCAGTAAGGCGCCCCCAGGCCCACGAAGGCTGGGACGAAGTACACACCCCCAGTGTCCTCTGCCGATGCTGCTAGGGGTTCAACCTCATCGGAAACCTCTATTATCTTAAGCCCATCCCTAAGCCATTGAACAGCTGCGCCTGTTACGAATATGCTACCTTCAAGGGCATACGTTGCCCTACCCCTCTCCAGCGAGTAGAACACCGTGGTTAGTAGGTTTCCTCTAGACATGATGGGCCTGTCCCCAATGTTCATGAGCAGGAAGTTGCCGGTTCCATAGGTTGACTTAACCTCACCAACTTCAAAGCCAACCTGCCCGAATAGCGCCGCCTGCTGATCACCAGCGGCACCACACACCGGTATTGAGACCCCACTAAACAGTTTATTAGATACCTCAGGCCCAGTGTAGCCGTAGCAATCTCTATCACTCGACGGCCTGGGTAGCGGTAGGATGACCCTAGGTATTTTACCCTCAACCTCCAGTAGTTCATCATCCCAGTCAAGCCTATGGATATTGAATAGCATTGTCCTTGAGGCGTTACTGTAATCAGTAACATGAGCACCGCCTAATCCAGGCGTGAGCGTGTCCCCACTACCCCTGGTTAGGTTCCAGATGACCCAAGTATCCACGGTACCGAAGATAGACTCATCCCTAACAGCCCTCTCCCTAAGGCCAGGGACATTATCAAGAAGCCACCATACCTTAGTACCGGAGAAGTATGGGTCCGGGATTAGGCCAGTCCTAGACCTCACAAGGTCCATGTGGTTAGACCTCAGGTAATCAACCTGTGGGGCTGTCCTCCTATCCTGCCAGACAACGGCATTGTAGGCGGGTTGCCCAGTCCTCGGGTCCCAGATGACCGTGGTCTCCCTCTGGTTAGTGACTCCAATGGCCGCAATCCTCCTAGGGTCCACCTTAGACTTCTCAATAACCTCCTTGACGACCAGCATGACCTTCTCCCAAATCTCAAGCGGGTTATGCTCAACCCAACCGGGCTTAGGGTAGATTTGAGTATGTTCACTGTATGCGTAACTGACAATCAACCCATTGTGGGACACCAAGGCAGCCCTGGTTCCAGTGGTACCCTGGTCAATCACCAGGATAAGGCCGTCGCCACGGTTCATAGCCCTAAACCCAGTAGCCGCATAGGGCAACTCCTTAATAAGGGGCACGCGTAGGGTGCTCGTGGAAATCGGCCACTTTAAATGGTTAAGGTCGCACACGGCCAGGTACAACCTATCAAGCAGTGGCGTGATGCCGATAACCCTGGGTGAGTTGGTGAAGCTTGGGCAACCGGGCAACATAATTGATGAGTTAACCAGTACCTACGCCATCGATAAGGTTAACATTGCGTTAACCCACGGGACACAGGAGGGTAACTTCGCAGCCCTATCAGCATTAAGGGAACTCGGCATCGACAGGGTCGTGACAGTAGTGCCCGAGTACGAGCCCATAAGGGCATTACCGGGGTTCCTAGGCCTAAGGCACATTGAGGTTGAGGTTCATGAAACACTCCTAGAGGTTATTAACCACATTGAACCGGGGACTGTGCTCCTCCTCTCAAACCCAAACAACCCAACCGGGCTATTCCTAGACAGGAAGCTTCTATGGGAGTTGAGTGATTCATTAAGGAGGAGGAATGCCTACGCAGTGCTCGACTCAATATTCCTCGAGTTCGTGGAGGAGGACCTCAGGCAACTACCCCTCGAGAACGTGGTCTACACATTCAGCACATCTAAGTTCTACACAATGAGTGAGCTTAAGGTTGGTTGGGTGATTGGCGATGAGGCCATTATTAAAGCAATTAACGGCATCATTGACCTCGTGAGCCCATTGGTCCTGGAACTGGACCTGGGTTACGCTTCAATACTAATTAGGAGTAGGAAATGGGTTAGGGAAAGGAACCTAGGCATAATAAGGCCCAATGTTGAAGTCATGAGGAGGCTGATAGACGCCTTGAGTGGTGGGGTTAAGGTTTACTACACGGAGTACATGCCCATATTCTACATGAGGGTTGATTGCCGGGGCTTAACAGGAACCTCACTGGCTGAGGGGCTACTGGCCAGGGATGTGTTCGTGGTTCCTGGACACTACTTCGGTAGAGATGACGGCATTAGGGTGGGGTTAGGTTCGGTTAAGCCTGAGACCTTTGAGATAGCCATGAAGACAATAATTAATGTTGTTAATAGTGAGTGTTCATCAAAACACCACTAGAGTTAATTTATAGTAGAGGAGGGACTTACAATGGAGGGAACTTGGTGCCTATCTAGACTTCGCTTCTTCACCAGCTCCAAGTACCTCTTAACAGGACTCAAGGTCAGTGTAGATGTAGAGACTGGTGGAAAGGGTTGATGGGGCGGCTAGGAAGATTTAGGGTAAAGTGATGGTGGTCCTGCACCGCCTGAGGATGGTTCAGAGACTTGAGATGTGTTTGAATGTTTTTAATTGGGTGGGTTCTATGTTTTAATGCGTCTCAGGACTCACGTAGCCTTCTCCATGGGTTTAATAGCGCTGCTGGAGGTGCTGCTTAGCGTGGTTAACCCAGTCCTAGTGATCGGCTCATCATTCGTATTATCATACCTAGTGAACTTCATAATAGATGCACTCGGCCATGAGGAGAGGGCTGGCCGTCCAGTGAGGTCGCCTAGGACACATACAGTGGGTAGGTCGTTCACCATTGGTTTGGTGCTTGGCTTGGCGGTGGCGTTGTTCCTACACTACATGGCCCCGGTTAACCTAATGCAAGCAACCGTGGTCACCTTAATGGGCCCCATGGTTGGGTGGAGCCACATGCTTCTCGACTCGTTAACCGAGGGTGGGGTTTTCGTTAAGAGAAAGGGTAGGTGGGTTAGGTTCGCCCTAGCCCACTGGAGCTATAGGAACCCAGCCGCCAACTGGCTGTTCACAATGCTTGGCCTAGCCATGTTAGCCTACTCAATAGCGCTCATGCTTCATGTGGTACCGCCTTAGGGTCAGGCTCAGCGGTTACATCAGGGCTCAGCGCTGCAAACTATCATCACTAGTTAAGCCGGCTCGTTAACCCTAATAAGCTTAATTGTGGTTAAGCATAAAAGGTTAGTTGGAGTGCTTAAGGAGTGATCAACGTAGATGAGTTAACGGCCAACCTGCTCAGCAGTTGCGCCGGTGAGGAGTTCCTGGGTAGGGTGCATTCTGAGGTTCAGGATACAATAATTGATGTGGCCGAGCTTGGGGTTAGTGATGAGGTTCTCGTTAAGGTGCTCGGCATCTACGCAGTGGCCCAAGCCCTGAGGTGGGTTAGGCTTAACGTTAACACCCAAGCCCCAACAGAGGCCCTCAGCGATGACTACGTTAGGGTTATTCAATGCCTAGCCGACGCAATTAGGGGTAAGGGTGCCGGCGACTGCCACGTGTCCAGTGAATTGTTCAGGAGGGCCCTCCAGCATGGGTTAACCCTTATTAATGAGGTTAAGGTTAAGTGCCTCAGTGACCTGTAGTTAATTTTAAAAGGGCCAATAAACTGGGCTTAAGGATAATAACATGCCCGCATTAACATCATCAGGTCAACCCAGGAGGCAGCATAAGGCGCTTGGTAATGCTCCATGGCACGTTAGGCGTAGGCTGCTCACAGCCCCATTATCAAAGGAACTTCAGAGGCAGTTTGGTGTTAAGAGGGTCCCGGTTAGGGTTGGGGACACCGTCCTCATACTGAGGGGGGACTTCAAGGGGACCAGGGGTAAGGTAACCAGGGTTGACTACAAGAGGGTTAGGATATACGTCGACTCCGCCACGAATAAGAAACCCAGTGGTGAGGCGGTGTACTACCCGATACACCCATCGAAGGTTGTGATAGTTGAGCTTGACCAGAGTGACAAGGCAAGGATGGCCGCCATTGAGAGGGCTAGGAAGCAGAGGGAGGTGGCGTTAGGGGGTAAGGTTGAGGTTGTCACGACCCAGCAGGGTGGTCAACCATGACCCACCTGAGGAGGTCAACCACACCAGACTGGTGGCCTATTAGGAGGAAGGAGGCCCCTTGGTCTGTTAAGCCAAGCCCAGGTCCGCATCCAGCTGACTCAAGCATACCACTGGCCATACTGATCAGGGACGTCTTACACTACGCCAAGACACTGAGGGAAGCCAGGTTAATAGTGGGTAAGGGTTACGTTAAGGTTGATGGGGCCGTTAGGAGGGATTATAAGTACCCCGTGGGTTTAATGGATGTCGTGGAGTTAACGCCCACTAGTGAGTATTATAGGATGGTTCCTGACCCAGTCAGCTTCCTTAAGCCCATTAAGATCGATAAGGCTGAGGCGAACCTGAAGATATGCAGGATAGAGAACAAAACCATGGTTAAGTCCGGTAGGGTTCAACTAAACCTACACGACGGAAGGAACATTATTGTTGACCAGGAGGAGGGAAGGAAGTATGGCACACTGGGTAGCGTGCTGGTTAATCTTGAGGAGGGTAAGCTGGTGGACTACTACCCAATGGAGCCAGGTCGATACGTGATAGCCTTCGATGGGGTTAACGTGGGTAGGCATGGGACACTGATGGGTTGGATTAGGCCACTTAGGAGGAGGGATGCAATAGCCACCGTCAAGGCTAAGGAGGGTGAGTTCAAGACTGTATTAGACTACCTACTGGTGGTGGGGAAGGAATCACCAGTCCTAAAGGTGACCGAGTGATGCCGGCCATAGACCTATCAACAATCGACCTGAAGACCATTAAGCCAAGCGACATAGACTGGAGGAGGTTCGTACTGGACACTGGACACCCCATGAGGAGGGTCTTCATTTGGAGCGTTGCAGTTAACATGGGTGTTGGGCAGAGCGGTGAGAAACTTGAGAAGGCTGCTAAGGTAATGGCTGAGTTAACAGGTAGGACGCCATCCTATAGGCCAGCCCACAAGTCAATAAAGGACTTCGGCATAAGGAGGGGTGAGCCGATAGGGCTGCTGGTAACCCTAAGGAGGAGTGAGGCGGTGTGGTTCCTACTAAGGGCCCTGGCGGCAGTGGACTTCACCCTAAGGGAGGAGAGCTTCAACGCAGGCAACGTGAGCTTCGGGGTTAGGGAGCACATACTCGTACCCGGGGCTAGGTACGACCCAGCCCTAGGCATATTCGGCTTCGACGTGGCGGTCACCTTGGCGAGGCCAGGCTATAGGGTTCAGTATAGGCGTAGGGCAAGGTCAAACATAGGCAAGGTGCATAGGGTGACCAGGGAGGAGACGATCAGGTTCTTCCAGGATATAATAGGAGTCAAGATACTTAAACGCTAACCACTGGTAATAGCATCTACATTTAATCCACAGGTCCCTACGGGGTTTGAGTTAATCCACCTAATTAGCCGCCCAGCACCCATGGCATGGTATAACTCCCCTTCAGTCGGCATCCACCTGGAGCCCAACCTGGGCCTCACCACACGGAGCTCACAGGCCCATGCGGGCCTAAGCCCCCCTGGTGTATTAATCCAGGGAGGCCCGTGTGCCTGGGGAGTTTCCTAAGACCACCCGTCGCCGTGGTGGTCCTGAACCGCCACCACACCATGGGTGCCGGGCTGTTGTTAAACCAACCCCTTTGATTATAAACCTTCCCCTTTCAACTAACTTAAACCACAAGAACCCTGTCACTATTCTTAGTCCTCATTATTAATGATGGGAAGTCCAGCGCTTCATCAACGAGTTCACTTAGCTCATCCTTACTCACACCGTAAATTGCCATAACCCCTGTGCACGCGATGACCTTAAGGTTACCTAGGGATTTGGCATTACTGATTATGCTTAAGTAATCGGCCTTAAACCTACTATACCTCTCCCCCTCTCCCTGGTCACTTAACTGCGGGGTCTTCTTGAAGGCCAGTATGGCACTGCCACTTATGAATAAGACTACCTCATCCCCTAGGGCTGAGTATGATGCTGCTAGGGCTGATGCAACGTAGAGTTGTGCTGGGTCATTCCTGGTTAGTATTATGTACGTCGCCATTAGGGTGGCTCCACCTCTGATGGTATTAACTAAGCCGGTTAATGCTTAATATGCAGCGTTAAATATCAACGACGAATTGAACCCTGTAATGGTCATTAACCTTATCAATCCTCATCATGTTGTAGGTCATGGCCTTCACAATAGTTCCCCTGAAACCATGCTTATTAACATCATAATGCTCACCCAGCAGTACAGCCTCAATCCTACCGCCCTCATCAAACCTATTAATGACAATGTCCCCAATGGCCATCTTCCTCCCATCAAACCAGTAAATAACCTCATCAATCCAGTTGAAGAGCAGTTGCTCAAGATCAACACCCTCAACGGTTACGTTAACGGCCTCAACCTTATCAACCCTACCCGTATCATACATTATGTTTAAGACACCCAACGCAGCGTTCCTGAAGGCCTCAGGTAACGTTGAACCGTTAGCTATGATGAGGATGTCCGCCGTGTGGTCACCGTACTCGAAGGGTGGGTAAGCCACGTGGGTAGTGTTGATTAAGGTTTAATAATTTTTAACCAACATGAGCCTAATCCTAGAAGGTTAACACCTGGTAGCCATTGTTTATGTAGTACGAAACCCGTTCACCAGCCGGCTTAAGGTCAACCTTGATTTTAAGCAGACTTGAGTCAATACCCCTACCCTTAGCGTAGTTTATGCAGGCCGAATGACCCCCTCCCCGCCTCAGTGAGGCGGGTTTTCCACCGTGGGGGCCTCGTCCGTTACCCCCTCTTTGGGGGTTAATGGTTTCGTTCTTGGGGTGGTGGTAAGGGTGGGTAATCGACCCACCGGCTCATCCAAGGCAAGAAAACCCCCTCTTGGGGGCACCACCCCAAGCACCAAAATTCTAGCGGAGCTGGAATTAATAAACCTATCGTCCCCACGTAGTGGTACAACCCCGCCCTAAAGGGCAGGGCTTGACCATTTTTGTCAACTGCACCGTTCTTAAGCAGGTAGTCGAAGTCCTCCCTAGCCTGCCCCTCAAGGTTAAGCAGTTTCTCCTGACTTGGCCCAAAGAATATTATCTTCAAGTCCTCAAACCTCCTATTAGCCACAGAGGCTGCGGCCATCCTTAGGGCTAGGTCCATCTTCTGGTCGCCGCTCATTATTAGGAAAACCACCTTAACCATGACTGGGCGAGGTAGTTGCTATTTAAATACGCTACGTGGTCTATAGCCTGAAATTGCGGAAGCCATATTAAGGTGGCTTGGACTATGGGACCTGGTGATGATGCTTCACCCCACGTGAACCGTGATGATAAACTCCAATACTGACATCACCTCGAGGCAAAGAACCCTATTAACAGCCCCACCAGGAATATGACTATCATGACTACTCCAAGGCTTAGGAGGAGCCCTGAGAGGAATGCCGCCGCGGCCAGTGAGAAGCCTAGGACATGAATGAGCACTGCCATGCCTCTCGGCGAGATTACACCGATTAGTAGCAGGATTAGTACTATGGCGCCTATCACTATAGCCGCCACTATGAGCTTTCTAATCAGGAAACCCACTAATATGCCCAGTACAAATACTATCAACGCCATGACAAGGCCGCCGATTACTGCATCTATCGCCGTCATTATAATCAGTGAAGGCAGGTTAATCATAAACTAGGTACTATCTGGAGTTTATAAGTATAGCGTTACTCTTACTCATTGTTCATAGCTTCATCTACCTAGTGCTTATTTAAATTAGATGTACATCTAGCATGGAGATGTGCTATGCGCTAGGCCTTGTAACTACCTGTGTTATCCTCAGGCTTCTGTTGTAGGATAAGATGTTGCTCATGGATACCTCAACGTTTGGGTTGGGTATGCAGATTATTGACAGTGAGTCGTAGGTGACTATTAGCCTTATCGAGTTCCTAAGCCTATGGAAACTAAGCACTTGGCAGAGCCTATTCATCAGTGTTAGGTGGCTTGGCTTCAACTCATGGCTAATCATCCTCTCACCCCTGGACTCACTCAATATTGACCTTAACCTACCCCTAACCTCATTCATATAAGTCTCAACGGCGTCATACACACCCTCAAGCCTACCCATAACCACCCTACCTAGGGTGGCCAAGTCTATTATGGGGACCATTAGGCCATCATCTCTCTGTGTTGAGCGCCAAAGCATGGATTCGATGAAAACGTAGAGTAGGGCTGCATTAACACCGTTGATGTATGGTGTGTTTAGGAGTAGATAGTCGGTGTATGAGCCCATGAAGCCGAACCTAAGGTTCTCGGTTATTATCGAGGACACTAGACCATCGGCATCACTAGCCTTAATGGCGCTAGGTTCAATTAGGGTGGGCCAGGGGTTCAGGTGGAGGGACTTCAATGGGTCGCTGTGTAGACTTAGTGGCAGTGACTGGCGCTTAAGCTCAACTAAACCATCATTAGCCATGGCGCTCAGGATGCCTGATGCATCGGCGCCGTTCTCATCTAGGGTTAATCCAACTAGGTAGGTTAAGTAAAGCCTCCTGGCTATGGTTGGCCAATTGTTCAACGGCCCTATGGTGGTTGGGTCGATGACCTGCTGGAGGTTGCTGGGCGTGTGGCTAAGCAGGATTACATTGCCCTGTGGGTTAGCTTGAACATTATTCTCAAGCCCAATCAGCAGCGTAATATCGTAACCCTGAATGAGCTTAAGAACCCTCTCATCGTTAATCGAACCGGCGAAGGTTAGGTGTGTTTCAAGGCCCAGGTAATACCTAACCATGAGCAGGGCTAGGGCCAGGGTGACACTGTGGGTAGATGGGAAGGTCACCATGAGTAGTGGTTTACTGTTCCTAATTATGGGCTCTATGAGCGTTATCCCCCTATAACCCCTCACAGTTTAACGCATACGCACCACCTTTTTAACGCTCACACCAACCACGTTAAGTACAAAAACACACCCAAGGCTGGCTGGTAATGCTCCATGAGCCAAGTAATCCGCTGTTCGGCGTGAACAACCCCAAGGGTAGGGTGATAGTGGTGGGCATACCGATGGAGGACACGGTTAGCTTTAAGCCAGGGACAAGGTTCTCCCCAGGGGTGCTCAGGTTCATTTCACCATACCTTGAGGCAACCCCAACCGAGCACCTGGGTGTTGAACCACTGGGTGAATTTAGGGATGTTGGTGATGTACCACTGCTCCAGGGTGAGGCTGAGGTTAACCTGGGCAGGGTTAGGGAGGTTGAGGCTGGGCTACTGGGGAGTGGGCTCGTGGTTAACATTGGTGGTGAGCACACGTTATCGCTAGCCGTGGCTAAGGCCATTAGGGATAGGTTCGGTGAACTTGGTGCCTTCATACAGTTCGACGCCCACCTAGACCTAAGGAGTGAGTGGCCGCTTGGGCAGGGGTTAAGCCACGCCACCTTCGGTAGGTTGCTCAACACCGAGGTTAAGCCGTCAATGTACGTTAACCTGGGCTTCAGAGGTTACGATGAGGAGGAGCTTGACTTCGCCGTGAAGCTACGCAAATCAATTCTCCTGGACTCCGTGGAGTTAATGAGCATAAGCCCAGTGGGGCTACATGAAGTGCTCTCCGGTTTAACGGATATTAAGGCCCCCATACACCTATCCATAGACATGGACGTCTTCGACCCAACCATAGCCCCAGGGGTTGGTAACCCTGAGTCGGGAGGCGTTGACTATTGGGCAGTCTACAGAGCGCTTAGCGTGCTAATGCCCATGGTGGCGGATAGGTTAGTCGCCGTTGACGTGGTGGAGTACTCACCCCCAAATGACCAGTCCAATGCGACAGCCTCATTGACGCTGAAGTTGATAGTGGACATAGCAAACCTGTACCTATGGAGCATCAGGTGCAGGAGTGCCCGTGGTTAAAATTTAAGAGGCGTTGAATAGGGTTACCTAGAAGTTTAACTCCCCTAGGTTACCCAGGTCGCTTGTTGCCTTCTCAGAAAGCACATCATTACTGACGGATATGCTGTACCTAAGCCTATACGTGTAAACCAAGGCACCCGACTCCTCAGTGGGTTGTAGACTCAACTCACCGTTAATATCGGCATGACCCTTCTCTACACCATTCCTAAGCAGGCTCCACCTCATGGACACTACCAGCTTATCCCCACTCCTCTCAACACTCCACTTCCTCTCCCCAGGCTGCAAATCATAGGTGGTGGCGTACTCCTTAACCATATTGGTGAATGAGCCACCCTCCCCAAGGGGCTGGGATAACCCAGCCTCCCTGGGCCACCTCTCAAGTCTCCTCAACCGAGCCTCCTCGGGTGTATCCTTACTGAACCTTATTGGCACCTCTATCTCCGTTTCGTAAACCACAGTGTACTCGGATGACATAGTAACCGCGCCTAAGCTAGGTTAATTAATGTTTTCACATGTTAATTTGAGAAATCTTTATTAAAGGGGTTACCACTGTGAAGGCCATATGGCGGTTAACGGAGTTGATCTACTGACTCTGAGCATACTCCTAGCCTTTATACTTGTGGTAGTGGGGGTAATGTTGATTATTGCAGATGCAGCCAGGGGTAAAGGGGACGAGGAGGGTAGGGGAAATGCCAAGTACGGTGGGGTGGTTGTCATTGGGCCCGTACCCATTGTCTTCGGGAATGATTCATCGGTGGTTAAGTGGGCCATCATATTAACCATAGTTGTGATACTTGTCTTCGCATTACTCATACTACTGCCGATGATGGGTGTTTAACATGAGGCTCTATCAAGTTGGCCTAGCGCTAATATTCGCCGCCGTGCTCATACCGATAATAGCCATTGTCCTAACGGCATTAACCACCCAGCCAAGTGGAGTCACCTGGGGTGGGGCCATCCTGGTCTTCCCAATACCAATAGCCATAGTGCTGGGCAATAAACCAACCATAGTAACCGCCCTATCCTGGGTTATGCTAGTAGTCTTCGTAATCTTCCTAGTACTCTTCATAGTTATGCTGCTTCGCTCAAGGGGGATTAGGCCTAGTGGCCTTGACTCATCAGGTGTTTAACTCCATTATTATGAGCCTCCTCCCATCCTGGCCCGGCAGTATGAAAGTTAACTTATATGAGTCACCGAACATTATGGCGGATACATCATTCCCCAGGTGGACCTCACCATCAATGCTATGTATCATGCATGATTCACAGCCCCTAGCCTCCTCAATAATGCCCCTTATCACGTTAGGTATGTTAGTGCCATCCGTGGTTAAGGCCACCAGCAACTCGCCATGGTCACCGTGGGAGTGGTAATCGGCGCTAGCATGGTACTCGCTCTTAATGGCATCAACGACCTTACTTAAATCCTCCATGAACCCAGGGGGTGCTGTATGCTGGTGATGCTCCTCACCCTCTTCACCCTCCTCATCCTCAGTGGCTGGGATGACCACTATGTTGAGCACCAGTTCAAGCTTATCCGAGGCCCCAATCCTCTTAAGCTCATTCCCAAGTCTCCTCCACTCCTCAAGCCCAAGTTTAACTTGCTTGAAATCAAACACAACCAGTCACGTTAACCGGGATTTATAAGACTATCCCACTGGGCAATTAAGCTAAGACAGGAAGACACGCCTATTCGCCACCATTTCTCAGTGGGTGGCGGTTTAGTGGCCCGCCATCTACCTCTCAACGGTCACCCGCAGTTCCCAGCCCTACGGATCTCGGGACCCCAGGGTCATTAGCAAATGTGTTGAGGTTTAGTTTCATAAATCTTTTGGAGGATAGCCACAAATAAGTTATGAGTAACCGTAAATAATAATGAAGACAGAAACAGTCTATAGATAACCACAGGCAAACCTTATACGGCCTCCGGCATCTAACCCCTAGTGTTTAGGCAATACAGGGTTAACTTTATTTAGGGTCGTGGTTGTGGTTCATGTGGCTAGGCTCCTCATTGTAAGCGACTCAAGTAGGTTTAGTGTGAGTAAATTGGCCGGCGAATTGGCTAGCATGGGCAACCAGGTCACCCAACTTAACCTAGATAACGAACCATTTAACCAACGCCTAGCCAACAACTACGACCTTGTGGTCTTCACGGCCATTAATCCATACACGGCATTGTCAATAGCGTTAACAGTCAGTAGGAGCATTAATGATGCAGTGGGTATGTTGAACTCCCTATCGGTAGTCAAGCTACTTAAGGAGCAGGGGATTGAGTATGAGCTGGTTGCTGGTGATGAGGCCGTTAAGAGGGTGTTCACCAAGGGTCCCTACTACTTCAACACGGCCTGGTCCCTAGGCCTAGGGGGGTTTGTGGATACTGTTGAGGGGGCTAGGAGCATACTTGAGTATAGGCACTACCTGAAGAACCCACTATCACTAGTCTCAGTACTAGTCCACATTAGTAATGCCCAAGAGTCCAAGGTATTCGCCACGGTTAGGCATGAGAGGTACGGTGAGGTATTGAGGAGACTTAACGTCCAGTTCGCCGAGTTAACAATAGTCAACGGCGTGATAGTTGAGGCTAACCCAACACCAGAGGTGCCGTTGGGAAGTGTTAGGGAAGTGGCTGAGGTGATTAACAGTAATGTCAAGTGAACTGGAGGTTACCTTAAGGATTAGGGTAATGGACTGCTCAGACGTAGTCAAGGCGCTAATGGTTGACGAGGTTAATCTACCAAAAGGCATTAGGACTAGTATTGAGTGCAGTGGCGATGAATTACGGTACACGCTGAGGGCTGAGGTAGGTAACCCAAGGAACGTGCTATCCGCCTGGAACACCATCGATGACCTGCTTAGGAACTTAAAGGCTATTCTCTCAATTCAGATTCATCAATAGTACTCTCATTAATAAGAATGTGTACTATTAATTAAGTTCTGGTTAAAATACATGAATCCAAACTAAGGAACATTAATCTTGAAGCACTCCGCCGTAAAATCCCTTAAAAGGTTAGGTTTTTCTCTTAAGCTATAAGGATTAAAAATACCGGTGAGGTTGGTTTTGGGTATGCAGGACTTCATCCACGTTAAGGATGTTGCATCGGTTGGGGAGGGTAAGCTGGTTAGTGTTAGGGGTTGGGTTTATAGGAAAAGGGAGATCGGTGGAAAGGTCTTCATAGTGGTTAGGGACTCAACGGGCATTGTCCAGGCGGTTGTGGGTAAGGATAACGGTGACGCCTTTAAGAAGGCTGAGCAGCTTAACATAGAGTCCTCACTGGTGTTGAGGGGCTACGTTAAGAGGGAGCCTAGGGCACCTGGGGGTTTTGAGATCCAGGTCATTGACATTCCATGGAGCTTCGTTGGTTGGCAGTTCCCCATAAACGAGGACGCTGCTAAGGCTGACTCGGAGTACCTGCTCGACATGAGGCACCTGTGGGTTAGGAGTAGGAGGATGCAGTCGGTGTTGAAGATTAGGGATACGGTCTTTGGGGCCATACACGAGTGGTTTAGGGGCAACGGCTACTATGAGGTCCAGGCGCCCATGTTCATAACCTCGGCTGTTGAGGGTGGGTCAACGCTCTTCGAGGTTAACTACTTCGACTCTAAGGCATACCTAACCCAGTCATCCCAGTTCTACCTAGAAGCCCTAATATTCTCACTGGAGAAGGTCTACACAGTGGCCCCAAGCTTCAGGGCTGAGAAGTCTAGGACGCGTAGGCACCTGACCGAGTTCTGGCATGCGGAGGCTGAGGTGGCTTGGGCTGGGCTTGAGGACATTTTCACGGTCACCGAGAACCTGATAAGCCACGTGGTTAAGAGGGTCCTTGAGAGGAACCTAGAGGAGTTAAGCATACTGGGTAGGAGGACCGAACCCCTTGAGAACGTTAAGCCACCCTTCCCGAGGGTGAGTTACGACGAGGCAATAGGCATACTCAACAGGAAGGGGTTTGACTTGAAGTGGGGCAGTGATATAGGTGCTGATGAGGAGAGGGCGTTAACCCTTGAGTTCACTCAACCAATACACCTGCACCACTTCCCCGAGCAGGTTAAGGCATTCTACCACAGGAATGACCCAGCTAGGCCTGAGACGACGCTAAGCGTCGACGTACTCGCCCCCGAGGGTTATGGGGAGGTTGTGGGTGGTGGGGAGCGTATATTTGACTACGATGAGCTCGTGGGCAAAATAAGGAGGTTTAACCTAAACCCGGATGACTACCAGTGGTACCTTGATCTCAGGAGGTATGGTTCAGTCCCCCACGCAGGCTTCGGCCTTGGGGTGGATAGGCTGGTCATGTGGATATGCGGACTTGATCACATTAGGGATGCATTACCCTTCCCAAGGGACATGAGGAGGCTTAAACCCTAGATTACTGAGGCTATGGCTATTAGTATCATCATTATGGAGGCTGAGGATAAGGCGGCCGTTGTAAGGGCAATAATCCTCCTCATCCTGGCGAGAACCTCCTCATGAACGTAGATGGCCATTGACACGTCCAAGAAACTATCCTTAACAGCAAACACTGACATTACAAACACGGCCACGTCAAGTATGGCTATGGAGACCAACTCATACACGAACCCACTTGAGCGTGCCGCTGAGCCAAGGTGGATGAACAGTTCGTTGACCCCTAGGTAACCGTGAACCATGGCTACCGTGGAGAGGAGTATAGCCACTATGCTCAATCCAAGTAATACATAGACCGCCTTAATGTTCATTAAATGTGCCTAACTCATTAATTGTTTAAATAGGTTGCGTCATCTGGGTATGGTACCCCCAGACCTATAGTACATGCACTTATCCCTAATTGGGCACTCACCGCAATGTGGTCTCCTACTTCTGCAAATCCTCCTACCGAACTCTATTAAGCCCAGGTGTACCCTTAGGTAATCCCCGGGGCTCAGTATGCTCCTCCAAAATAGGCTGACATCCTCATATCCACCCACCACGCCGAGCCTATGGCTAATCCTCATTATGTGGGTGTCCACTGGGAAGGTTGGCCTACCTATGTTCAGCAGCACCACGTCAGCGGTCTTAGGCCCAACCCCAGGTAGGCTCATTAGTGTCCTCCTAGCCTCATCAGTATCCATGTTCCTAATGAACTCCAGTGACCCACCGTACTTCGTGTTCACTACGGTGGCTAGCTTAATTAACCTATCCGCCCTTTGCCTAAAGGACCCTATTGGCCTAAGTAAACCCTCCAACTCCAGCCTACTGAGGCTCAGTATAGATGAAGGTGTTATTGACCCCAACCTAGCCTTAAGATCCCTGTAAACCCTAGTGGCAACCTTATCACTAGTGTTCTGGGTTAGCATAACGGCCACTAGGCCCTCGAATATTGATACACCCCTGGTGAAGACCCACCTACCCAGGAACTCCCCCTCATCAATCTTAACTAGGGATATGGCCTTAAGGGCATCATCCCTTGTTAAACTTACCATGGCTGGACTTGGGTCACCGTTAATTTAAAGTATATGGATTTGTTCACCTGGCCGGTGCCTTAAAATTCAACAATCCTCTTACCCTTACTCCTATACTCCTCAATCAGCTTAGTGGCTACGTCCTCAGGTAGCTTAATGGTTACTAGGCTTGACTTGGCCCTAGCCTTCAGCTTAACCACATTACTAACCTTCTTAACCCTAATCTCCTCAGCGTTGTCGGCATACCTCCTCCACAGGTCTATTAGGAAGACTTCCCTTGGCATATCTTCGACTCACCAGTACCCCTTTAATACTTTCCTCTAAAGCCTGAGGTTAACCATTACACACCCTCCTCACGGTTCTTCAACCACCTCTTTAAGTCCGGTGCAGCGTTTATGAGAACCTTGGTGTATTCATCTTTTGGGTTGCTTATTATTTCATTTATGTCACCCTCCTCAACTATCCTACCATTCCTCAGTATAACAACCCTACCCCTACCTGACTTCAGTAGCAGTATCCTGGCTAGGGCTAGGTCGTGGGTTATGAAGACTAGGCTTAGGCTTGACCTATGCATCAACTCTATGAAGGTGTTTATGAAGCCTATCCTCAGCGAGGAGTCTATCATGGTCACAGGCTCATCGGCAACTATGAGCCTTGGGTTTGATGCAAGGGATCTAGCTATGGCAACCCTCTGCCTCTGCCCCCCAGACAATTGATGCGGGTATTTGTTCATGTAGAAGGATGGCGGTACAAGGCCAACTAGCCTAAGCAACTCCTCAGCCCTGGTCTCAGCGTTAACCTTGGGGTTCCACCTCCTTATGGGGGCCATTAACTGCTCCCCGACTGTTAACGATGGGTCTAGTGATGAGTATGGGTCCTGGGGAACCCACTGAACGCTCCTCCTAAACTCCTCAAACTCCCTACCCCTCAGTGAGTATATGTCCTTACCCTTGAATAGAGCCAACCCACTGGTGGGCCTCTGAAGGCCAAGGATCACCCTGCCCATGGTTGTCTTGCCTGCACCACTCTCGCCCACGACTGCAATCACGTCGTTGTCCCTTATGCCCAGGTTAACGTGGTCAAGGGCCTTGGTAACCCTCTTACCGAATAGGCCAACCCTCTCCGTGAAATAGACGCACACGTCCCTAAGCTCAATTAGGTACTCATCACTTCTCATATAGGTGACACCTCACCACCCTACCATTAATGTTATACTCCCTTGGCTTTTCAACCTTACACACATCCATGGCGTACTGGCACCTGGGCCAGAAGGGGCATCCTTGAATATCCTCAAGTGGGTTCGGTGGTTCGCCGGGTATTGGCCTAACCTCCTCGGGGCTTGAGGAAAGTGAAGGTGTTGACTGTACCAGTGCCTTTGTGTAGGGGTGCTTGGGGTCAATTATGACATCCTCCGTGGCCCCAATCTCCATAACCTCCCCATTGTACAGGACGATTACCCTGGAGGCTACCATGGGTACTATGGATATGTCGTGGGTTATGAAGATTATTGTCGTGCCCAACTCCTCATTAATCATCTTAACCAGTTTAAGTATCTCCATTTGCGTCACCACGTCTAATGCGGCAGTTGGCTCATCCATAATCACCAACTCCGGGTTTAGGAGTAGTGAGAGGGCTATGGCAACCCTCTGCTTCATGCCACCGGACAATTGATGTGGATACAGGTTAAACACCCTAGCCGGGTCAAGCTTAGTGAACTCCAGTACCTCACTAGCCCTCTTCAAGACATCAGCCTCATCACTGATTCCATGTGCCCTGGCAGTGTCGAGGAAGTGGTCCTTAACCCTCATTGTTGGGTTGAATATGTTCTGACTGGCCTGGGGGACCATGGAGACCTTAACCCACTTATACTTCAAGTTGAATTCATGTTCACTGAGTGAGAGTAAGTCAACTCCATTGTAATATACGTTACCACCCTTAATCACCGCCGGGGGTTTAAGCATACGCATTATTGCTAAGGCTAGGGTTGATTTACCTGAACCACTCTCGCCAACAATGCTAACTATCTCACCCTTATTAATATCCATGCTAACCCCCTTAAGGGCCTTAACCGCAATCTTAAGGTCTGGCAACCTATACTCCACGTTAAGGTTCCTCACGCTAAGTAGTGGCATACCTACGGCTCCACAGCACGTTAAGGCTCTATTAAAAGCTTTACTCAATATAGTAGAAGGTTTATGACTGTAGCTTTAGGTAAATTAACTTAATGTATTAATAGGCTATATAACTTAGATAAGTTAATGCTGTAATTACCATAAACATCACCACCGGTAATGTTAACGATATCACCACTTACCTTAACGTCAGCCCTAAAGGGCGCAACCATACCCCACATCCTCAACACCCCGTTGGAGTCCTCCTCATAATACATGTAGGTGGTTTTAATGTGATGCCCCCTCCACCCATAGGTCACCTCAGGTGTCCTGGGAAATACGACAGTGTACTCAGTACTGCTAGTTGAAAGAACTGCGTGGTTTCTCCCCATGCTTACCACGTTACCCATGCAGTGTATGTTCCACCTGAACCTACCTACACCATTCACCTCATCCAGTATCACGTAGATGAACTTACCTAAACCTGCAACCCCCCTCCTATGCCTAACGCCTGGGTACGTGTCTGCCTCGAAGGAGGCGTAGACATTGCCGCCCTCAACCCAGTACCTTATTAACCTACCCCTGGTCTCAACCTGGTCCTCGTCACGGAGTGTTACCGTGTTGTGGGCTATGCTCCTCCTATGCCACGTCCAGTGGAGCTCGGAGTAGTAACCTCCAGAACCTGCATCAACAATGAGAGGTTCACCGTTTGAGTGGAGTTCAAAGCTTAACTTATCGGGGTGCCCGTGCCAAGCACCGTGTGGACCGTAGTCGAGGATGAAGTAGGTTGCCTTGGGGCTATCCCCACTTCTAACTATGAACCTCCCTGAGTCATCAAGTACAGTCACTTCGCTATGCCTAGGCTCAATGGGGTTCCCCAGGATGTTTAACCCATCGGCCAGTGCTATGGTACTCAACGGTGATGTTGGCCTTGCCCCAAGCTCCAACAACTTTAATCCAACCTTAACCAGCACTGGGTCACCGTACCTAACGCCACTTATTATGAATGGGTCTGGGTTAGGTAAATCATCCCCACTGTCCTCCAGTGCAGGCATCCTGTAGCGTGGGTCAAGCAGGTTCCACAACCAGTACACCGCCCTCTTAATAACTGGTTCACCACCCCTCGCCACTGAGTATATGTCGACACCGTTGAGCCTAAGCAACTCGGCTCCCCACGTCACCAGGTTAAGCACGGCGTTGTGGTAGCCGGCGGACTCCTCAAGCCACCCACCATCATTTAGGAAGTAACCTAGCGCATTCCTAAAGACAGCCTCAGCCTTGATTAGGCCAAGTTTAGAATTCCTGAAGTTGAATTTGCTTGATATGGCCAGTAGGGCTAAGGCTTCTGTCAACTCCCAGTTGCCAGCCCAGGCGTTAGTTAGCTTAATTAACTCGCCCTGAGCCCACCTAAACATCAACATGAGCCTCAGCTTCAAGTCACTAGGCAACTCATCCTCAAGTAGGTCGTAGGCCAAGGTAAGTTGAAGCATACCACCTGAACCAGCCCCACCGTGTATGCCATTGAACCAGTGTATCAACTCCCCCCTCTCAAAGGCTGACGCAATGGCTTCAAGGCCCTTCAATGCATCACCTATGGGTGAGCCCAGATAGACGTGGCTAATGGCCAGTTTTAGGATTAGGTCTGCTAGGGCGGTGGTTACATAGCCACCCCTGGTGAATTCGCTTAGGTTTAGGAATATGGCTGGGTAAACCTTAACGCCACCGGCTAAGTACTCCTTAAGCACCTTAATGGCCTCTTCAGGTAGTTGCCTCCTCTTAACCAGCCTAATCCTACTTGAGAAGTCCTCGGCAGCCAGTTCATAAACCCCCATTGAGGCTGACTTATCGTCGTAAAAGCCCTCAACCTCATCAACCCACGTATCAAGGCGGCTAACTAGGCTTGGGTTAACCCTACCCAAGGCCTCAACGGCAGCGGCGTAGTCTGGGTTTATTGAGAACGCCCTAGAGGCCAACTTACCATTAATGCTGAACTCCAGGTAGGGCACGGAGTAGAGTGTGTCCTCCATGGACCAGCCTAGGGCCTCGGTCTTGAAACCGACAGCCAATGCTTGACCAGGCTTTACATTAATGGTATTCATTTCCATCGTTAAGTTAAGCTTGGACTCACCGATCCTCACCCTATCCACATCATAACCCCTCCTGCCCAGCACCGGCATAGACTTAACAAGCCTCACGTGTCCCTCAACCTTAACCTCCCCAACCCTCGACACTGGGTATATGGCCAGGGCCCCGTTAATGGAGTCACCCGGCTTAATAATGCTTGGCGACTCGATACCAATAATAAGTTCATCATCGGCGTAGTCAACCCTGCCCAAGCCGTTGAATGGTATTAACTCATAGCCTAGCTCCACAGCTCCACTTCCATTCGCAACCAGATTGAGTTCAACGTTGAAGAACTGGTCCTCAACTACGCCATAGCAGCCTGTTAGGCACCTAACCAGTAGGCCAACCTTCCTACCCTCATTGACGAAGGCTACCCATCCCAGTTCAGGGAAGTACCTGTCACTATACGTGTGCTTACTGAACCTGAAGCCGGAGACCGGTGGTCTCAGGCCAACGGCCGAGAAGCTGTTTGGTGGTTCAGGGAAGCCAAACTTCACGAAGTACCTGCAGTTGTACATGGCCCCAAGGGCCTCCCCCCAATACCCACCCTCACCGCAGGCGGTGTGGATAAGCTCCCTAATCCTATTAACCCCATTAGCCTTAACCCTAATGGTAACCCTAGGCCCATTGAGCGCAACCTCCTTAACCAGCGTTATGCCGCCTGACTCCACGCCCAGCACCACCGATGAGCCACTCACGCTTATGATTCTCCTACTGGCCTTTATCAACGGTTCAACTTCAAGTATACCCATGCCGGGCTCCATCAACTCTAGCTCCGGTCTCCTAGCCAGTAGGTGCTGGGTGTTGGTCCTCTTATCAAGTAGCTCCACTATGGTGCCGCTGGGTTCGTGTATCACCAGCCTGATTGAATCGTTCTCAAGGCTTATCACAGGTTGTGGGTTAGGTGTAGCTATATTAAAGTAAACCCGCAGACACCTTAACTGGCGGAATATTTTAATAGGGGGTTGTGCCAAGTGGGGGTGATGGGTACATTGAGCTACATCACCGACCTGTGGAAGAAGCCCTACGAGGAGCCGCTTAGGCGTGTTATTAAGGCTAGGTTGCTTAAGTGGCGTAGGGAACCCTCCGTGGTTAGGGTTGAGAAGCCCACCAGGCTGGATAAGGCTAGGAAGTATGGTTATAAGGCTAAGCAGGGGGTCGTGGTGGTTAGGGTTAGGGTTAGGAGGGGGCCGTTCAATAGGCGTAGGCCAAACACAGGTAGGAAGCCTAAGAGGATGGGCGTTTACGGCATTGCATTATCCACCAACCTCCAGGTAGTCGCCGAGCAGAGGGCGGCCAGGAGGTTTAGGAACCTTGAGGTCCTTGGTTCATACTGGGTTGGCGAGGATGCCATATACAAGTGGTTCGAGGTGGTCATGATAGACCCAAACCACCCAGCCATCAGGAGTGACCCAGACTACAGTGGCATTGTGGGGAGGGAGGATGAGAGGGAGAGGAGGCAGAGGAGGGTTAGGAGGCTAAGGCAGAGACAGAGGAGGCTAATTGAGAGGTTAAGGCAGAGGATGCAGGGACAGGGTAGTGGAAAGTCTAACTAACGCATCTGAACAATATTTATAAAATGCTACCTATCAGCTCAGGCAGGTCCTTGTGAGCAAGCTGGGCCTCAGGTTTGGGACTGATGGCGTTAGGGGGATTATTGGGGAAACAATAACCGATTTAACCGTAGCCATAATAGCTGAAGCCACTTTAAGGTACTGGTACAGGAGGTACGGCGTATCCAAGGTCCTCGTGGGTTACGATACCAGGTTCATGTCTAAGGACTTCGCAACCATAATAGCCTCAATAGCCAGGGAGCATGGGGCCGACGTGAACGTTGTCTCTGGGCCAACGCCAACACCAGTAATATCGTGGGCAGTGCTTAAGCATAGGTTTAACCTGGCATTCCAAGTGACGGCAAGCCACAACCCACCCAGGTATAATGGGGTTAAGGTAATTGGGGGTGATGGCGCGCCCGCCAGGCCAGAGGACACTAACGGTATTGAGGGGGTGATTAACAGTGAGTACGATGACATTTTAAGGTCGGTTAGGGATATTGAATACGCCCGGGCCCCTTCAATAAACATTAGGGATGAGTACATCGACAGCATCACCTCATGGTTCTCGGCCAGGTTTAAGCCAAGGAGACTTAGGGTCCTTGTGGATCCACTGCACGGTGCCGCTGTGGGTTATACGGCGGAGGCGCTTAGGAGACTTGGCTTCGAGGTCACTGAGGTTAACAGTGACCAGGACCCAAACTTCGGTGGTAAGGCACCTAACCCTGAGTACGAGTACATTAAGGATGATGTTGATGCCGTTGTTAACGGCAGGTTTGACATGGCCATAGCGAATGATGGCGATGGTGATAGGGTGGCCATGGTTGTTAAGGGTCTAGGTCACTTGGACGCCAACAGGATAATACCAGTCTTCCTGAGGGTGCTGTGGGGGTTGGGTATGGTTAAGAGGGGTGTGGCGAGGACTGTGGCGACGACGCACCTGATAGATGACGTGGCGGCTAGCCTCGGCATTAAGGTCGTTGAGACACCGGTTGGAATAAAGTACATTGTTGATGCAATGAACAGGGGTGAGGCTGATATAGGCGGTGAGGAGAGCGGCGGCCTAGCCTACTCCTGGCACATACCGGAGAAGGACGGCGTATATAGTGGCGTAATGGGGGCCTGCATAGAGGCTTCAGAGGGCATTTCAAAGATATACGGTGAATTAACAAGCAGGTTTGGTGAGAGGAGGTTCAGGAGGGTTGACATTAAGGCCAACGACGCCAAGGCCCTGGTTAATAGGCTTAGCCAAGAGTTAAAGAGAGCCATGGTCAACATGGGTGAGTTGGACAGGTTCATTGAAATTGATGGGCTTAAGGCGGTTTACAGGGATAAGTCATGGGTATTGGTTAGGGGTAGCGGGACAGAGCCCGTGATTAGGATTTACTCGGAGGCTTTAAGTGACGGTAGAGTCAACGATCTGATAGAGCCCGTGGTATCCATCATCAACAGGGCTATTGCTGGTTAATCACCATACATGCTTCTAAACATGGACGCTGATATTAACTGGCTAACCCTTAATGGTTCAGGTCTTCTGCCATCCCTCTGGAACTTGGATATGAGGACCTTAACCTCCCCATAGCTCAACCCCCTGTACCTAACCCAAACAGGGCCATACTTAGTGTTAACCATGACTGGTTCACCTATCCTATCAAGTATACTCAACCTCTCCTCGTAATCCTTAAAGAGTTTAACAATAGCCGCCCTGGGATTACCCCTACTCCTACTGAAGGCTAGGCACATTACGGGCACCTTCAACTCACTGTGCAATCTATCTATATCAACTATGTTGTAGAAGGATATTATGCAGCCGTCTATCATGACGGCGTGTACGTCTGGCCTATTCAACCCCTTAAACATGCCTATTATCGAATCGGTTACATCAAGACCACCTACGGTTGCGTATGAGTTAACCACACCGTCGATTATGAAGTCGCTCCTCATGACAACACCGGTGAGTATGGATTTGGGGTGGGTTAACTTGAAGCTCTCCGCTACGCCAAGCACCCTAATGGCTCTCTTACTGATGAGTGAGCCATGTCTCATTGAGTGGACACCTGACTCCTGAGAAAGCCCAGCAACTCCTCGGCATCACTGAAGTACTCGTGAACGTATTCGAAGGGGTTCTCAGCTATGTCCCCATCCTCAGGTGGCCAGTAGACGTAGACCGGCTTACCCATGTTAACGGCTATGGTGACCTCTGAGAAGACACCCCTACTCAACGTACCACCATACCTGGGCCTATAGGCAATCACCATGTCGGACTGCTCAATGTACCTGAAGTCCCTCCTCATTATTTGGTCTTGGATTAAGCTCCTCCTGGTCACGGGGTTCCTGGCAGTCACCTCCATGACCTCATCCTCCCTGAGCTCAATGGGGTATTCGCTGTCATCGTTATCCACGGGCCACCTATCACCCCTATCTATAGTGGTTCTTCTACCGTTGGTCCAATTCCTCTCAATAATCAACTCATCGATTGTTGTTGGTTCAAACAATACAACAATTCCCCTAAGTCTCCTGGCGAATTCATTAATCTCACCAATGGCCCTCCCGTTATCCCTAACGTGACTTATTGGGTGTGATAGGTATGCTTTAGGTAGCTTGGTGAACATGAGCTTGAAGAAGGTCTCCATGGGATGCTTAATGGCGATTACGTAGTTCCTTATACCCAGCACTGTGGCTAGCATGTCAGCCATCATTATCTCCACGGTCCTCCAGACGAAGACGTCCCTAAGCCTAATGTAAACCCCATGTCTCTCCCTGGACTCCCTACTACTGATCCTGTGCCAAACCGAGTAGGCATCATCAATGAGGGTTATCACCATGTCGAACTTAAACTCCTTAAGCGCATTGGCGTCTATTAGGCTCCAGTACGTGTTATGCCTAAAGTACGTTAGGTGCATGCTCACTATCACGTGCTCAGGCTGCTCCCTATCAATCCTATTGAGCAGTTGGTTAACGGTCTCATACCACTTGTTCCTCTGCTTCTCAAGGTAGCTATCGAGGAAGTAGGGCATGGAGTTGGAAAGCATGGAGTCGAAGTCAAGGGCCATGACCCTACCAACCTTACCGTTAGCGTAACTGCTGATTGAGTTAATCCACCTATGCTTATCCAACCCACTATGCCCAGCTACCAAAACCCTAACCATACATTGCTTACGTTAACTAAAGCAAGCAGCCATATTTAAAGCATTCCTGCGTTCTAAGCCGACGCATTCAATGGGTTCATGTTGTTAATTAAATGCTGTAAGGGTTAATGCTTAATTGTCTAACCCCAACCGCATCCATATGAGCCAGGGTGGGCTGGATTACGTGAATGAGTATAAATCAGTGGTAACGGGTATAATAGACGGTGTGTTGAAGGATCAGTGGAGTAACATAAAGTCAGCGGCTAGGTTATGCGCGGACTCGCTGAGCAAGGGTGGCTTAATCTACGTCTTCGGTACAGGACACTCAATGCTCATGGTCATTGAGGTCTTCTACAGGTCAGGTGGGTTAGCACCAATATACCCCATAATTGACCCGAACCTACTCGGCCTAAGCGGCATGGCCCTTTCAAGTAGCCTTGAGAGGCTACCTGGATATGCCTCAACGCTATTGAACTCCCAGAGGATAATACCAAACTCAACCATGATAATAATCTCCAATTCAGGTAAGAACGCTGCACCAGTGGAGATGGCATATGAGGCTAAGAGGAGGGGGTTAAAGGTAATTGCCTTAACCTCTGTGGAGTACTCTAAAAGTCTCCAGCCGGATAACCCACTAGGTAAGAGACTGTTTGAGTTAGCTGATGTAACAATTGATAATAAGGTGCCTCCAGGTGAGGCCGCATTAACGATAGGTGGGGTTAAGGTTGCAGCAGTTTCAACGGTAGTCAACGCCTTCATACTGCATAGCCTTGAGTTGGCCATCATCGATGAATTAAGGGGCAGAGGCATTGAACCCGAGGTTTGGGTCAGCGTCAACGTACCAGGCGGTAGGGAACGCAATGAAGCCCTGTTGGCTAAGTATAGGCAGGTCATAAGGTACCTCTAACCATACTAGAACTTAACCAAACCAATGCTTAAAAGGTACCGTTAAATCCACTGCCAATGGTTATTAAAAACGGAGTTCAAGTGCTCTTTGATGAAGGTTACGTTAACGACTTGAGGGGTAGGAGGATTGGTATCGTCACTAACCATAGCGCCCAATACCCAGGTAAGGGGCACCTGGTGGATCTACTGGTTAAGAGTGGGGTTGATGTGAGGGTTATCTTCACCCCTGAGCATGGGTTAATGGGTGATAGGCCAGCCGGCGAGCACTACCCCAACGGAGCATATGGCGGCATCCCGGTCTATAGCCTATACGGTCCTAGGTACAAACCACCGGTTGATGTTATTAAGGGGCTTGACGCGGTAATATATAGCATTCAGGATGTTGGTGTTAGGTTCTACACCTACATATCAACACTGTTCTATACGCTTGAATCCTCAGGTAAGGCGGGCGTTAAGGTTATGGTGCTTGATAACCCAAACCCGTTAACTGGCCTAATAGTAGAGGGCCCTATACTGGACCCTGGGTTAAGGTCATTTATAGGAATCTGGAGCATCCCAATTAGGTATGGCTTAACGGCTGGTGAGTTAGCTAACCTATTCAACGATGAGGCTAACCTTAAGGCTGATTTAACGGTGGTTGGGCTTAGGGGTTGGGTTAGGGGTATGTGGTTTGATGAGACTGGGTTACCGTGGCCTAGGCCATCACCAGCTATGGTGAGCTTAGAGAGCGCGATAATGTACCCCGGTATTGGCCTATTCGAAGGTACTAATGTTAATGAGGGTAGGGGGACTGATAAGCCCTTCAGGGTCATTGGGGCTCCATGGCTTGATAATGTTAGGCTCATTGATGAGGCGTCGACGCTGGGGCTTAATGGTTTGGAGTTAAGGCCAGTGGTCTATAGGCCAGTGGGAAATGGGGTTAAGTATAGTGGTGAAGATTGCAGGGGTGTGGAGTTCGTGATTAAGAGTAGGGTTGACTTAAGGCCCGTGAAGGCGGCCCTAGCCTTAATCAACATTATTAACCGTATACACCCAGGTAGATTCAGCTTCATTGAGCGTAACGGTTCATATCACTTCGACTACCTGGTTGGTAGAGGGAACGTTAGAGGTTTGTTAATGGGCGGTGATATTGATGAAGTTATGAGGATTGTTGATGAGGGTATTGAGGATTACCTAAGGAAAGTTAGGAGATACATGATCTATGGTAATTAAGCTCTATTGAGTCAGTAGGTGCTTAACAGCGTTGATAATGTCCTCATGGCTAATGGGTTTAGTGAAGACCCCCTGAGCAAACGTAACACTACCCCCACCCCTGCCCCCAATTTCGCTAAGCGCCTTAGCAACATCCACCGCCTTAACCTTGCCATTTGTGTAGACTTGGTACTCCCTCCCATGGGTTAGGATTAATACGTCACCTTGGTACCTGGTGGCTAACTCCTGTAGGTAATCCTTAACCCAGTAATCCTCAGCGTAAACGGCAACCCTAACCCCATTTATTGTTAAGGTTGACTTAGCCAATTTGGCTAAGTCGGCATCAATGGCCTTACGGGCAAGTAGCCTACTCCTCTCATTAGCCTCGTTAAGCTCCTTAAGTAGCCTATCCACCGCCTTAACGGCCTCATCCCTACCTACACCCAGCTTACCTGATATGAACTCCAATGCATCCTCAAGGCCCCTAACGTAATTCAGCGCATACCTGCCTGTGGTGAAGATGAATCTAACCACCCCCTCCTGTATCTTCTCGACCTTAACTATCTTTATTAAACCAACCTTACTGGTGCTGTCCAGGTGGGTTCCACCGCAAGCCTCAACATCATACATGTCCTCGCCCTCACCAATCCTAACAATCCTCACCGTGCCCCCAGGCACCACACCACCCTGGTAAATTATGAAGCCATACTTGGCCTCAGCCTCATTCCTAGGCATGAACTCCGCCTTAACCGGGATATCCCCCAGAACCACCTCATTGGCCAACTCCTCAATTCTCCTAACCTCCTCAGGCGTTGGTAGCCTATAGTGGGTTACGTCAATCCTACTGAACGGTATGTCCTTCTGGGCGCCCGCCTGCCAGACATGCTTACCTAGGACCCTTCTAATGCTTTGAAGCAGTATGTGGGTTCCGGTGTGCATCCTCATTAGGCCAAGCCTCCTCTCGGAGTCAATAACCATCTCCACCGTGTCGCCGGCATTAGGCACTGGCCCCTCGACAACGTGCAGTATCACTGGTCCAGCCCTCTGCACATCAACAACCTTAGCCTCAAGCCCATTGAACCTCAACACACCCCTATCGGCTGGTTGACCACCACCCTCGGGGTAGAATATGGTTTCATCAAGCACTACGTACCTACCCTTAATAACCTTAAGCACCTTAGCCTTACCGGTGAACATGTATGGGTTCTCGTAGAACAATTCCCTAGTAGGCTTAAGGTCTATCACATCATCGGCGGTAACGTCAACCTTCCCACCCTCCTCACCCCTACTCGGTCTCTGGTGCCTACTGGCTAGGATCTCGTAGAAGTTGTCGGGTACATCAACTTTAACACCCCTCTTAGCCGCCTCATCCCTAACAACCTCGGGTGGTATGCCGTGTGAGTCGTATAGGTTTATCAAGTCCTCAAGGGTCACCTTACCCCTTATCCTACTCATTAACTTGGGCAGCTGGTTTATGGCGGACTTATACTTACCCTCCTCTAAACCAACCAACTCAATTATAAGCTGCCTACTATCCTTCAGCTCAGGGTAATCATTAACTAGATAATTTAAATGCAGGTTGAAGATCTCTGCCAACGGTACCTCAGCCCCTATTGAGTAAAGGTACTTAAGCATCCTCCTGATTAGCAGCCTAGCCAAGTAACCAACGCCTGAGTTTGATGGTATCACGCCGTCGTTTATCATCCAGGAGACCGTCCTTGAGTGATCAGCCAGTACGTAGAGCGTCTCCTGGGGCTTAACCACGTTGATTAACTCCGTGGGCTCAACCCCAATCCTCCTAGCCACCTCAACATAGGCCTTGTCTAGTGCTATTACCTCCGGGTCAAGTTGACCCATGTGTATGGCTAGGGACGCCATGAGTTTCTCATCAGGCCTAGGCAGACCCAGCAATCCCCTAGCCCTACTTAGGAACTCTCCAAAGACAGCCTCGTATATGGTTGGCTTACCCGTTAGGACCCAGTAAATCCTCTCAAGGCCATAGCCCGTATCCACGATTCTAATCGGCATCTCCCTATACTCACCGCCAACCACCCTGTAGTGCATGAAGACCAGCGTGGCCACCTCAAGCCCCCTAACCAATACCTCAAAGGACTCACCAGCATTGCCGCCACCCTCCCAAATGTTCTCCTTATAAGTCACCTCATCATCCCTAAACCCAAGCTCCCTCGTGAAGAACTCGTGGGCGTACTCAACCGTCTCATCAACCCAGTAAACCTCCTTACCTGGGAAGTTGAAGGCGTGGTGAGCCATCATTTCAAAACCAGTCAGGTGCCTACCGCTCCTACCCACCTTATCCACGTCCGTTAGCCTAATGCTTGGTTGCGATATTGTAAGTGGGTTAGCTGGTGGTGGGACGACTCCCTCGGTTACCCAGGGTTGGAAGTCGTATATTGAGGCGCCCACCAGGTAGACGTCGTTCCTCCACCTGGCCACCACAGGGTACCTGTTAATCCTAGTGTGCCCCCTCCTCTCGAAGAAGCCTAGGAATCTCTCCCTAACGTCCCTAATGGACTCTGGCCTAAAGGTGCCTGGCGGGTTACCTATGAAGCCGTATGGGGTGCAGGGTTGGTCACCGCAGTTGTCCTGGCTTGGGTTAAGCGTCCAGTAGTGGTGGCCGCAGTATGGGCACTTACCCCTCCTAAACCCCCTACTTACGAACAGCCTTGTCCTAAGTAGACTCTCATTGAACACGGGCACTCCACTTAGCCTTAACTGGGCTTAATTACTCTTTTGCAGTTACTAGCCCAGTAACCAACGTTACTTAACGTGATGTTGAGAGTTAGTGTTTTAATACTAGAGTGGGCTGACACCATATGCGTAGGAGGGGGGCTGTGGGTTTCCTAGTTACATCACTGCCGTATAGGGTTAAGGTATACTCGAACTTCCAGGTCCTCATACCTGCCAGCCTGGTTAGGGCTTTGGAGATTACGAACTTGAGGTACGTTAACGTAACCTTCAGGTACAATGATGCGATGGAGACAATTAGGGGTGTTAGGCTGCTTAGGACTAGGCACACAGATTCGAGGCAATTCACAATACCGAAGGAGGTTAGGGAGAAATATGGCATTAAGCCTGGGGACTACATAGAGATCCTGTCAATTACCCCTCTCTCATGAACCACACTACCGAAGGCTTAACTGGTTTTTAACAACCTTATCGTAATAGTCCATGAGCGGCACCCACACGGTCATAGGGCCTGGTTCCCTATTGGCCCACGCATAGTACGGTATTGCCTTAAACTTAATGGGCCTAATCGCCAGCTTAACGTCATTAATCGGCTCATACAGCCTACCCTGGGTGCCTAACTCGTAGGCATCCCCCTCAATAATAACGACACCACCAAGCAGCACCCTGTTGAATCTAGCCTCAAGCCTGCAGGTAGTTTTCAAGGCTATGTTGTAGACGTCAACACCTGGGTTATCCGTCTGTTCAATGCAGTAGATTAATGGCCCTCTCCTTATGGCAACCCTAGACGTGTTAGCCAGCACGTGTTGATGCGATGACATTAGATCAACATTCATAGGCATCCTTAAGGTTACCTCATCCCCGTAACTCCAGCTTCTCCTTACTCCAACGTACGTTGATGGGGTTAATTCATGCTCATAATCCCCACCGTTAATCATTAGCTTGGCTCCACGGCTCCAACCCGGTATCCTTAGGTACAGTGTGAATTCGTCACTGTGACTTGGGTTAACCACCATGTTAACTTCACCATCCCAGGGATAGCTTGTTTTCACAATAAGCTCAACCACGTTATTACCTAGCCTAGCTCTAACACTCGATGAAACGTATAGGTGAACCCACAGCCCATCACTTGACAGTGAGTATATGTAACCTGGGAGTGAAGCCAGCAACCTAGCTATGTTGGGTGGGCAGCATGCAACCTCAAACCAAGGCATCCTCCTATGGTAACCCCTACTGGCCAGTGGATTAACGTAGAAGAACTCCCTCCCATTCAGTGATACGCCAGCTAGGGCTGCATTGTAAAGGGCCAGTTCCATTACGTCAGCGTACTTGGCCTCACCTGTGGCTAGGAGCATCCTGTAGTTCCACATTATATTGGCCACTGCGGCACAGGTCTCCGAGTAGGCCCTATCATTGGGTAATTCATACCTCTCACCTATGGATTCACCCTCATGTCTAGAGCCGACGCCACCCGTGATGTACATCCTGGTTTCGGTTAAGTCAACCCAAAGCCTATTCAATGCATCCCACAGGCCCTTATCCCCAGTCTCCATGAACACGTCGGTTGTACCCGACATTAGGTAGAGGAACCTGACGGCATGGGCTATGGGTACTTCATTCAACTCCTTAATGGGCTTATGGTCAATGAAGTATTCATCATCGAAATCCCAGGCATTAGGCATCCCAAACCCCCTTAAGGTACCCCTACCCCTGGTGCTAACTTGAAACACAGCCTCGTTAAGGTACCTCACATCCCCGCTCTCCCTATATAATTCAATAAGTGCCATTTCAACCTCTGGGTGTCCATCAACGGCTACTATGCCGTGATCATTGAAGTTGTCAACTATGTGGTTAGCCAACTTAACCGCAGTGTCATAAAGCCTTTGACAAGCCCCACCCCTCCTGCAGGCAATTGCCGCTTGAATTAGGTGGCCGGCGCAGTATAATTCATGGGATTGCCTAAGGTACCTGTACCTATTACTGAGTCTATCGTGGAAGTACGTGTTTATGTAGCCGTCGGGTAATTGGGCCTTTGAGACAGCGTCAACGACGTCATTAAGCATCTTAGCCAATTCGTCACTATGCATGTAGGTGAGTAGCCATGCAGTTGCCTCAATCCACTTATAGACATCGGAGTCATTGAATAGTAAACCCCTAAACCCACCCTTAAAATCACCTGAAACCCTCCTAAAATTATCAACCCTCCCAGTCTCCTCAAGGAGGTTATACATCCTGGGTAGAGTTACCCTCGCAAGAGTGTTTAACCTAGGCAACCAGAAGTCGTCATTAACCTTAACGTTACTTATTGAAACGGGTCTTAACCTAGCGTATGGGCTATTAGAAGTGTCAACTATGAAAGCCCCCATTGATTATACACCGCATGAATTCCCTTATAAGTATTGTATAGCTTTAATGACCTTCTCCCTGCCTTTGTTGGGCGGGGTTTTCATTGTGGGGGTCTTGGTTGTTACCCCTCTTTGGGGGTTACTAAATACCCTGCCTAGTGTTGGGTTTAACCCCCATTGCTATGAACCCCACGTAGTGAGGCAACCCTGCCCCTAGAAGGAACAGGGCTTGTAGTTCATTTTGTCAGTTGAAACGCCGACACATCACCAACTCATCGTAACTCTGATTCATCACCAAGTGCACCTACCACCGCTATTAATAAGTTTTCATTATGAATGAACTCTGATATAATTGTAATTGAGGAAGTGGTAACCTCAACGCCTTCTGCCGTACCTACCCATTACATATGCCTCAGCCAGGATGTGGCCCTCCATTGCCCTCCTAACTTCACTTAACCCTGCACTAGGCCTTAGGTTAAGGGTTGCATCCAGGGCGTAGAGCCTAAAGTAGTACCTATGGGGTGGGTGGGTTCTGGGTGGGCATGGGCCACCGTAGCCAACCCTGCCGAAGTCGTTAACACCCTGAAGTCCAACCCCAGGTACCTCCGGTCTCTTAGGCACATTCTCGGGTAGTTGGCTTAGGTTAGGTGGTATGTTGTATAGGACCCAGTGCGTGAAGGTTCCGCCTGGTGCATCAGGATCCTCCATTATGAGGACGAAACTCTTAACACCAGCCGGCACCTCAAGCCACCTTAAAGGTGGTGAAACGTCATCACCATCGCACGTGTATTTAACTGGTATCGTGTCCTCGCTCCTGAAGGCTGGGCTCTCAACCCTCATGGTGAATTACCCTGTGTAGGTGTTTTTATTAATTAACCTCATTGAGCCGTTATGTTAACCTTGATGGGCGGGCTCATGGTTAACTTCAACTCAACCTCCTTAAGCTTATCCCACCCGTACTTCCTAGCCACCTCCTCAAGCACGGCTACGGCGTTTTCAGCTATTTTACTGGGCTCCATGTCCTCGGTCCCAACCTTAACCATTATCTGGGGTTGGTCCCTAACCCTAACCCTAACACTCCTCCTATACCTATCTATAAAAGCCTTCACGTCTGCATTGGGTGGCACCACATCGGGCATTTTACCCCTAGGCCCAAGTATTGGGCCCATTGTCCTACCTATCTGCACCATTAGATCCGGTGAAGCCAGGAAGAAGTCGAATTGCTGGGCAAGCTTCCTAACACTCTTCTTATCACTGAACTTACCGAGGTCATCCTTAGTTATGACTAGGTCGGCTCCAGCCTCCCTGGCTGCGGTTATCGTGGCACCGCTGGCAATAACACAAACCTTAGCCCTCTTACTCATTGGGTTCGGTAACGGGACTGTTAGGTTAATCCTGTTCTCAGGCTTCTTAACATCAACATCCCTCAACTTTATTATCAACTCCACTGTCTGGTTAAACCTCCGCCTCTTGGCAAGCTTCCTAACCTCCCCAAGGGCCCCCTCAATAATCTTAACGTAACTGCTGCTCATTAACCAACCTAGGCCCGGTGGATTTATAATGTTTTACTGCCATTCAGCATTCACCGTTCCATGTAACCTGCGGATTCGCTAATAATCCTCCTCGGCAACTCCCACCTAAACCTCACTGCAATGAACCTTAACGCTATTGTGGCAATCATTGACACTAGCGCTGACGTCGAATCACCGAGACCAATTAACCTAAGCATGAAGTAGGTTAAGGAGCCTATTATTGCCGCTGTAGCGTAGAATTCCCTAGTAAGTACCATTGGAATTTCATTAGCCAGCAGATCCCTAACCACACCACCACCAACGGCGGTTATTGCCCCCACCAGTGTTACGAGTAGTGGGTTATGCGACACTGAATAAGCCAGTGAGGCACCTGATGCCGAGAACGCACCCAATCCCACGGCATCCGCGTATATCAATGGCTTACCTACATTATTGAAGAACCTGTAGAACACAAAGGTCGCTACACCTGCGGCTATGGCGGTTAATGGGTAGGGTAGGTAAGTTAAGTTTACCGGTGGGTAGATACCGAGGAGTACATTGGATATTATGCCACCACCCAGCGCCATGACCCCCTCCCCGCCTTGGAGGGCGGGGTTTCACTCTGGGGGGTCTCGATTGTTACCCCCTCTTTGGGGGTTACTAAAAACCCTAGTAAAGCTGGGGTAGTAAACCTGACGCATAAGACCCCACTACGTGGGACGATCCCGCCCCTAGAAGGGGCGAGGCTTGACCATACTGTCACGAATCCAAGCACAATAACGCCGAGTAGATCCATCCCCTTCCTAATGGCCTTCATGGAACCGGACACGGTAAATGCAACTATACCAATGTAGTTTGTTACCGTGAGTACAATATTCATAACGGATCCTTACAGCGCTTTTTATTAAGGACTCCTCTGGCCATTCATTGGGCTGGAAATGTTTAAATAATCTCCAATGCATGGGTTTGATTAATGAGGTATTGGTCGGTTAGTGACGAGGATGTGATCAATTTGGTTAAGAGGAGGTATAACGTAACCGTGACCTCTGACCAGATAGCTAGGGCTAGGGGTTTTGAGTATAGGATTAGTTGGAAGAAGGCTATTGAAACAGCCAGGGCTGTGAGGTTCCTAACCATTAAGCAGGCGGAGGAGTACATGGAGAGGGTTAAGAAGCTTGAGGCGCCTGTACCCATCAAGGAGTTCACTAAGAAGCAGGCGCACCACAACGTGCCTTGGGTTGGTTGGCCCGTGGCCAAGTGGCCGGTTAAGGTGGCGGATGCCTTCCTAGAGGTCCTTAGGAACCTTGAGAACAACGCCAGTTATAGAGGTTTAAACGTTGATAGCACTGTGATTGTGCATGCGTCGGCAAGTAAGGGTATGAGGATTAAGAACTACATGCCGAGGGCCTTCGGTAGGGCTACACCGTGGTTCCACGACACGGTTAACATAGAGCTTGTTGGTGTTGAGCTACCAGCCGACCTGGTCCCAAGGAAGTTCAGTTGGGCCAGGGTCCTTAAGGCTGTATAAGCATTTAACCGACGCCCATTCAATTAACCTTTAGAGGGGTTGGTTATTGGGGAGGTAAGAGAAAGGGGGTTATGGGGAATTTTTGCTGAGAAATTAATTACTGAATTAAGGCGAGTTAACTTAGGACAAAAAGACCGTTACCTGGCTGTTGCGGCAACCCTCTCCATCTCATCCCTCCTCCTTAACGCATAACTGGCTTGGTCATTGTTAGCCGCTGCAATTATCTCGCTGGCTAGACAATCCTCTATGGGCCTTGGGTTATTGAATGAACATGCCCTAGCCCCCTCCGCAATCCACCTTATGGCCAAGTCAAGTCTCCTCATTGGGCTAACATCAACGGAGACTGGGTAAGCTATACCACCGTAGATGACCCTAGTAATCTCCTCCCTGGGGGCTACGTTAACTATGGCGTCAGTAAAAACTTGAACAGGGTTCTTCCCAGTTGCCGTGTAAACTATGTCGAAGGCAGTCTTAACTATCTTATAGGCCTTCTGCTTCTTCCCGGCATTCTTACCGGGCTTCATGAGTTGGTTGATCAGCCTCTCCACTATCGGTATCATAGCCTTGCCGAACTTCCTGTTCTGGTACTTACCCTCGGTGTGTGGGAGTATCATCGGCTTGAGGCACATATATCTCCTGAGCCCAGGATCCCTAACAACGATGCCGCTGACGTCCCACTTACCGAAGAGTAGTATTGGGCTACCGTCAAGCGCCTTCACGTCCCTCGGGCACTCCTCGATTATCTCAATGCCGGGTGCCAACTCCTCAACCCTGGTGGTTTTCGATAACTGTTGCGCCACGGTGGGGGTGTGTGCATTGGGTTTTTAAAACTCCCGCGCCGGTTAAATTTAATCAATTGATTGAATGATTTAAATTAAATTGCGAAATCCAGAGTTAGATTTTTAAATAAACCCTTGAAAGGGCCTTATGAGTAAGTTTAAACTACTGCTTGTATCGGACCTACACGGCTCGGAGGTAGCCTATAGGAAGCTGTCTAACGCCGTGAGGTTCTACAAGGTTGATGCAGTGGTACTTGCAGGTGACTTAGCTGGTAAGGTACTTGCACCTGTTATTAAGCTTCCAGGTGACTCATATAGGATCCCCATCATCAGCGAGAACAAGGTGTTTAAGGGCAGTGAGGCTGAGGTTAAGATTAAGGAGCTTAGGGCCTCGGGTTACCACGTTAGGGTTGTTAGTGAGGAGGAGCATGAGAGGATGGTTAATGATAAGGATTATTTAAACAAGGTCTTCAATGAAACAATGGCTAAGGACGTTGTTGAGTACCTAAGCATAATTGACGAGAGGTATAGGCAGCAGGGTGTTAAGCTATACATAATACCAGGCAATGACGACCCAAATGAGGTCATTGATGCCGTGGTTAATAGGCAGTGGGGCAGCATAATACCCTTCGACGAGGGCATCGTTAACCTAAACGACCACTTGCTTGTCGGCTTCGGCTACTCCAACATAACCCCCTGGAACACCCACAGGGAGTTGAGTGAGGAGGACATTTACAACAGGTTAAGTAGGTTAATGAATAAGCTTGACGGCGGCGCCTACTCAAGGACAATACTGGTGGTTCACGTGCCACCCCATGGCACGCTGATAGACCAGGCCCCCATGCTGACCAGTGACTTTAAGGTTGTTAGGAGGGGTGGGGAGGTTGTCTTCACCCACGTGGGTAGCACTGGGGTTAGGAGGATTATTGAGGAGTATAAGCCATTAATGGGCCTCCACGGCCATATCCACGAATCGGGCGGTGTTGATTACCTTAAGGTTGATGGTTCAAGGATACCTGTCTTCAATGCTGGTAGTGAGTATCAGTATGGGATACTTAGGGGAATTATAATAAGCATCGATGGTAATAAGGTTAATTACGTGCCGGTTAGGGGTTAATTCAATCCTAAAGCCTCTCAACGACAAGGGCCGTGGCTCCCCCAGTTCCGTGGCAGAGGGCAGCAACACCCCTCCTGCCACCAAGGTGCTCAAGGCCGGTTAACAGTGTTGTTACTATTCTAGCCCCGCTGGCGCCCAGGGGATGGCCTATGGCTATTGCCCCGCCGAATATGTTCATCCTATCGTACGGTATGCCCAGCCTCCTATGCACCAGTACGTTAACCACTGCGAAGGCTTCGTTAACCTCGAAGTAGTCTATTGAGCCTAGGCTTAGGTTAAGCTTCCTAAGCACCTTATCTATTACGTACGTGGGGGCCTCGGTGAAACGCCTAGGCTCTATCATGTACCAGGCGTAGCCGATTACCCTGGCTATCGGTTTAAGCCCCAGTTCCCTAGCCTTATCCATCGTCGTGAGCAGCAGCGCCGCTGCGCCATCACTAAGCTGTGATGAGTTACCTGCCGTGTGTAGGCCGTCTGGGGTGAACGCTGGTTTAAGGGCCTTAAGTTTCTCCAGGCTGGTGTCCGGCCTAATACCCTCATCGTGGTCCAGCTTAACCCTCTCCCCACCTATGGTTGAGTCAATGGGCTCCACCTCCTTGAATAACCCACCCTCAGTAGCCTTAACAGCCCTCATGTGGCTCATGTAGGCGTATTCATCAAGCTCATCCCTAGTGATCCCATTCTCCTTAGCCACCATGTCAGCCTCCTGCCCCATCACCATCATTGTCACTGGGTCTATTAACCCATCATACACCATTAGGTCTATTGGCTGAACAACCTTAGTTATGAAGTGTTTAACACCCCACCTGTACTCACTTGGTAGGGCTATCGGCTGGGTGCTCATTGAGTCAACACCACCGGCTATGATTATGGATGCATCACCAAGCACCAACTCCCTGTACGCATCTATAATAGCCTGCATGCCTGATGAGCAAACCCTGTTAACAGTATAGGCACTAACAGAGTTGGGTAAGCCAGCCAATAGCGCTGCGTAACGTGAAATATTCTGCCCCATCCCACCCTGTAGTGTTGAACCGAAGATGACTTCATCAACCATTGACGGCTCAACCCCACTCCTCTTGAGGAGGGCCCTTATCGCCTCAGCGGCCAGTTGAGGCGACTTAACGTTCCTAAGCGCCCCACCGAACTTACCTATGGGCGTCCTAACGTACCCGACTATAACCACCTCACTGTTCATAGTGGTTAAGCGTGTGAATGTGAATTTAAAAATGTTTAGTAATCAACGAATAGCGTTACGTTGAGTAACTAACTCAATGGAATACTGCCGGTGGGGTTAATTGGCCTAACCCGTATGAAAGCTTTTATACACCCAACAACACACGGCCTGGTGGTTATCATCTGGGGCAGGAGTACGCAGTCACACCCTGGGAGGTTAAGGGTAAGGTAGATTACCTAAGGCTCGCCAGGGAGTTCGGTGTTCAGCTACTCACCGACGAGGACCTAAATCTGCTTAAAGGCCTAACTGGAGGTGACGTGCATTACCTAATCAGGAGGGGCTTCTTCTACGCCCATAGGGGTTTTAGGGAGATTCTGGAGAGGGCTAGGTCGGGTGAATCATGGGCGCTGTACAATGGTAGGGGGCCAAGCGGCGACCTGCATATAGGCCACCTAGTCCCCTGGATACTGACAAAGTGGTTCGTGGACAAGTTCAACGTCCACTACTTCTTCGAGTTAACCGATGATGAGAAGTTCCTGGTGAGGGATGGCTACACGCTTGAGGAGACTAATAGACTGGCCTACGACAATGCGCTAAGCCTAATAGCCCTTGGCTTCACGCCGGATAGGCTACACATAATAGTGGACACGGATGACGTGGCTTACCTGTACAAGATAGCCGTTAAGGTGGCTAAGAAGCTAACCTTATCAACGGTTAAAAACACCTTCGGCCTAACGGACTCAAACAACATAGGCGCAACCTTCTTCCCTGCAATGGAGATAGCAGTCGCCTTCCTACCCACGGAGCTTCTTAACAGTGAAACCCCCGTATTAATACCCACGGCCATAGACCAGGACCCATACTTCAGGCTGGCCAGGGATATTGCTGAGACCCTCAACTACCCCAAGCCGGCCACGTTATACAGTAAGTTTCTCCCAGGCTTAACAGGTGAGGATAAGATGAGCGCCTCTAACCCCGACTCAGCCCTATACATCAATGACGATGACAAGGAGGTCAGGAGGAAGATAATGAACGCCTTCACCGGCGGCCAACCAACAGCCGAACTCCAGCGTAGGCTGGGTGGTAACCCAGACATATGTCCAGTCTACAGGTACCACACACTCCTCAGTGATAGCGATGATGAGGTTAAGAGGATTTACGAGGACTGTAGGGGTGGTAGGCTTCTGTGCGGTGAATGCAAGCTGATACTTTATGAGAGGGTTAGCGCCTTCCTAAATAGGCATAGGGAACTGAGGGAAAAGGCTAAGGATAAGGTAAGTGAATACAAGATATCAGTTAAGTTTAAGTAGTCAATAGTCCTAAGCCGCTTAAACAAGCCAGGTGATACCCTCGTGGTGGTTGGTTACTGACCGATCCTCAACCTAATCCTTATCCCAGCCCTCCTAGCCTTAACGTAAACGTCAGTCTCCCTAATCCTCCTAACGAACAGCTCAACAATCGGCCTTAACCTATTAACCTCACTGGGTGGCACAGTACCCCATTGTGGGCAGTATTTATCAACCACGACGCCGAGTTCATCATCGTAGTTAAGTGGGTACAGCCTACAGCCAATGGGCCTATTCTCGTAAATTTTGCATAGTTTAGTCTCCTCATTAAAGAAAACACAGTGGCCGTTAACATTCCTCAACCTCCACACCCCACTATCTTCATCAAAAACAGCGAAGTCCTCTAACCTATACCCAAGGGTCTCAATTCTCTCAATATCCTCAGGTAGTAGCTCCATTTTGGTGTCTATGCAACATAGGCCACAGACAGTGCACTTGAACTTAACCTCAACGTACCTTAAGTCACCTATCACATTACTCATGCCTAGCACCAATACGGCGAAACGAAGGCAAGTAATGATTAATAAACCCTACGCCAAAAACCACACAGCAGAACACCCCCTCAAAAGCGGGGGTTATTGATTATCACCTACGCCTATGGTTAACCCACCTGCTGTTGCAGGCTTAGTTAGGATTAAGCGTAATAATTAGATGGTGATGCGCACCGCCTATAAATACTCCCCAACGCTCAATTTGAGGATTCCTTAGGTGTTAAGTTTAAGGAAAGACTTAAATACTAGGATCTAAATGGTGGTTCGTGCCAAAGAAGAGGAAGAATAGGGGTAGGCATAAGGGAGATAAGGGTAAGGAGTCGGTGGTTTACTGCGATAACTGCGGTAAAATGATACCGAGGTCTAAGGCCGTTAGGGTCACGGTACCCTACTCACCAATACCAGCGGATTTGGCTAAGGAGCTTGAGAAGCAGGGTGCAATAATACCCAGGTACTATATTACCAAGACTTACTGTATAAACTGCGCAATATACCTAGGAGTCATTAAGGTTAGGTCTGAGGATGAGAGGAAGAGCAGGAAGCCAATTTTAAGGAGCCAGCAGAGGCCGCTACAGAGACTGCCAGTCACCGCACCAGCAACCCCAGCACCCCCACAGGCGCCCACGGGTAATGAGACAACTCAGGCAGGCTCAAACCCAACCAACACCAGTGGCGATGCTCAAACAACCAAGTGAAGCCACTTATCTAATGAGGGTGGCTGAATCTATACCATTAATATGAGTACCCCATGGAAAAACTTATAAACCATAATGAAACAAGCAGTCTTAAGGGCCCGTAGTCTAGCTTGGTTAGGATGCCCGCCTGACGTGGCTTGGGGCTGGTGGGTCTGCAATCACAAAGCCCCAGGCATTGGATCGCGGGAGATCCCGGGTTCAAGTCCCGGCGGGCCCACCAGGCTATGGAGATTCTCGTTGGGAAAATGCTTAATTAGCGTTGAGTTAAACGTGAGGTGATGAGGATAAACTTATCATTGGTGGCTGTGGTTTTGATGCTTGTATTATTAGTGGAGTTGCTGTTGGCCATCGGTGGCATATCAGGTAGGTACATCACCCTCGCTAGTAATTACACTAGTCTAAGCGCCGAGTACTCGACCCTTAAGGTTAATTATAATGAACTGGTGATGAAATACTCGTTGATTAGCGTTAACTACAGTAAGTTAAAGGGCAACTACACTAACCTAGTGAGTTCATACGGTAGGTTACTGGCGAGTTACAACATAACCGTGGCCATGTATAATGAGACATTGGGTAAGTATGATGAGTGCTTGAACGCTAGTAATTACCTAAGAATGGAGGTGGGTAATTACACTAGAATCATAAGCAATCTATACGTTAATATCTCTAAGTCCAACAGCATAATTAAGGCCCTAACCAGTAATCTAATGCTGTGCAATAGGACCCTTGAGGCTGTTACGGGTAATTATAGTAATAAAACCGCTATATTGCAAAATTACATTAATTCTCTTTACAGAAATTATACAATATTAAACGCTAGATACTACTCATTAGAGGCAAACTACAGCAGTTTAATGAATACCCTAAGTCAACTAAACAATACTTTACTTAACCTGAACGATACCGTGAATTACCTGAAGTCCGGGGGCTACATCTATGAGTATGGTTTAAGAAACCTACATTCAACGTGCAACGTAACCATAGTGGGCAGTGGCGGTTCCGGCTTAATCAACGTGACGATTAAGCCTACGCTTAACCTAGCCAGTCAAATATTGAGCTACGGCAGTGAGGTAATGTTGATAATCAACATCCCAGTGTACCAAGGTAACCCAATACTGGTGGCTATAGGGCGAGTTAAGGTTAATGGCCAGTTAATCAACATTGAGTCTAATGTAACCGTTAGGCAGGTTAACGGCAGCCTAGAGCTCATCGAGTCGATAAATATAATAGACTCGCTAACCGTGGTGGATACTGTGATCCTACCCAGTGAACCACACCTCATAGCTTCAGTAACCATAACTCAGTATGACCAATCAAAGCCTCTAGCCCTAGACATACTCTACTCCCTCCAGAACCAGAATGCGGTCTCGGCTTTATGCATTGTTAATGTTGATTGATTCGACTATGATGCACTGGTGACCTCATCATACTCCATAGGCACTGTATTGCTTTCGGTTAACTCAATCTCCACAGCCAGTTCGGTTAAATCGTCATGCCCACTATACATCTTCGTTATCGACAGTAGTGAAATTGAGGATAGGAGTAGGAATAATCCACTGAACACCACACCTGCATTAGTCATCACAACTATGTAACCGTTACTTAGGTATATGCTAATTGGTAGTGGGATAATTAGGAGTAGCCCCAGTGCAAGTAGTGATGTCGGGATAAGTAACTTAAGCGATGCCTTACCGTCATTAAGGATGCTCTTCACCACACGCCTGTACATTAACCTAGTTAGTAGCAGTAACATAAGCCCCAGTATGGATGAGATTACGGAGGCCTCTAAAAGAAGGTAGTATAGCTTATCAGGTGTTATCATTACAAACACTATACCATTAGGGTTATCACTCACGACTATGGTGTCGAGGGGTAGGGGTATGGTTATGTGTGAGTTAAATCCCCTACTGAATGCTATGAACGTTGAGAACCCTATGTTGGTGAAGAATATGAACACTAATGCAATAACGGCCACTGTGTATATCAGCAGGACTACGTCTATCCTGTTCATTACGTTGTTAGTTGAATAGCCGGTTTTTAAATATTAATATTCAATGCTTGAAAACCAGGATTTTAAAGAAGTAAACTGAAACATTATATGTAGTCATCGAGACCCAGCTTCTTCAGGTGACTCTTAATCTTGGATACATCCTTTTCCATCTTCTTAGCCTCCTCTGCAACATCCTTAACCTCCTTATCCCTCATATTTAACGTGCACTCGCCATTAGGAGCCATGGCGTGGGCGCTGCATGCTGCGTACTGGCACTTGTAGCCTATGCATGGGTCATTGGTTAGGCCGCATATTGCCTTACCCTGGATAAACCTTAAGGCTTTCTTAACGCAGATGAAGTATTGGCAACTAGCCCCAATGCAAAGCTGAACCTTAGCTGGGGCCTTTGGGACAGTAATCCTCACGTTAACCCCCGTTCACTAGGCTTGCTAACTTAAAATATTTAAGCATTTTTCCCCAGCCCTTCCATACCAGTCCCAATGCATTTAATGTTAGGAACGTGCTCAGCCTGGTTTAGACCAATCACTTCTCATCCCTACCACGCCTCATCATTCCTAATTAGCCCTAAGGCTCAGGCGGCCTATTTAAAACACTTTAACTTAACCCCTGCCAACGGATAATAGCAATAACACGGTTCACTACTGTATAGGCAGGGGAGGGGGCGGCCTTATTATTGCACCTTAACCATTGGGAATGGTATCACCTCCTTAATTGAGTATTGGCCTATTAGGACCATGACTAGCCTGTCAATACCCACGCCTAGGCCACCCGTGGGTGGCATGCCGTAGCTGAGGGCCATCACGAAGTCGTAGTCGTAGGGGTGGGCCTCCTCGTCACCCCTCTTGAAGCGTTCAGCCTCCTCCTCGAAGAACTTATGCTGAAGCACAGGGTCATTAAGCTCAGTATATGCATTTGCCAATTCGAGACCGGCTATGTATAGTTCGAAGCGTTCTATTAAACCAGGCTTGGACCTATGGGGCTTACACAGTGGTGTTGTTTCCTGGGGATAGTCTGTTACGAAGGTTGGCTGGATAAGCTTAGGCGCAACGAGCTTATCGAAGAGCTTCTCAATCATGAATCCCCTGACATACTGCCCACCCCTGGGCACAAGCCTATTCTCATCCATTAGCCGCCTTAACTCATCATCGCTCATCTTCTCAACATCCCTACCTAACTCGCTGCTGAGTGCCTCATACATGGTAACCCTCTTGAAGGGGGCTGTCAGGTTAATCTCAACGTACCTCCCCTCACCAATGGGGTATTTGACCGTTGATGAACCAAGCACCTTAACTGCCACCTGCGATATCATTTCTTCAGTCAGCTTCATCACATCATTATAATCAGCGTAGGCCCAGTAAAGCTCAAGCATTGTGAACTCCGGGTTGTGGTGTACGTCGATATCCTCGTTCCTAAAGACCTTACCGATCTCGTAAACCTTATCAAAACCACCCACTATGAACCTCTTCAGGTAAAGCTCAAGGCTAATCCTCAGGTACCAGTCCTCATCAAGGGCATTAACATGGGTCTTAAAGGGCTTGGCCAATGCCCCACCGTAGACTGGTTGAAGAACAGGGGTCTCAACCTCAAGGAACCCCCTTGAGTTGAGGAACTCCCTTATCGCCTGAATCACCCTAAACCTAGTTTGAATTACCCTCCTGGCCTCACTATTGTAAAGGAGGTCAAGGTACCTGTGCGTGTACCTCCACTCGGTAGTGTACTTACTCCAGTCAGGTGGTTCAAGCAGCGCCTTTGAGAGTAGCTCATAGTTGCGGACCAATAGCGTTAATTCACCCTTAAGCGTGTAGAATAAGTCACCCTCAACCCCTATGATATCGCCCCTGTCTATGAACCTATGGAACTCCTCAAACCTCTCACCAAGTTCATTAACCCTCAGGTAAAGTTGAAGCCTCTCCCCCTCATCAAAGATATCGACGAATGACGCCTTACCATGTCTTCTGATGTTAGCAACCCTACCCACCGTCCTGATACCCCTGTAGAATGGGTCATGGCTAACCGGGTAATTCTTAGCCAACTCCCTTATCTGCGCAATGGTGTGAGTGAACTCGAACTTATGCGGATAAGGATTAACACCCCTACTCCTCAACTCCTCAACAACCCTTAACCTGTTGGGGTCCCACTGGGGTTTATACATACTTAACGGCAAGGCGGCAGTGGCCTTTTAAACCTTGTACCCCTCATGATCAATTAACAATTACGCCGTTAAGCCACCTAATAACAATTATAATTTAAGTTGAATATAAATGAGACTACATAGGTTAAGCACTTAAATCACCTAGAGTTAACTAGCCCCTGATGCTGCAGGTGGATGATGACCTAGTGGATGCATTAATGATACTTGGGTTGTCTAAAAAGGAGGCCACGGTGTTAGCCTACCTAATAATGAGAGGTAGCGCCACTGCCAAGGACATAATGGCCGACCTATCAATACACCAACCCCAACTATACAATGTAATGATGTCCCTGGAGAGGAAGGGGTTTGTTAATATTCAGCACAGTAAACCCAAGGTCTACGAGCCAATAAGCGTAGGGTTAATAATGGAGATGATTGAAAATGAGGCGTCAAGGCGTAAGCAAGCCATCGTGAAGGCCATTTCTTCATTAACCAGGGGTGAAAGGTCAAGGAGCCTGGTGTGGGTTACGAGGGGTATTGATAATATTGTGAATAACTCCGCGGCATTGATTCAGGAGGCTAAGAGTGAATTGTACATATCAGCGACCCCCATGTTACTAGGTAGGTTGTTAAAGTACATTAAGGGCCTTAACCCAAGGGTTAAGGTATACGTATTCATCTACCCCTACTTAGATGAGGAGTTATTAACAAGCCTAAAGGGCATTGATAATGTAGTTGAGGTTAAGACCAATAGGCTTGGCCCATTCTCCCTAATATCACCAGACGCAGAATCATGCGTGTTCACAATGATTAAGGCCAGTCTGAGCGATAGAAACGGCGCCTACGGCTACGTGTTTAGGGATAGGGCAATGACCCTGCAGTTCATACATAGCCTGTTCGATGCGTGGAGGCGTGCCCAAACGGTATACAGGAGGGAGTTTAAGGAGTCGGATTACCCATTGGTGTTCAACTCGCACAGGTTCGCCACCTGGGAGATACTTAGGGCTAGGGAGATTGGGTTAAACATAGAGGTTAAGGTTAAGGGTTACTTAACAAAGACAGGTGAAGAGGTGAGCCTAATTGGCACACCTGTTAACGTAACCATAAGTAGTGATGTGGTGAACTTCGAGCTAATACCCAAGGGCGGCGGCAAACCAATACTAGTGGGTGGCACAAATGCATTGATTGAGGACGTGGAGTCCGAGTACGTTGAAATTAATCCCTTGAGCCAAGGCATGTAACCTTGCCAGTGACTTGAGCAAATTATACTAAGCCATGTAGTAAAATTTAAAAACACCAGCACATTAAATAGCCTATGCCCAATAACGAACTCTCAATGGTAAGGGTAATGGTTATACTGGCCGTGGCTGTAATGGCCGTGTACGGTGCAGCGGTTGTGTATGCTCAGCAGAGGCCGCAGATCATAGGTGGAAACCCAGTAACAATAATACTAACCCCCGGCACACCAATGTGGAATCCCTACGCGCCAAGCAACATGATTGGTAACACGTGGGACTACCTACCATTGGCAGCCTTCAACCCATTAACAGGCCAATGGTGGCCTATACTAGCCGAAAATTGGACTGTTCAGGTTTTGCCTAATGGTAGTGGTATTTTGACTATTTACCTTAGGCCTGGCCTATACTGGTTCAACGGCACTAATGCAATACCCTTCACTGCTTGGGATGTTTATGCTCAGTTTTACATTGGTATGAAGGCATTCGCCTGGTATGTGCCTTGGATTAACCAGTCCCTAGTGGATGAGGATGTTAGGGTGTTGAACAACTACACGATACAATTCCTATTCCAAGAATGGACCCCATACATACCATACTGGCTACTAACAAGCTGGATAGACGTACCATACCCAGTCTGGAAACCAATAGTGGATGAATTAAAGACCATGAATGTTACTCAGGCGACTAAATTCGCAACAAACATAACCGAGTACGTGGTTCCATACTACGGCCTATACCCGTATTACCTAAGCTACGTTAGCACAACCTACCTCCACTTCACCCTTGAACCACCCAACCTGTTAAGCTCATGGTACCAGGTCTTCCCCTTCGCATCCTGGCAATACTACGACCCAACGGCTGTGGTTTGGGAGACTGGTGGCAACACACAGGCCTTAAGCGGCATGCTTGCCGGTAAGATTACGTACGACTGGATTGGGTTATCTGAAGCACAGCTTAAGGTAGTCAACAGTACACCGGGCTGATGACCCCCTCCCTACCTCGGGGAGGTAGGGTTAATCTTGGGGGTCTTGGTTGTTTCCCCCTCCATGGGGGTTAATGGTTTTACTCCGTTAGTGGTGATTATGTAGCTCAGTATCTTCTTTGGTATAGGCGTCTCATAGCCCACTCTTTTTGCAATATTCCTTGCTGCGTTTAGGTCGGCGTTGATTTTGATCCCAGTTGTCTGGCATATGTATAGTCCCCTCTTGACTCTGCCACTTTCATGCTTCATGCTGCATATTGAGCATTGTTTACTAGTCCCGTATTCATTAACCACGTTGAGCCTTATGCCGTACTCCCGCAATACCTCACCCAACCACCTAATGACCTTGTTGAACCACCAAATGTTCACATTATACTCGTTGCCATCATCTTGACTCACTAAATAGGGGTATCCGATGAATACCTCATCAACACCCATTTCATGCATTATCCTCGCTAGGAATCTGATTGCTGTCCTATAGTAGTGCCTTAGCCTCTCGTGTTGCTTATACTTGGCATGCAGCCAATAGGCATGGTACCTCCTCCATGCTTCGAATCCGTGGTTCCTCAGCCAGTCTCTGACTGATTGGTAGGTGCCTATTTCCCTCTTCCACCAGTAGTACTCAGCCTTAATACTCGAACCCTTGATTAAAATCGCAGTGTCACTGTGATTGAAAACCACAGCAAACAAATTGTTTAAACCAATGTCTATGAAAGCCTTATTACTGCCTTTAGGCTTCTC
>NZ_LCTF01000058.1 GCF_001663375.1 Caldivirga sp. MU80
GGAAACAGACACACAAACACTAATCAAAAACCTAGAAACAAGAGGAAGAGTAATAAGAGTAAGGGAGAGGAGAATAGACGCAACAGAGGCAGTGGAAAAGGCAATGAAGAGGGGAATAGGAACAATACTAACAAAGGCAGAGGAAAGAACAATAAAAAAGCAAACAAACTAGGATACTTCGACGATGACCGTGGGGTAACTTTAAGGCAGGTTGCTGAGGAATTAGGCCTATCAACAACCACTGTTAGTAGGCAGATTCAAAGCGGCATTAGGAAGATAGTTAGACTGATGCTGAGCGATAATGAAATTGATTACTAAACTATATAGCTAATTATAGTCAATATATTAATTCAAAAAGAATAAATATCTATTGCGTAATCCTCAACTTGAACTAAAGTACTATATCTTGGGAATAATCACGGCAATGTAGTACTAACTAGGTATTATCGCTAGACAAATGTAAAATATCCTTAATAAGGAAAAGTTAGCATACATTAATATTAAGGACCCACTAGTTAGTTATCAATTATGCAACAGGTAAGTAAATACGTTAAAAGACTACTACCATTATTGACGTTAGTCGCAGTGGCCATGGCCTTATCAATCACTGCGCATGCTCAACCCCAATACACCGCGATTAATGCAGAATCATCAACTTACTTCTACGCACCCAGTGCACCAATCTACAACCCATATACCCCCTCACCAGGTAGCCTAGTTGGTGTAATTCAAACATGGGTACCATTAGTCTTCTACAATCCTCTAACAAACAAGTTCTACCCTGTTTTGGCTAGGAATTGGAGTGTTCAGGTTTTGCCTAATGGTAGTGGTGTTTTGACTGTTTACCTTAGGCGTGGTATTTACTGGTTTAATGGCTCAGCCACAATACCCTTCACTGCTTGGGACGTGTACACGTACTTCTACATTGGCGTTAAGGCATTTAAGTGGTACTACCCATTCATGCTACCTCAGTACGCAGACGAAGACATCAGAGTGTTGGATAATTACACAATACAATTCCTATTCCAAACATGGTCACCAACAGAGTGGATATATATACTAACCTCCCAAATATCAACGCCATACACCGTTTGGAAGCCTATGGTTGAAAAACTGCAGTCCATGAACTCAAGTGAAGCATTAATATTCTCCAAGAACGTGACTGAATTTGTACCATCCTACTGGGCATTAAGCCCATACTACATGACCTTCATCAGCACTAACACCATAGTTGAGAAACTTGAACCAATGTACTACAATGGTGTACCATTACTGGCTAGGTGGATTGAGATTTTCCCATTCAACACCTTCAATTACTATCCCGAGGTGGATTCGGTCTACCCAGGTGGTAACACCCAAGACCTAGCCCTTGAGATCGCTGGTAAGGCAAACTGGGCATACGTTGGCTTATCAGGCCAGCAAATACAGATCGCTGAGCAGCATGGGTGGATTAATGTTAACCTATATGCATACTCAATATATGGCATTGATGTTAATCTGTATAACTTCCCAACTAACAATTGGTGGCTTAACATGAAGTTTAGGCAGGCATTAGCCTACGTTATTAACCGCACGGCTATGGTTGAGGCTTGGGGTGCGTGGATAATACCAATATGGATAAGTGTACCAACGGAGGATTACATACTGTACCAGTACCCAGAGTTCGTTAGAAGCATAATAATCAATTACACGGTTAATTGGACTAAGGCTGCTCAGATACTTGAGAGCGCAGGCTTCTATAAGAAGAATGGGCAATGGTACACACCTAGCGGCACTCCAATAACCATGACGCTAATGGCACCTGCAGGGTTTACAAATCAATTAACGGCGTTATCAGAGGCCGCCACTGAACTTACGGCGTTCGGGATACCAACTAAGATTTTAGGTGAGGATGTGTCTACGTACTCAGGCTTAATAATACCTAATGGTGAATACGAGGCTGCTGGTTGGTTTGGGCCTGGTGTTGAAAGTTACTATTCAGGTTATGCAACTTGGCACTACCCATGGTGGCCTATGTACATTAACCTATCGCTAGCTTACCCATTCCAGTGGCCAAATGGCACGTGCACACCTATCTCACTTATGACGCTCCACATTCCGAACACAACCATTGTGACCTGTGTCAACTCAACCTTCGGCTACATTAACCTAACAAACCTAGATAACGCCTTCAGCGCCGCGGCGCCAGGTAGTTATGAGTATGCGGTGGCTGTTAAGGTGCTATTTGCCTGGTGGGAGTACTACCTGCCTCAGATAATGTGGGGTGAGAAACTTGAGCCACAGCAGTTGGATCCACATGTTTTCGATATCGAATGGGCGTATAAGTGCTCAACAGCACCCACGGTACTACCACCATTAGGCCCAGCTAACTTACCAGCGCAATTCGTGATTGAGCCACCACAGCAGATTTGGGGTGCCCCAGGTGTAAGTGGAGGCGTCTGGATGCCTGGACCATTATACTTCGGTGGTGTTGCCCCACCAGGCGTGATGCCGCCACTGGCTCAGGCAATGCTTAATGGTTCACTGTGGACTAAGTATAAGTGGTATGCGGACTTCCTGGGGATAAGCCCAAGTGATTTTAACACTACATGCATTGCTTCGTATTTCCATATTTCGTATACTCCAGTAACTACTACGGCTACTACAACAGCCACCACCACGACCACTGCAGTTTCAACGGTAACAACCACTGCCACCATGACTAGTACCGTGACTTCAACAGTGGCATCAACCACGACAGCAGTAAGCACGGTAACAGTTACGAAGACAGTAATATCAACGGCACTAATAGCAGGAATAGTAGTAATCGTAATCGTAATAGCAGCAGTAGCAGCAATAATCGCAATGAGAAGGAGGTGATTAATTAGGTATAAGTAAAAGAACCTTAAAAATCATCTTCTTTTATCTTTTATTTTTATAATTTTTATTAAATTTAAATATCCTTAAAGGGTACTATTGTTGGTGTTTAGTGTGAGGGGGAGGTATGCTGTCTTGTTTAGTAAGGGTGACGTTAGGCTTCTTGAGGAAGAGGTCCCTGAACCTAAGGGTAATGAGGTTTTGGTTAGGGTTGGTGCATGTGGCGTATGTACTGGTGACCTTTACGCTTACCTAGGTTATAGGGTTTGGTTTAGCACACCCGCTAGGTTTGGCCATGAACCTGCTGGTGAGGTTATTGCCGTTGGGCCCAATGTGAGTGGTGTTAAGCCTGGTGATAGGGTGGCTGCACTGGTGGCTAGCGGCTATGGTTGCTACGCAGACTACTTCATAGCTAAGGGTGATGCCGTGGCTAAGCTGCCTAACGACTTACCCTTCGAGTACGGTATAGGTGAGCCACTTGGGGCTGTGGTTAATGGTGTTAGGCAGGCCGCGCCCAGGGCCGGTGACTCCGTGGCCGTGGTTGGGGCTGGTTTCATGGGTACGCTTCTCATTCAGGCTTTGAGTAGGATGAATTTAAGTAGTCTTGTAGCCGTTGATGTTAGGGATGATAGGTTGAGGCTAGCTAAGGAGTATGGAGCAACGGCAACCCTCAATCCAAGCAACCCAAACTTCGATAGTGAAGTTAAGGAGCTAGCCGTCTCTCCGGAGGCGGCGGTTCATTGCCCCTTGTGGAGCTCCCCACCGTCTCCTTCTCGACGGTCACCCCGAGCCCCCTCACCGCAGCAGCTCCCCACCCGTCGCCGGGGGTTCCCAGCCCTACGGATCTCGGAAACCCAGGGTAACCAATTAAAGGTATTAGGGCTAGGTTAAAAACCTAACGTCTTAGGCATCAAATGAAAATAAACGCCACAAATAACCAAGAAGACCGAAACAGCCCAGTGGGCTTCGATGTTGTGATTGAGGCCTCGGGTAACCCAGAGGGTTTATTAACAGCCGTTAAGCTGGTTAGGCGTAAGGGTAGGGTGGCGATATTCAGTTACTACCCACACCCAGTGACAGTTGACGTTAGGGATTGGGATGCCAAGGGCATTGAGGTGGTTATGGCCGTGCCAGCCAGATCAGACAGCTACAGTAATGACCTTAAGGTAGCTGTTGAACTACTCAAGAGGGGTGTATTCGACTTGAGGAGACTAATAACGCATAGGTGGAGACTTGACCAAATCAAGGAAGCCTTCGAATATGCATCCAAGAAACCGAGGGATTACATTAAAGGTGTTATAATGCCTTAGCTAAATGATAATCACTGGCAGTTAACTAACCTGAAGCATGAGGTTAAGGCGCCTTAAGAACACTAACCATGTTAAGCGTATACTATACGCAATGGCGTAGATCAACGCCTTAGGGCTTACTGATCAAGGTTGCGGTGTATTTACTATAAATGGAGCTGTACCGAATCGTTAATTAAATTAATTAATCTAATTATTTAATTTGAA
>NZ_LCTF01000059.1 GCF_001663375.1 Caldivirga sp. MU80
GAATGAACTTCTTTGGGTCATCAGGGAATGTTATTGCGTCTTCGGGGCAGAGTTTTGCACATGTTGTACAGCCTAGGACGCAATTACCTGGGTTTGCAACTATGGGCAAGTTTTCCTCAGGATACCACCTAAACACGTCATTACCACAAGTAAGGAGACAGAGACCGCATCCAGTGCATTTATCATAGTCAATCCTAGGAAACCACACGTACTTCAACCTATCTACACCATGCCAAGTTTTACTCATACCCTGATCACCGAGTTTTCGACTGATCAGTCAGTAAATAAAACGCTTGGTAAGTGCAGAATTTACACACCTTCACTTACCATGGCACAGTAATAGCACTCAAGACAACAGTCCGAGAAACAATGCTACAGGGTTAATGAGCATTGTAGTTATGAAGCACCGTAATTACATTTATCTACAAGTAATCACAACCACCAAGAAGCATTAACAAATCGGAAACAACCCAGAGATAAGAGAACTCACTAAGAAACTCATTGACAGAATGCAGAATACATAAACAGAAAAAGAAAGGAACTACCGAGTCATCTCATAACCTCTTATCCTGATCCATTAAATGAATTGCTCAATGGCATGATGGAGGGGTTGGTCGATATATTCATTTTTAAAATGAAGAACTGAGCGATTTCCTAAAATACGTTAATGAATTACAAAGCGAAATTTTATGGCTTGGTCCAAGCGACGTGTTAATAATGGCGTCAGCATTAGCAGATAGGGAGTGCGAAGTGTTCATGACCCTTGACAAAAAGATACTGAGATCAATAAGGGACCCAAAAAGCAAAATTAAAGGTATCTTCACTAGTGCAGGTAAGTATTTCTACTATGAAGAGCTGGAACGCATAAGTTTCAATTAATAATATCATTATATTAATCATTAAAATCACAGAACTTGAAACCACATCATCCTGACAAAACATGAATACCTAGAAATAATTGAGAACAAAGTCCCTGGTGCCCCGGCCGGGATTTGAACCCGGGTCACGGGCTCGAGAGGCCCGCGTCAGCAGGCCGTTTTTGCGGCACTTATACTTGACCGGGCTATACTACCGGGGCATGGTTTTATGGTGTTGGGTGTTTTTAGGTTTTTCTTTGTGTGTTGTGTTGGTGGTTTTGTTTGTGATGGGAAAGAGACTTTTCCCTTGAGTATCAATGCGTGTTCCCCGTGGGTGTGGGTTTGTGGGGCCCCCTGTACAAACGCATCTACTGCATGATTCCTTTTTAAATCATCGTATTTTAATGGCACATAAAGGCGTTGAAGCTCCTCTCTTGATAGTTCTTTGTCGTAATATCTCAAATACAACTCTGCCCTTACCCTCCTTAATGGATGCCTTAGGTACTGCAGAACATAATTAAGCAGCTTGACTCCCTGTTTATTTCTGTAATATAACTCGCTACTATCTCCAGCATTATTAACTGAGACTGTGCCTTTAATTCCTAGTGTATCATAAATAGTGTCTCTCACTGCTCTTAAAAACCCTACACATATTCTGCATGCATAAATTCTTATTTTGAAATCTATACTATTTTGTTTTGTAAAATAAATAGACACTGAACCGTCGCTGTCAATTAGCCCTCCAATGTATTTTGCCAATTTGTTTGCGTCAAAATCTTTTATTGTTTCTAACCATGATGGTTCCTCTAGCGAAGGCCACGGCCACTGCCGCAAAAAAGCATAATAAGATACCTCAACATATTTATTAGCCTGTCGAACAAATCTTATAGTTAGATTGTCATTGCTAATCATCTTCATTAGTTTTAGAAAGTAAAAAACTCCAATGGGATTCGATGTTGCTACTTCTACTTCGTATTGGCGTCTCCATTTTCTTACGTATAAATCACCGCTCATCGCTCCAAACACGTACTCATCTAATGGCTCACCTAGCTCAAATGATTGTAGCCACCCATGCAAATCTATGCCATAATTATAATACTCATTAATATTCTCAACACCAAAGAATTTCCACATAATATTACTCATTACGACTTCGTTCCACCCAAATCGCCACCTCAATATTTCTTCGATTTCCTTTGCAAGCATATTCCTCCTCGCTTCATGGTTGTGGGTTTGTAGGTTCATGGTGCTATCACCCCTCCCCAGACCCGTGGGACTGGCTGTGCCCATCCCGCTCTGGTTTTAATCCACCCTGGCCCCACCAGCTAAACTTGCTTTTCAGCATGTTCTCGATAACGTTGTTCCTCGTTGTCTTACCTTCCCAGCTAATTCCGCACCTAGTGAGCCATTTATTTAAAGGACTAGGGCCTTTATGTAACGCATCCATGATCCAACCCTTTGTTACATTGAGACTTTTAAGCATCCTTGGCAACTCGCACTTCCACTCATCATCACCTCTATTCCTTAACCACAGCTCGTGAACTGCATCCTTAGCCCTATCCGCAACTTCTTTACCAACTATGTGGCCATCATGGCATTGGTTTCGAATCAACTCCTCGATGAGCCTCGTGACGCATTGTTTGTCGTTGTTTTCTAGGCACCTCATTGCCTTGCTTACCAACTCGGTGCATGTTTCTATCCTCCCTGCCTGGGTGGGTTGGGGTAGGGAGGCTTCGTTGCTTAACTCCTGATCCTCCTTGCTACTCATCGGGCCTTTGCCGACTCTCGGCGGCCCATTGATTTTAAACCCACCCACAGCAATGCATTCAATTAGGTGCATAATTGAGGCACCTATGCTTCCCAAGTTCATCCGTGAGTATCTTGGCTAACTTGCTACATTGTTCTGTCTCCATACACTTATTGTAAACGAGGCCCCACAGTTGGCAATCAACACCTCGATACGTCATTAACCAAGCGAGCGGCCAATCCACACCACCCCACACCCGCCAATACTTATCTTATCAATTAGATTTATAAGGCACCACGAACTCGAAGACCTAACCATTGCCCTGCTAAAGGCTAGTAATAATTACGAGGCGCCTAGGAACATTGCTTATCTGCACGCCATACACAAGCTAATCGTTATCGACAGGCTCAAGAGACCGCTCTGGATCAGGCACAAGACGGCGACGCCGATCACACACGCCATCTTAATGAAGAGCAACTACAACCACAACAAGCACCTAATCCAACAACACGTGCTGAAGGCAATGATGGAAAAACTACCAAAGATAACACTGGCGTGATGACCAACAAGCCACCCAAGCAAATCCAAAGCAACCCATGTTCAAATCCCGGCTGGGCACCATGATTATGTTCTTTGGTTTTATTTGGTTTGGCTGGTTTTTATGTCCGTGATCTCTACAAGCAATGATGCTATACGACGGGGGCGTTTTCATACATGCTTTGGGGTACTTTAAACTTCCCCGTGGATACGGAGTTGTAGGGCTTTGGGTGAGGGCTTCTATTGCGTTGTTTCACTTTGGGCTATCAGGGCATTCTCTGCATGCATAAACGTATATATTAAATTCAGTATCCTTGGTTGGCGTTTTCAGTATTCATTAGCGCCATGAGACGTACCGCGTTGACTGTTTATATATAGGTTTCTGTATTACCTGCCATTACTCATGAGCACCTTAGTAACAGCATTGCATAGCTTAGATTTCACGAATTTGTTGTGGATATCTAGGTAATAACCGTGATGCCATCATCATGGTGCACTACCAATTAAGGCTACTTCTAAACATAAAGCATGTAATACTCACTCTTTTCTATCCTGCCTGTCACCGGGTCGACCTTTAGGCCCAGCATTTCTAATGTATCGACGCCTATCACGGGTGTAGCGTTGCTAAGTGCCATTATCCTGGCTGGCCCCTTCCTACCTTCAATCTCGACCTCGGCCATAAAGACCTTAGCCTTAACGACTCTTCCATCGCCAAGTTTTAGCTCGGCTTCAAGTGGTGTTTCATAGAAGTGTTTCTCGGCAATGTCCAGCGGCATTACTGTGAATGTGGCGCCTGTATCTACGAGTACCTTATCCATTATTAATTCGTCCTTACCCCTAAACCTAACTGATACGTACACGTGGCCCACAGGGAATATCTTTGTGCAATTTATAAAATGTTTTTGTTTTCCGTGGTTTCATCGTAATGCTTTTTGCAAAATTTATTGTATTGCCTCATTATTGCGTGTTGTTATCTTCATAAGCCTTCTTACCATGCGTATCTCCCTCCTTACTTTCCTTAATTTCTTCATTGCCTTCGTAACCTCAGCCCTGGTGTATCCCCTCAACTTTAATTCCTTG
>NZ_LCTF01000017.1 GCF_001663375.1 Caldivirga sp. MU80
TAGACGTATTGCAACCATGCCCAACATACAATGACATAAACACTAAGGAATGGTACGAGAAGAGGATAAGAAAACTAGAGGATGAAAAATGGGACCCAGTGGTAAAAGACCCAAAGGAAGCAGATGAAAAATTGGTTAAGGCTATTGAGAGGGCTAGGAAACCCATGGATGAGGAAATACCCATAGGCATATTCTACCAGAATGAATTTGTACCAACTTATGGGGAGAGGGTAGCATCGAGGATAAGCAATTACTTTGAGCTACCACCAGCTAAGCAGATCATTGAGCATGATGGGGAATCCCTAACACTCATAGATAAGATACTTGAGAAAAGGAGGGTAGTGTGATTAAGGTATTGCAGCGTTAAGGACCTTAAAGGAGACGTAAAAATTTCACGCACGGCTTAAGTTAATTGGTGAAAGATGAATTACCTTCCGAATTTCCTCTCAACACTAGCGTAGTACCTTAAGGCTTCTTGGAAATCCTCCCTACTGAAGTCTGGCCAATACTTGTCAAGGAAGTACAGTTCAGCGTATATAGACTCCAGCGGGAAGAAGTTACTTAGTCTTCTTTCGCCACCTGTCCTAATGACCAAGTCTATGAAGGGTTTTGGTAGGAAACCAGTCGGTAATAATTTGACTAATTCCTCGTCCTTAATTAACTTACCCACCTTCATAATGGCCATGTTCACCATGTCCACGATTGATTGGTAGCCGCCATATACAACAGCTAGGTTGAGGAAGTGTGAGTTGTACGACTCAGTGGCTGTCATCGTTTTAATAGCCTCATCAACAACATAAGGTGGTAGGCTTCTCCAGCGGCCTATCAAGGTGACCTTAACCTTATTATCATGTATCCTGGGGTCCTCCCTAGCCTTCTTAAGCTTCCTAATGAGTAGCTCGTAAAGTATCTTCTTCTCAATCTCACTCCTATTAATGAAATTCTCGTAGGATAGTACATACACGGTGACTGTTTGGATATTGTTATCAAGGGCCCACTCTAAAACATCCTCAACCTTATCAGATCCGATTAGATATGCGGTGTATATGTCAACACCATGAGCCACGGCCCACCTCCTATTACCATCTGGTATTATCCCAATATGATTTGGTACGCGCAATGCATCATAACCAGCCATATCTGTTGCCCGATATATAACTAGCTCAATTTATAAAAATTACTACGAGGCAGAGACCATTGAAAAATATTTACATATATGCTCATATTCATTGTTGTTGGCCACATTTAAATGAATTCATGCAAAATGACGCAATAGATATTAGTACAGTTAGCTGCACGGCGATGCCGCTTCATATCCATGTAATGTCTAAGGGTGCATGTTATTAAATACTGGATTAAGTTTAATGGAATGGCTTTTTTAACTACCGAAGCGTTTATTAATAAGCTGTGATAACTTAGGTTATGAAGTTCTGTCCAAAGTGTGGAACCGCAATGGTTCCGGTGAAGAAGGGAGGTACAACGTACCTAAGGTGCCCTAGGTGTGGTTATGAGGAGAAGGTTGCTAAGAAGGATAGGAAGTCCTTCGTAGAGAAGAGCGTTGTTAATGAGGGTAAGCGCACCAAGGTACCTATAGTTGAGAATAAGGGTAATTCAGGGGAGGAGGTTGATGAGGATTACCGCAAACAGCTACTGGATAACCTCCTTGAAATGGGGGATGAATTCGACTAGCATCTAACAGTCGGTTAACCCACTGCTAAATTAACGTGTTGTCGGGTATTGGGTAGGAGCTTAAGCCATACTCAAGCCTAAGGTGCCTTGCCAACCTCTCACTATAGCCGTAGACAGTGTATATCCTCCTAGCCCTGGAATTAATGGCGAACTCCACCAAGCCATTAAAGTCACTGTGGTTACTCAACCTTATGTGCACCTTACTCCTCAACCACCCCCCAGGCGCTCCCCCAGTCACCATAGCCACCACTGAGTCGCCGTTCAACTTAACCCTCGGTGGTAAATCAGCCACCATCACGTCGCCATCGTTACGGTTGCCCACGCCTAGGAGTATCCTGTTTAGCGAGTCAACGTTAGTGTCCATTGATACGTCGATCCCGCTGTTCCTGAGTAATGCGTATAATTCTTGGCCCTTACCGAGGGCAAAGCCTGAGAGGACAAGCCTAAGCCCCTTACCCCTAACCCTATCCACCAGGTCCAGTATCTCGTTATACACCTCACCGCGTGGTTCGAATTGGAAGCTTGGGTCACCGTAGGTGCTTTCCATGACCAGTACATCCGCGTCTGGGTAGGGTTCTGCCCCCTTAAGCAGAACACTATCCTCAACATTCATGTCGCCCGTCACCAGCACTGAACCATCCCTAAACTCCAGTAGGTACATTAGGCTACCCATGACATGACCAGCGTTAAGCGGTACCACACTGAAGTGGTCGAAGATTATTGGCCTATTGGGGTGGGCGACGGTTACATTAGCCCCAAGTCTCACCCCTCTGAATTCCCTGAGAATCCTCAAGGTTTCACCACTCATAATGACCCTCCTGGCCTTTGATATGTGGCTCGTGTAGTGGTCACTGTGGCCATGCGTAATGAGCACTGCATCATAGTTACCTGAGGGGAATCTACGGGTTGGGTCAACTAGAATATGGCGTCCGCAGCACGATACCTCAATCCCACCAAACCTCTTAACTACACTAATCATTCAGTTAACCTTAACACCAACCGCATTTAATTACTTTACTTAGGTTTTCCTAATAAACCGCCAAACCCTCGCCCTATAGTAGGGTTTCATGGAGGTTGCTTTTAAACTTCAGTCTTGCTAAGGTGTTCAGTAAGCCCCTTAGTGCTGACTTGGGCCCCCATGACAAAACAAACGACAAGTCTCGCTCTTTAGGGTGGGGTTGCGCTATTCTGTAGGGTTCCACGGAGATGGGTTTATGAAAACCAGCCCCATTGGGTTATTCAATAACCCCGCAATAAGCGGGGTAACTGCCGAGACCCCCAGGGTGAAACCCCACTCATCAAGGCGAGGAGGGGGTCATACCTCTCTGCCTTAAGTAGTGAAGTTTCCTCAGGGCCTTAGAATTTACCCTTTAAGGAGCTACTAGGAATCTAAAAATAAAACATAATGTACCGCTCCGAACCCTACGCAGCAGGTAACCTCACCTCTAGAGGGGGCGAGTTTAACTTCAATATTACTGTTATTAGGACCTCTTTTAATCATTATATACGTGATATATGTCATTAAAATAACCATGAGCATGCTTTATTCTTGGGGTCTGTATTGTAAAAAGAGACTAAATATTACGGCCACTGACGTTGCCACTATCGAGTATAGGCACCTAAGTAATACCCGAATTAAACGGAATTTGCTGAATACACGCAGCCTGTATTGCGGAAACCTATAAAAGTAGCTGACTTGGATTTATCCCTGGTATGTCAGATGGAATAAAGAAGAAGATATTAGACTACCTAACCCAGAATAGGGGTAAGGAATTGGCCGTTGAGGATATAGCTAAGGCAGTTGGTGAACAGAGACTTAACGTAGTTAAGGCTCAATTAACCAGACTAGCTAAGGAGGGTAGGGTCCAGAAGGTGGCTGAAGGTAAGTATAAGGCCGTTTAACGTACATTAATTATAATGAATCAAATATAGTGTTTTTCAAAATAATATTTTTACCTTTACCGTTACTGGATTAAACCAAGCTTCCTGGCCCTCTCCACAGAGGTATAGACGCTCATCCTATGCCCCTTAGACACAAGTACTAACTCCCCCTTCTTAGCTAGGTCATTCAGAACCCTGGTGGCTGCACCCATCTTAAGTCCATACTTAGACGATATGATGTAGGTGGTTACGTAATCCATATCCTTAATATCCTTAGTTATCTGATCATAAAGTTCAGCCGGCACAGTGGCCACCACCTTCTTTACAGCTTCCTCAGCTGCCTTACCCTTCCCCTTACCCTTCTTTTCAACCTGCTCCTTCTCCTTAGCCTCCTTCTTGGCTAATTGGGATATGGTCGGCTTCTTCTTACCTCCCATATACCTAACTTAACTAAGTTGGGTTTTATAAGTGTTTACGGCTTGGCCACGGTCCATCAATGTAGGGGTGCTTGTTAGCCCTACTATGCCAATTCCCGTTAGTCCCCCTTATTAGGATGCTTACCTTGGGTAGGGTTACTGGTGTTTTAATGACCCCTTCCCTGCCCCTTCTAGGGAGTGGGGTTTCACCCTGGGGTCTTGATAGTTACCCCCACTACGGTTTTTTGAAAACCTCAGTGGAATATCTCCATGAAACTCCACGTAGTGAGGTAACCCCACCTTGAAGGGCGATGCTTGCCGTTCTTTAGTCATGAACATAGGTTAATTAAAGGGTACCTAACCTAGCTTTTAATGCTCTTAGCCGTTTCTTCACCATCCACAGAGACGCATGTCGCCTCGGTAAGTAGGGTTGTATCAGCATTACTGGTTAAGGGTAGGTTTGAGAACGTGGCCATACCCATACCTAGGGAGTTGCTGGGCATAGTAGTTAAGTTAGCCTTATCGTCAGGTAAGGGTGCGGTGGTCGAGTTCCTGAGGGGTAGCCTAGGTAACGCGTGGCTGGTAACCCACTCCCCGTTAATAGACCTAATACTGACGCTTTACAGGGAGTACCCATGGGTTAACCTGGTTTCAAGCGGCCCAAGTCTTAATGACCAGAGGAGGATAAGCAAGATAGCGGTTGATATGGTTGCCTTAACCGCTAGGTCAACTGTAACTGGTATTGAGCTTGAGAGGTGGATTAAGCTTCATAGGCAGGCAGTTGAAACGCTGGATAAGCCCAGGGATTACCCAAGTGACTCAATAGTGGTTACTATAGGGTATGTTAATTACGTTAAACTAAGGGGCTTAGCTGATGGGGTAATCACCGTTGGTGAACTTAAACCAACACCAACTGAGCTATTCTACATTTATAGGGGTGACTACGACGCCACGTTTAGGAACATAGTTAAGTGGGTTGTGAGGTACCTAAGCGACATAGTCCCATCATCAAGGAACCTAACCGAGGCTTACTCATCAATAATACGCAATAGGGAGTACATGAGTTTCATAAACTCACTACCATACTCATCAATCTAAGGCACCTCCCCAATGGCCTTTAACACCACCCCTTAGAGGTGTTCATCTTTCCCATTGTGTTGTGCATGAATTAAGTGCCACTATATAGCTTACTTATCTGTATGTTAGTTTTGGACCTGGGTAATGTTTAAAAATATAGTGGGGTGACCCCTCTATGGATAAGCTGGAATGGGTTGGGAATCCGGAATCCAACTTAAGGTACTGGTGACGGATAAGGTCGATGAAAAACTGTTGAATAGGCTCCGCAGCATGGGTATGGTTATTGACTACAAGCCCGGTATACAACGTGACGAACTCCTGAAGTTAATTGATGGTTACCACATACTTGTGGTTAGGAGTAGGACTAAGGTGGATAGGGAGGTTATTGATAGGGGTACTTCACTCAAGATAATAGCCAGGGCGGGGGTTGGCCTCGATAATATAGACGTTGAGTACGCCTTAAAGAGGGGCCTCGTGATTATCAATTCACCTAACGCAGCCACTTACTCGGCGGCTGAGTTAACACTAACCCTAATGCTCATGCTGGCTAGGAATGTGCACCTCCACATATTTGACGTTAAAAACGGTAAGTGGAGTAAGGGCACCTACGAGGGGGTTGAGCTTAGGGGTAAGACGCTTGGTATAGTGGGCTTTGGCAGGATAGGTAGGGCTGTTGCGAGGTATGCGGAGGCGCTTGGCATGAGGGTGTTGGCCACCGACATTATTGATGTATCAAGGTACGCTAATGAACTTGGCGTTAAGCTGGTTAGCCTCAGTGAGCTCCTGGAGCTCAGCGATGTGATCACCCTCCACGTAGCCCTAACTAAGGACACGTACCACATGGTTAATGATGATAGGCTCAGGTTGATTAAGGATGGTGCGATGATAGTGAACACGAGTAGGGGTGAGGTCATAGACACCAGGGCCCTGCTCAACCACCTGGATAGGCTATGGGGCGTAGGGCTTGATGTACTTGAGCATGAACCCCCCAGGGAGGATTGGGAGTTTAAGTTGATACAGCACCCAAAGGTCATAGTGACGCCCCACATAGGGGCTGAGACCGTGGAGGCCCAGGGGAGGATTGTTGAGGAGTTGGTGGCTAATATTCAGGATGCGCTTGAGAGGGTGAGGAACCATGGTTAAGTACCTAACCCCAGGTCCAGTTCAATTGCCGAGGAGGGTTATTGATGCCTACGCCAAGCAGCCGATGTTCCACAGGGGTAGGGAGTTTAGTGAACTGTACAGTGATGTAGTTAACCAGTTGGGTAGGGTGTTCAGAGGGTATACGGTGAGCATACTGCCGGGCACTGGTACATTCGCCGTTGATGTAATGGTGTACAACTTCATTAAACCCGGCGATGAGGTACTGGTGCCGATTAACGGTGAATTCGGGGAGAGGCTAGCCCAATCAGTGGAGTCAAGGGGTGCTGTTGTTAAGAGGGTTTATGTTGAGCCTGGTGAATCGCTGTGCGACCACATTGATGAGTTTAATGTTAAGGCTAGGGCCTTGGCCATGGTTCATAATGAAACCAGCATGGGGGTTGCTAATAGGTGCATTGATGAGGTAGCTAGGCTAATTCACGATAATGGGGGTTTAATCCTCATCGACAGTGTATCAGGTGTACCGGCTGAACCAGTGGGTGAGGGGGCTGATGTAGTGGCCACGGCAACCCATAAGGCGCTACTGGCTCCACCCGGCGGCTCAATTGTGGCCTTCAAGGACCCTGGATTGATTATTAGTTACCCGAAGCCACCATCAATGGACCTGGGTAATTACTTAAAGTACAGCGCCAGGCTTGAGACACCCTACACCCCACCTATCAATGTGCTTTACGCTCTGAGAGAGTCGCTAAGGTACATTCTCGATGAGGTTGGGCTTGAGAGGTATGTTAAGCTTCATGAGGAGAAGGTTAGGTTCCTCTACGGTGAGCTGGGTAAGCTGGGCTTCAAACCAGTGCCACTCAACCTAGGTTACGCCAGCAGGACGGTGACGGCCTTCTACAGTCCAATTAACCCCGGTAAGGTAGTGGATTACCTAAGGCAGAATGGCTACGTGATAAGTGGTGGCATGTGGCGCATTAGGGAGAGGAGCATAAGGATAGGGGTCATGGGTGACGTGACCCTCGACGACTTAAGGACTGTTGTCTCACTACTGAGCAACCTAGCTGGAGTCGGCTAGTACCAGTAGGTTGGGTAAAACTGATGCTCGTTGATGAAAACCCCCTTCTCGTATGCATTGCACACGCCTCTTAAGGGGCATGCTGAGCATTTTGGGGTATCCTGAATACACACAGACCTACCCAGCCTCCATAGGTAATCGTCAAGGGCGAAGGGGTTAACCCCAGCATTCACGGAGACCAACTTCCAAGCATCCCTAACCAAGCCCCTGAGGTTAACATCCTCACTGGGCGTGAATGGCACACCACCAGTAACCATGTCGTGGTACCTCTGCTCCAGTTCAACTAACCCAAGTCTGAGGGCTAACCTGGTTAGGTGGTTGTCAACCGCAACCTGGGCGTCATCAACATCAATGAACCTGATTAACCCCCTACCATGCAGGAACTTGGCCAGTAGGAAGGTCTTCTTCTCAACTGGGTCCGTGTAGGCCGTGAAAACCCTCATCATGTCCGTGAATCCCCCAGATCCAAGAAGTCTACCACCTGTGGATTTCAGTAGGCTTAGTGCCGAGCCGTTGAAAAACGACAACACCTTACGGCCTAGGTCAGAGAGTAGGAATGCCCTTACACCGTAATCCCACACGTCACCAAGCCAATCCTTAACGTCACTGGGCTTCAACCCAGCCAGCGACCTTGGGGTGAAGAAGGATGCATCACTCCTCAGCTTCTCAACACCAAATCTCCAAAGGAGGTCTGAACCCACGTAAACCTTGCCATTGATCATCGACTTGAATTGGTGGCCGGGTACATTAAGCCTGTGGTCTATGGACACCATAGCCATGAAGTACATGACCTGGAGCTCAAGGTCAACATCCACAGGTGGGTAATAGTCCAAGTCAGTGTAGTTATCTTGACTAATACCCAAACTACCGATTACCTTAGCCACCTCAAAGACCTTATCGTAAACCATCCACCCAACCTCATTACCAGCATACCCAACCTTCACTTACTACCTTCAGGCAGCCTAGTTTTTAAACCGACCTACGACTTACCGGCGGTTCCCCATTAGCAAGGCATTGCCGCCCAACGCTGCATATTGACAGGGACATGACAAGTCTCGCCCTTTAGGGCGGGGTTACCCCACTGCGTGGGTTTCATAGCGATAGGTTTATTAATCCCAGTTTTGCATGGGTTTTCGGTACTCGGGGTGGTGCCCCCGAGAGGGGGTTTCCCTACGTTAGATGAGCCGGTGGGGCGATACCCCACCATTCATCACCACCCCGAGACGAAGCCATTAACCCCCAAAGAGGGGGTAACGCCCGAGACCCCCACGGTGAAACCCCGCCCAAAAGGCGGGAAGGGGGTCATATCGGAGGCTCATGGACTATTAACCCCGCCTATGGCTTAATACCGCATCTTCACCCGTGGACGGGGATCTGCAAGTTCAAAGAATAAGGTAAACCCGGCAAGGGATGAATTGGATGGGGAAGGTGTGAAGTTACCCAAGGCTGGAGGTTTCACTGTAGGTAATTCACCCATTTTTAGCTGCTAAATAATGTTTAATAGGGTTCGTTAATACTCCGCACTGTGTCTAGTGAAAGAAGGAATATTGAACTACCCTATAGGCTTATGGACCTGTCGCCATCGGCCAGGATAATAGTGAGTTACCTTCAGTTCGAGAGCATGATCAATGGGAGACCCTACGTGACCTTCAACGACATAGTTGAGAACACGGGCCTCAGCCAAAGGGCTGTTAGGGGTGCCTTAAGTGAACTTAAGGCTAAGGGTGTAGTTGAGACTATACTGGACGTCTCAAGGGGGAGGAGGTACCTGTACAGGTTGATACCAAGCAACATAAGCATAATTGAGGAGCAGGTTGAAAGTGGCGTCTACCTGGTTGACGTGGGTGTGGGTGTGCCAAGCATGATGAGCTTCAGGGTCTACAGGACCATTAGGGCATCTGCAATAGTCTACTACACAAGCCACGTACCTAAGTCATTCCTAGAGTACACCAAGTGCACATGCGCCTCACTACCACTTGAGGGTACTAGGCCTGACCAGGTGGTTTTCATAGCCAGTAAGGTTACTTCATCAGGTGGAAGTATATCCATAGTGTATGACCAGTTGCTGGATTGGGAACTAGTAGACCCGTACATTAATGCCATTAAGGAGTCTGGGGTTAAGGCAATTAGGCCATTATCCTCAGTATCCCCCCTGATCCTGGGTATTCAACTGCTTATGAGTAAGTCTGATGAGACCCTCAGCTTCAGGAGGGGTAACCTGGGGATTAGGATCCTTAGGGTTAACCCGGGTGTTGAGCCAAGTAACCTAAATAGGGGGTTGCTGCTTAAGGTTTTCGAGATAAGGAGGATTAATGAGTTGGTTGAGGTGAGGCAGCTGGGTGATTTCAGAAACCTAACCAGCGACTATGAGAAGGTCCTGGTAATATACGAATCAATACCCGAATACACGGCTTAAGCCTGTTCCCAGGCATTTCTTATGCGCCTAGCGTACTCCATCGGCGTCTCGGGTATTGGCTTAGCATTAAAGAAGACCTTAATGAAGCTCACGTCACCATTCCACCTAGGCACCACGTGAAATGCTGCATGTGGGTAGGTGACTAATCCAACGTTCAACCCATGTGGATTATAAACCCTCCTCAAAACCGCCTCAGCCCTCCTAACCAGTTTAAGCGCATGGTAGAGCTCACTGGTGCTTAACTCAGTGAGGGGTACATGCCTCTTTGGGACTATGACCAAGTGGCCGTTGTTGAACGGTTCATCGTAGGCGTATACCCTGAAACCGCCCTCCTCGGCTATGAGCAGTTCATTGCTTAGGTTGCAGTATTTACACAGTGTCCTGTACTCAACGCCGGGAATCTTCATTACCCGGTTACTTGATGGGTATCTTTATGTTTAACTCCTTAGCCAACTCCTTATACCTATTCCTAACCGTGACCTCTGTGACCTGGGCCGCCTGGGCAATCTCCTTCTGTGTCCTGACCTCACCCTTAAGCAGTGACGCTATGTAGACGGCGGCAGCGGCTAGGCCGGCCGGGTCCTTGCCTGCGGTTAACCCCTTATCCTTAGCCTCCTCAAGGACCCTAATAGCCTCCTTAGCTATGTCGCCAGGTAACTTAAGCTGCTCAACTATCTTAGGCACGTACTGCCTTGGGTCACTTAAAGGTAGCTTAATCCTAAGCTCCCTGGCTATTAGCCTAAAACACCTAGCTATCTCCTTCCTAGGAGCCCTAGTGTACTGGGATATTTCATCAAGGCTCCTGGGCATGCCCTGCATCCTGCAGGCCATGTGTAGGCAGGCCGCTATAATAGCCTCAACGCTCCTACCCTTAACCAACCCGCTCTTAAGGACCTGCTTATACACGGCCAGGGCCTCATCTATGCATGACTTAGGCACACCGAGTTGGTGGGCAATCCTGTTAAGCTCATGGGTGGCCTGGACTAGGTTCCTCTCGTAGCTTGTCTGTACCCTAATCCTCTGCTGCCACTTCTTATACTTAAGAATCTCAAGCTTCTTCTTCAGGTCAGGTGATTTAAGCGTGGTTTCAATCCTAGTTACAAGCTCCTCACTAGTGGCCCTCTCAAGGGGTCCACCTGTCCTGGCCCTATCCTCCTTCTCCTCAGGTGTGAAGGCCCTCCACTCAGGCCCTGTATCCAAAATGTGCTCCATTAGCACGTATCCGCATGAGGCGCAGACTATCTGGCCTCGCTCCGCATCCTCAATGAACACGGTGTTGCCGCATATTGGGCACCTTAACTTCTCACCACTGCTCTGGTCAATGAACTCTAGGTTATTACCCTCCCTCCTAAAGAGCCTAAACTTCTGGATTATCAACTCCCTTCTGTTTTCATCCTGCTGGTTAGAATCCCCCTGTGAAACGCCCATGGCAACCTCCTTTCCACCTAATTAAAACTTTACCCATTTATAAGCCTTTCGCTCAAGTATAAAATAAGCTACGTTAAGGTAAATCCACGTAATTGGCCGGGTAACCCCACCCCCTTCACTGGCCTGCCAACGCAGGTCTCTGGGGGGACTACCCTCAAGTAGCATTACCCCTACCCCCTTTAATACTTTTCCGTAAACTACGATGAAGAGGGGCGGCTGGGTAATTGCTGCCTCTCTGCGGGTGGTGGTTTTATTCGCTTGCTTCTTGGCGGTTTCCTTAAGCTTACTCAAATCAGTACTCCCCACCCGTCACCTAGGGTTCTCAGCCACCATGGATCTCGGAAACTCGGGGTAACCAATTAAGCTTAAGAAACGCAAACTCAATAAACTCATTGCTCAATCCATATGGGTAATCACAAAAACTAGGCTCATCCCCTGGTGAATTCCCTTAAATCATCTATCGATATCACTCTCACCTCTCCGTCATTAATCATCAGTATTAGGGGTATTTTAACAACACCCTCCCTAACACCATACCTAATGAGCAGATCCTTAGCGTTATCTTCATTAATCATCATTAGCCTGCACCTAAAGCCCCGATTAATCAAAGCCCTGCAGTAATGCCTAACCAACCCAATACCCACCTCCCACTGGGCGGTAATGATCACGAACTCCACGGCTACGGGAACCGATCCGGGCTGCTTATAGGGTTTGCCATATTCCATCCTTAAGATAATGCCACTGAGCCTTTAAATAAATTAAAAAGCATTTAACCGCTGCGGGTAAGGTGCTGAGGTTAAATAGGTACATCGGTGTTGGATTTGCGTTAGGCCTCTTGGCTGTTGCATTAGCCGTGATTCTAATGTTTAACCAGTACTCGTTAAGTCCAATTATCGTTAATAGAAGCTGTGAGGGTAACTATAGCGTTAATGTCAGGGGCGATGTTTTACTCATCCTTAACAATACCGGTAATGAAGCCGCTGCCTTGAACCTTTTAATCAACCAACATATACCTCAAACAAACATAACAATACCGCAGGAGTATAACATTAGTGTAACGCCGTTAAACACAACCATATTAACCTACGGCCAAGTGCTAGGCATTGCAATTAACTGCAGTTCACCAAGCCTATACGTAAGTGTATACCTATTAAGGAGACCTGCGTACTACCTACCGCTTTGGTTAATAATGACCGCATCATTCATATTTTCAGTAGCATTAATTATCATAGGCTACTTGATGCTGCTGGAATCAAGCATTAGCACTAGAGGTAAGAGGTAGTGGATAAAGATTAATGTGGTAAAATTTAAAAAGGATTCACTCACTGATTAGGCTTATGGGATACAATCAAAACCTAGGGATATCTAGGGGTGTTTTGGCTGCTGTGGTGGTGGCTGTGGTTGTTGTGGCTGTGGCTGGTGGTTTGGTTGGTTACTACGTTACCCACCCACCTACAAAAACTGTGACTGTTTCAACGGCGACAACGGTAACAACGACCACTACCGCTGTCACAACCACTGCAACAACAGTGACAACATCAACAGCAACAACAGTAACAACAACAGCAGTAACAACAACCACCGCAACAACAACCGCAGTAACAACGACAGCAACAACTGTTACTACGACCTCAGTAGCAACTACTACGGTTACCCCAATACCCATGGCTCAGACTGTTCAGGTAATGGAGGTTCAGCCCAGTCTAGTACCCCAGTACCTTCAGACTGACCAGATTGACCTGTTCCTTAACCCATTTGCAATACCGTCAAACATATTCCAAACGCTAACCACCATACCAGGTGTTTCATTGGTTTCACCAGCCGTCACCGGTGCTGATGACCTGCTCTTCAACCCATACCCCAGCAACACCACGTTCAACCCATTCGCCTACTGGCAGTTCAGGTTCCTAATGAATTACCTGGTTGACCATTCATATGCTGTTAACCAGGTGTTCCACGGCTTCGCCACGCCCATGATAGCTTGGCCTTACGTCTTCGGCATATACAGCTACCTGCTCATACTTCCAGAGATAGTTAAATATAATATTCATTATGACCCAGCCTACGTCAATGCATCCATATTTGCCCTATTCCAGCAGATCAATGCAACAGACCCTGTCTGGAAGCATAGGATACTTTATATTAACCACCAGTGGTACTACATACCGCCAAACTCCACGACACCCAAGCCCGTGACTATACTGTTCTTCATTAGGAATGATGACCCGTATAGGATGGCTATGGGTAATGCCTTTGCCAGCGCCTTAGAGAGCCTGGGCTTCACGGTACAGACTGAATATGGTCCAGGTAAGACCGCTATACCGTTAGTGTACTCCTCAAACCCAGCCAATATGGAGTGGCAGATATACACTGAGGGTTGGTCCATCACCCCTGAGTCATGGGATACCGGCGCTGGTGCAGCTTTCTGCGCATCATGGACCACTGACATGCCTGGTTGGGGTATTTCAGGTTACTGGCAATACACGAACTCAACCATTGATTCTTTAACCTACCAGGTGGCCATAGGCAACTTCACGTCAATGGCCCAGTTTGAGAACATTTCAAAGATCACGCTATTCGACTGCTTCCAGCAGGCTGTTAGGGTTTGGCAGGTGGCTAACTCATTCCCATACCCAGTGTTAAGCAGTGTGAATAATTACATGCCCAGCATCTTCGGCCTTGAATGGCCTCTCGGCACTAAGTTCGCCTACTCAACGCTCCACCCAGACACGCTGAAGGTCGGTATGCTTCACGTGACTGTTCAGGATTGGAACACCTACAACTGGTACGTCCAGGTTTGGCTATATGATGTTGATGTGTTGCAGGGTTGGGTTGGGGATCCATTCGCCGGTGCCAACCCATTCAGCGGTGAGCCAATGCCGCTTAGGGGTGGTTGGTACGTGGAGTTAAGCCCCAATGGTTCAGCAATATTCCCAGTGCCGCCTAATGCAGTCATTTGGAATGCTACATTGGATAAGTGGGTTGATGTTGGGCCAGGTCAGTACGCTAAGGCTGTGGTGTACCTGTACTTTAACGGTACTTGGATTGGCCAGTACTGGCAGGATGGGCAACCCATAACCATGGCTGACATCATATTCTACTACTACACGTGGTTCGACCTATACGCGACCACAACCGGAGCCTCCGTACCAGACCTTGGACCCCACGTCTCAGCGCTAAGTGATATAGGCTCCGCGCTATCATCCCTTGTACCTACCATTGTGGGTATGCAGTTCTTCCCCAATGGCACGGTGGTTATTTACGGTGACTACTGGTTCCCAGACCCCAACTTCGTTGCTTCATTCTATGCCCCAGGTTTCCCAACCTTCGCCAATCCGTGGGTTATCCAGGCGGTTCAGCTATACGCCTTCGCCCAGGGTAAGTATGCGTTCAGCAGTGGTGAGGCTCAGTCACTTAACATCCCGCAGCTTGACTTGAGGAGCCCAAGTGACAATGCATACCTAGCCAGTGTCATTAAGAATTGGCTTAGTACCGGTTACGTTTGGGATAATGGCTCATGGGCCATTATAAATGGTTACAACTTCCTAAACAGCAGTATGGTTACTGAGGCTTATGAGGATGCCTTAAACTTCTACAACACCTACGGTAACCTATTCATCAGCAATGGGCCATACATACTCAAGAACATTGTAACCGTGACGCCTCAGTCGGCTACACTTGTGCGTTGGAGTGGTTACCCATACAACTATACCTACTGGTTCAGGCAGATATACGTTAGGCTTGGCGTGACTACACTACCACCAGGAGGTAACCTGGTGCCCAAGGTTACGTTGCTGACGCCAACGTCAATAACCATCGGTCAACCTGCGACGTTTAATATAACTGCATATAACCCAGTTGGTATACCTGAGGCTCGCGTTTACTTAATATCGCCAAGTGGTGTTATCGTATTTAGTGGTGCCTACAACGGTACCGCCGTGGGCTTTAGTGGATTTATCAGCTTCACCATCCCAGCATCAGTAACCTCAACGCTAACGCCAGGTACATACACACTCATTGTGCTTTACAGTACAAGCGTGGTGCCGATACCATCACAGTACACCGCCTCCATAACAGTCAGCAGTTAATGACTGAATTAATTCACTAAGAGGTTAAAATCTTCATTTTACTTTTTAATAATTATTGAAAAAACTTAAAAATTCATCCTTATCTAGGTGTCAGTATGAGTATGCTACGTGGAATAGCTTTAAGGATAATTAACCTAACTGTAATACTGCTAGTGGTTTTAATAGTGATAGCTGCTGTGTTATCAGGCCCGGCATCGCAGGTCCTTAAGGATACTATCCAGAGGGAGACCAGTGAAATGGTGACTACGATAATGCTTCACCACCCCATGACACCCGCCCAGGCTGAGCAGTTGAAGCAGACTATAATTAAGCAACTTGAGAATGCCTATGGTTTAAATAAACCTGTCTACATCAGGGTCTTCTACGTGTTATTCAACATACTGTCGTTTAATTGGGGTTTCTCATACTACCCAGATGCCTATGGTGTCCCAAGTGGTAGCGTGGTTTCAATAATCATGTCTGCATTACCTGGGACAATAATCCTTGACACATTAGGCATACTGCTGAGTGCATTGATAGGTATTGAATTGGGGTTGAGAGCGGCCTTAAAGTATGGTTCACTGTACGATAGGGCTATAACTTACTACGGTGCTGTTGATAGCGGTATACCCCAATGGTGGGTTGGAATATTAATGATACTTGTCTTCGCCGTTTACCTGAGACTAATCCACTCACCCATAGTCTTCCCCTACGGCGGCATAGTTGACCCCCAGTACTACAACGTGTGGCTTTACGACACAGCTAAGGCTTTCATTAACCCTAAGATACTTGCCAGCCTCCTCTACCACATGGTCCTCCCAATGTTAACGGTATTCATAGTTAACATTGGTGGGTGGGCCTACTTCGCCAGATCGGTGGTGTTGAACATAATTAGGGAGGATTACGTAACCTTCGCCAGGGTTAAGGGTCTTCCTCAGGGTCAAATTGTGAGTAGGTACATAATGAGGCCAGCGATGCCGGCCATATTAACCAGCATCTTCATATCCATACCCTTCATAATATTTGGTGGGTTCCTATTAACTGAGGCTGTGTTCCAATGGTGGGGTTTGGGTTACGTCCTCAACATAGCCATTGTGGGTGTGCCTACTCCTGACATGCCTGTGATACTCGCTGATACATACATGAGTACGCTGCTGTACATAGTGCTGGTGTTCATACTGGAGATACTTATATACTACATAGACCCCAGGATTAGGGAGAGCCAGGGGTGATGTGAATGGCTAAGGTATCTGAACTAAGAATAGCCGGGATGACCCTGGGCGAAATAACGAAGATATACGTATCCTCAACCCTAGGTAAGGTCTCCATAGCGTTGTTTGTAATATTAATTGGTGCATCAATATACGCCGCCGTAACACTACCACCTAATTTTGGCAGCTTGTGGAATAACCCACTTTACTGGCAGATTTACCCAAAGGATGCTCCTCCAGCCTGGGTTAACTATCTCTCGGGTAATGGGTATGCCCCCCAGGTCATGTTTGGGAGGGAGGTTTCAACGCAGGGTAGCACTGTTAGGTTTAGTTTCAGGGTGGATAACGAGTACTCCGTGCCTTGGAGGGACCTTTACATTGTTATTAAACCCATGTCTGGTTCATCAACATTTACAGCCTACTTAAGTATACGTAGGCCTGATGGTTACGTGATTACAATTGGCCCGTTACTCATAAGCTCAATGTATACTGAGGTTGGTACAACGCAGCAGGTTGAGAGCCAGGTTATTCAATTCTACCTAGCTAAATACGGCTACATGCTCACGGTACCCCAAGGCTTATCCGCAGTGCCGTACATATTCTCAACAGTCTCCTCAGGTTCGTTAAAGCCCCTTAAAGGTATTTATGTTATCAACCTAACCCTAATCGCCAACAACCCATCTAAGGGTATTGGTAATAGGTTGATTTCACTGGTCCTTGAGGGCAATGTCTACGGTTTAATGGGTACTGACGCCGTTGGCCACGACCTATGGCTAGGTTTATTAGCCGGGTTCCCCTTAAGCCTTGAGGTTGGTGTGGTTTACGCCTTAATATCAACCGCAATAGCCATAGCCGTGGGCTTGGCAGCCGGTTTCATGGGTGGTGTGGTGGATGAGGTTTTAACGAGGTTAACGGATTTCGTCATACTCATACCAGCCTTCGTTATACTTGTGGTTTTATCAGTCCTACTTAGGCTTAACATATGGCAGGCAATGCTTTACCTAGCCATATTATCATGGGGTGGTGCGGCTAGGATAATTAGGTCTATAACAATGCAGATTAGGACGGCCGCCTACATAGAGCTGGCTAAGGTTGGAGGAGCCAGCAACCTCTGGATCCTCAGAAACCACGCACTCCCCCAAATACTCCCATATGCGCTATATCTAATCGTCGTAGGTGTACCTGGGGCGATATTAACATTGGCTGGTTTAAACTTCCTCAACCTGGCTGGTGCGAACTACCCAACCTGGGGTAACATACTTTACTACGCGGAGCAGTATGGGGCACTTGAGTCTGGTATGTGGTGGTGGGTTGTGCCACCCGGCCTACTCATAGTCCTAGTTGCAGTTACATTCATAGTTACAGCGCTGGCAATAGAACCTATAGTTAACCCGAGGTTGAGGAGGTGATGGGTGTGCCGCTACTTGAGGTTAGAAACCTAAGCGTCAACTACATCACCATGAGGGGTGTGGTTAAGGCGCTTGATAGGGTTAGCTTCGACTTGGATGAGAATGAGACCATAGCTGTGGTTGGGGAGACAGGTAGTGGTAAGTCAACGATAGCTAAGGCCATTGTTAGGGTTCTTGAGGAGAACGCCAGGATAACAGGCGGAGAGGTCATATTCGAGGGTGTTGATGTGCTTAAGCTTAGTGAGGAGGAGTTTAGGAGGAATTACAGGTGGGTTAAGGTGGCCATGGTCCCGCAGGGCTCAATGAACTCCCTTAACCCGGTCCTCAGGGTCGTGGACCAGATGATAGAGCCCCTGGTGCTCAGGGGTGTCCCTAAGGTCGACGCCATTAAGATAGCTGGGGAGGCCCTTGAGAGCGTTGGGTTACCTAAGGACACTTTGAACAGGTACCCGCATCAACTGTCAGGGGGTATGAAGCAGAGGGTAATAATAGCGATGGCCATTCAGGCAAGGCCGAAGTTAGTAATCCTTGATGAACCGACCTCAGCCCTGGACGTGATGACCCAAGCCAACATAATGAACCTCCTTAAGAGACTTAAGAGGGAGTTCAAGTTATCCTACATATTCATAACCCACGACTTAGCCCTAGCCAGTGAACTGGCCGATAAGGTCCTCGTACTTTACGCTGGTAGGGTGGCTGAACTGGGTTCAGCGGACCTCGTATACACGGATCCAAAGCACCCATATACCCAGGGCTTAATGACAAGTGTCCCGACGCTTAGGGAGGATAAGAAGCTATCCTTCATACCTGGGGAGGTGCCGAGCCTAATTAACCCACCCAGTGGCTGCAGGTTCCACCCAAGGTGCCCATACGTCATGGACATTTGCCGCAGGGAGGACCCGCCGATGATTGATCTTAAGGATGGACGTAAGGTGGCGTGTTGGCTATACCATTAGCATGAAATCACTTCTTAAGCGTAGCCCTTAACCTATCCTTAATGCCTCTTATTGAGGGTAGGTAGGTGTGGGTGTATAGGGCCAGGGTGTTGTTAACCATGGCACCATCAAACCCGTTGGCAATACCCCTCCCCTTAACGTTCCTAAACACGTAACCTTCATTCGAGTATTCGGCATAGGATACGTGAAACTCATGCCCCCTAATCCTCACTCCACTTTGGGCTAGGAAACTGTCTTTAACCGCCTCAAGCTCCGTGTAACCTATGGTTAACCTGCCCTTGGCCACTATGCCAATGTCGAAGAGGCCAACCATCCTGTACTCCCTATCAGACCTAATGTACCTCGACAGGTACATTAAGCCACCACACTCAGCCAGTATTGGCGTACCTGAGTTGGACTTCCTCCTAATCCAGCTTACCGTGTCTATTGAGTTCTCAAGCTCGGTTAAGTGTAGTTCTGGGTAACCACCACCGATGTATATGAAGTCAGCATCGTCAACGACCTCGTTGTTAATTGGGCTAAAGAACCTTAGGTTAAATAGACTTGATAACAGGTCCAGTGAGGCCCTATAGTAGAAGAGGAAGGCATTATCGTAGGCCACGGCAGCCACCCCGAGCTTACCTCCGCCATCATCTTCGCCGTCGCCTTCACCACAGTTAACTGGGTTAGCCAATTCGTACACTAGGTCTAGGTTTATGTATTTCTCAGCTAGCTCAAGGCCATGTTTAATCAGTTCCTCAACCTCCTTATAATAATCCTCGACGGTCACTAAACCCAAGTGTCTCTCATTAACCACGAGTTCTTTATCCCTGGGCAGGTAACCCAGGTCGACAACGCCGCTTGGTAGTGATAATCTGCATGAGTTGTAATGGCCCTCAGAGGCTACGTTGTTGAAGATTACACTAACCACGTTTGATGGGCCGTAATCCACCATACCCTTCACTATTGCCCCAGCTGTGTAGGATATGTTAGAGCAGTCGATTACGAGTATTATTGGTGTTGAAAGTAGCTTAGCCACCTGGAAGGTGCTTGAGCCAACCTCAACGCCGTCGTAAAGCCCCATAACACCTTCAATGATTCCCAAGTCAACTCCCCTCATGTATCTGCAGAAGGTTTCCCTAACACCCACCTCACCCATTAGCCATAGGTCTAGGTTAATTGATGGTAGCCCCGTGGCCACCTTATGGTAGCCTGGGTCTATGTAATCCGGGCCAACCTTAAAGGCCCTAACCCTGAACCTTCTCGATAATGCCGCCGCCATCACCGAGGTAATTATGGTCTTACCTGAGCCGCTCCTATCCGATGCAACCAAGATAGCCCTAGCCATCCACTACTCCCCAGAGGACTTGGTGATACCCCTAATGAACTTAACCACCTCCTCCACGCCTGGTTCACTGAACCCCCCAATCCACAGTTTATCAGCCTCAATGGCCTGCCTAACCAACACCTCAATGCCATCGATGACCGTTAACCCCAGTTCCCTACCCCTCCTAACCAGTTCCGTGTCACTTGGCCCATAGGCCATGTCCAGTATCATTGAAACCTCAAGCTTCCCCAGGTTAAGCATCCAAGCCTCCTCACCACTGATGGGTGTTGCGTTCACGAGTAGGTGGGGCTTGCCGTAGTCACTACCTAATTCAGTGACACTGCAGTTAACGCCCAGGGTGTCGGCTAGTTTGCATAGGTCCACTGCCCTCTCCCTAGTCCTATTTAGGACCTTAATGGACCTGCACCCAAGCTTAGACAGGGCAAGCACCACAGCCCTGGCCGCACCCCCAGCGCCTATTATCAACGCCTCCTCACCCCCGTAACCCCTCGCCAACAGTGAGTCCTTAACAGCTAGGTAATCGGTGTTGTGGCCAATAAGCCTCCCCTCATTATTAACCACAGTGTTCACGCTACCTATAGCCCTGGTGTCATCGTCAAGTTCATCTATTAGCCTAGCCACCGCAACCTTATGGGGTATGGTTACGTTAAACCCGTTGAGGGAGTCCCTAGCAAACTCAATAAAGTGGGGTAGCCTCTTTGAGGTTACCCTGAGTGGCACGTAGTCGGCATCGATGTTTAGCCTCCTGAAGACATAGTTGTGTATCTGGGGTGATAGAGTGTACTCCAGTGGGTAGCCTATTAACCCAAATACCCGCATACCTCCCTCACCAGCCTAAGGTAATCACTAACCTTAACCTTAACCTTGACCCAATCACCCACGTCAGTGACCATGGGTATGTTTAAGTAATCCCCAGTCCTCTTCTTATCACCCATAATGGCCCTTAGCAGGGAGTCTAGGTTAACCTTAATATCCTGCATGAGGTTCAGCTTGGTTAGGGATTCGGCTATTAGGCCTGGTACATCTGGTTTTGTGTAACCCAGCTTAACCCCTATTGAGGATTCGCAAACCATCCCAAGCCCCACTGCCCTACCGTGACTAATGCTGAAGCCTGATGCGGACTCCAGGGCATGACCCACCGTGTGGCCGTAGTTAAGCACTATCCTGACACCAAGTTTATCAAACTCATCGGCCTCAACCACCTTAGCCTTATTAACCAGTGATGAGTATATTAAATCCTCAAGCAACGTCCCATCCCTAGCCATGACTCTGTCTACATTGTCGTTGAGCCTCCTGAACAGCCCCTTATCCATGGTTACGCCGTACTTGAGGACCTCGGCGAATCCGTCTAGGTAACTGGCTTGGGGTAGGGTCTTTACAAAGCCTAGATCAACCACTATTTCAACAGGCTGCTTGAAAACACCAATAACGTTCTTCAGATTAGCCGCGTTAACACCTGTCTTCCCACCCAGGGCGGCATCAACCATGGCCAGCGTCGTGGTTGGCACATTGACGTGGTCAATCCCTCTCATGTATATTGCCGCGGCGAAGCCCACCACGTCTAGGGTGCTGCCACCGCCTACACCAATCATAACCCCACCCCTATCCAGCGAGTGGTTCATTGAATCCTTAATCACCTCAAGAACCGTCTCAATGCTCTTCCCCTCCTCCCCATCCTTAATCATGATCCTTGGGCAGTACCCCTGCTTAACCAATCCACTTATTGATGATGGTGTAATCAACACGCACCCTGTGTACCTCTCAAGGAGCCTCCTAATCTCCTCATCAAGTGGTTGATTAACCAGGACCTTAACCTCCCCACTGCACTGGCTCCTGTAGGTGAAGCTCCTCATAGACCCCTACCCAATGCGTACGCCACCGCCTTGGCCTTGCTCATTAATTCACGGAACATGTCGAAGGTTAACTGCTGGTCCGCATCAGACAACGCTTCCCAGGGTTTGGGGTGAACCTCAACGATGAGCATGTCGGCGCCGGCTGCTATGGCTGCTAGGGCGAGTGGTATGACGTACTCCCTCCTTCCGGCTGGGTGGGATGGGTCCACGCAGATGGGTAGGTGGGTTAGCCTCTTAGCAACCACCACGGCGCCTAGGTCCAGTGTGAACCTTGTGGAGTTCTCGAAGGTCCTTATGCCCCTCTCGCAAAGCACCACGTTGCCGTTGCCCTCAAGCATTATGTACTCAGCTGCCTCAAGCCACTCCTCCACGGTGTTGCCCATGCCCCTCTTAAGTAGGACTGGCTTACCGGCCCTACCCACCTCCCTGAGTAGGTCAAAGTTCTGGGCGTTCCTGGCGCCTATTTGAAGCATATCCACGTAGCTGGCCACGGTCTCAACCATCCTAGTATCCATGACCTCGGAGACCACCGGTAACCCAACCTCATCAGAAACCCTCCTAAGTATCTTCAAACCCTCAACCCCAAGCCCCTGGAAGCTGTATGGGCTTGTCCTAGGCTTAAAGGCACCACCCCTAAGCAACCTAGCCCCGGCCTCCTTAACAGCCTCGGCTGTTTCCCTCACCTGCTCATAGCCCTCCACGGCGCACGGCCCTGCGGCAACCACAACCTCATCGCCACCCACCCTAACCCCTGAAACATCAATGATACTCCTCTGCCTCCACTGCCTGCTGGCCAACTGGTACCTAGTCTTAACGTTAATGATCACGGCCCCTGGGTCTATTAACTTAACAAGCCTCTCGTCAACTATGGAGTCCGGCCACGTTACTATTAACTCCTCCCCAAGTACCTTAACCTCCCTGAACCTCACCTTAACCTTATCTAAGGCTGAGGCAACGTCACCCAGCCTCCCTGGGGTCACCCTTATTATCACGGCCTCACCCCTCGATTACCTTACTCAACTCACCCCTACTAACCGCTGAATTAACAATATTAATATACTTAATCAACTCACCCCTAGCCTCCCCCGCATACGGGTTCATTTCCTGTATCTCCTCAACCACATCAATCTGCTCCAGGACCCTCTCAATGGCCCTCATGGTGTATCTTAGGCTATGGGTGGCCACAGCCCCTATGTTGACGTTGCCCAGTTTACCAGCATCCCTAAGCATCATGTAGAGGGCCAGTAGTGTTAAGTGGTGGGCGGCCTGCACATAGGCCATCACCTTATCGTGCGTCTCAGGGTCACTGATTATGACTGGCTTTAGGCCTGCCGCCTCAAAAAGCTGCATTGCCATTGGTAGTGAATCCCTACTCGTAACCGATGGTATTAGGATTACTGCTTCACCCCACGTATCAGCCACGTTACCGAAGAGTGGGTGTATGCTAAGGTACCTGAAGCCTAACTCCCTAGACTCCTCCTCAATGACCTTAAACATCCTTGACTTAACGGAGAAGGCATCCATCAAAACCCTACCCCTCAGTTTATCGCCGTGAACCCTAATGTAGTTAATGGTCTCCTCAGTGGGTCTCGTGGCCAGTATGACTACGTCTGAGTTTGGCAACTCATCCCTCATGCTGATCAGCGTTGTGGGTGTGACTGGGCTTAAAACCCCCTTAAGCACCTTGCCCAGTCTCCCTGAGCCAACCACGGTAACTCTTACGCTGTATAGGTTCCTCGTCTGCCTCCTGGTGGCTGCCCTCACCACTAGTTCAGCTATGCCCCTAGCCGAGGCTTCGTCAAACCCAGCCTCAACGAGTCCATTAACCCACCTACCAATGACCTCCTCCTCCCTCTCCCTATCCACAGGTGGTATGCCCAGCTTCCTCTTAACGTCACCTATGGCCTCGGCTATCGACAACCTCTTGGCAAGTAGCCGAATTATCTCATCGTCAACGGTATCAATCTCCTTCCTTAACTGCCACAGCACGCTACTCACCTTTAACCAGCCTAAGGGCCTCCTCAACAATCCTCCTGTGGGTTAGGTTCATGTACTCCATCAACTGCCTAGTTGACCTACCCGACCTACCGAAGCCGTTAACCCCAATCATCCTAATGGGTACTGGGTAACCCTGGGCAACAACCTCAGCCACAGCGGAGCCAACGCCGCCTGTTGTGGAATGCTCCTCAACGGTCAACAGCGCCCCGGTCTTCTTAGCCGCCTTAATTATGGTGTCAGCGTCTATTGGCTTCAGGGTGCTTAGGTTGATCACCATGGCCGACACGCCAAGCTTCCCCAACTCCTCAGCCGCCATTAATGCATCCCACAGCACAGGCCCTGAACCCACTATGGCTACGTCATCACCATCCCTCAACACGGTTGCCCTGCCAATCCTAAACTCCCCATCACCAGTGATCCTGGGTCCGTAATCCCTGCCAATCCTGACGTAGGCGGGCCCCTGATGCTCCATTAAGGCTAGGATAGCCTTACCCGCCTCGTTGGGGTCGGCTGGAACCACCACGGTCATGTTAGGCAGCGTCCTCATTAGCGATAGGTCCTCTAAGACCTGGTGCGATGCGCCATCGGCGTAATCGCTTAAGCCGGCATGGGTCCCGATTATCTTGACGTTTAGGTTCATCCTAGCCACCGTGTTCCTGACCTGCTCCCAAGCCCTCATCACGAACATTGAGAAGGCTATTGCAACAGGTCTTAAGCCGGCTATGGCTAGGCCACTGGCCACCCCTATCATGTGCTGCTCAGCTATGCCAACGTCAATGTACCTATCGGGGTACTTCTCCTTAAACCAAATAGCCCTAGTTGAACCACCCACGTCGGCCGTGATTACGTAAAGGTCCCTGTACCTTTCACCAGCCTCAAGCAGTGCCTTCCCGACGGCATCCCTCATTGACCCAAAGCCTGGTTCACCTCCATCGTCAAGTATCCTCTGCCTGCTCGTACCCTCAATCTCGGAAACCCCCCTACCCCTAATCGTCCTTGCAATAATAGCCTTTGGGCCATTGACTCCATGGGCCTGGATTAAGGCATCTATCAACTCACCTGGGTCATGGCCATCGCACTCGATTACTGCGAATCCAAGGGCCTTAAGCATGTCGACGAGCGCTGCTTTAACACCCCTTACGGGTCCATCCAGTTGAACACCGTTGTAGTCTATTATTACGTAGAGGTTGCTTAACCTAGCCTCAGCCGCATCCATTAACGCCTCCCAGGCCTGCCCCTCGTCAAGCTCCCCATCCCCAACCACCACGAAAACGTTACCCGATGCACCCTTAGCCAATAACCCCCTCGCCAAGCCCACTGCAGTGCTTAACCCCTGGGCTAAGCTACCCGTTGACACGGGCACCGTGGGTAGTTTAGTCTCTGGGTGGCCTTGAAGCGGGCTCCACGGTTCATTGATCATCATCAACTCGCTTTTATTAATAACACCCAGTTCGGAGAGGATTGCGTATAGGGCTGGCGCGGCGTGTCCCTTTGACAATATTATGTAGTCCCTTTTCAACGGATCCTCATCAAAGGCGTTAACCATTAGGTATAGTGTCGCCAGTATGTCCAGGCTTGATAGTGATGAGCCTAGGTGAGTGTGTGGGTCTATTAGGCTTAGGCCTGTTAATATTGAACGGGCCCTATCACTTACCTCCTTGATCTTATTAACCAAGTTTGCCCTAGCCCCCTTTACCATTCCAGGTATTCCACGTGGGTCCCGAATTCCATACCAATCTAAGAATCCCCCTATACAGTCTATATTTTTAAGCATTACCCATAAGTTAACTCCCGCTTCCCCTAGGGAGCCTCAGAATACCATTACATTGGGCTCATTGACGCATCGGCATGTTTCATGAGGGTAAATGGCCCTGCAGGTCCTTAATTAGGTATGGCATAAAAGAGAAAAACCCTCAGCTATTACTGCTCTCCGTGGATAACATTATTGAAGTGGGGGTGTGGAGTCTCGCCCAATGCGGATTGCTGCTTCACAGTCAACCAGCCCAATGGAAGATTCAACCAGTAACACCACTGAGGTTAATGCGTAACAGTCATGAGGTTGGTGAAGCAATGAAGGACATGTGGGGTGGGTGGCGTGGGTAATAACGTCCTTGTAACCCACCATTACTGGGGGTCACCTGGAGGTGGGCAGTTGGTATGCGCCTCAGCGGCCCTAGCCCTAGAGCATCTTGGGTTTAACCCAGTGTTGACTGGGACCTTTAAATTCAACCCAAGTAAGTACGTGGATTGGTATGGCATAGACATATCAAAGTACCCCGTGGTCACCTTACCACTTGGTGGCATTAAGGCCTTTGGGCTTTGGACGAGGTTATTTGTGTGGTACCCGGCGGCTAAGGCTATTAACAGGTACCAGGCCGTGATCATGTTCACGGATGAGGAGACCTATAAGCCAATAGTGCAGTATAGGGACAGGGGCTTAAGCATAATAGAGTACATACACTTCCCCTTCGAGGTCGTGGTTGACCCGAGGTTTAGGGGAACTGGGTTAGCCTACGGGGAGGACCCCTACGTTACGGAGAGGTACAGTAGATTCCCGATGAACATGTACTGGGGCGTGTTCACTAGGCTACTCCCACACTACATTAGGGAGAACCCGTTTAACGATGCAGACCTGGTTCTAACCAACTCAAGGTGGACCGCTGGGGTGGCTAAGATGGTTTACGGTGAGGAGCCCACAGTGCTTAACCCACCAATAGCCCCCAACACAGAGATAGTGAGCGAGCCAAGGCCCTTCGATGAGAGGGGCAACTGGGTTGTCATGCTCGGTAGGTTCAGCGAGGAGAAGAGGTATCATTGGGTTGTGGGTGAGTTAATGCCCAGGCTACTCAAGGAGGTGGGGCCAGTTAAACTCATTATATTCGGTGGTGCAACAACCAGGACCCAGTTAATGTACATGAACAGGGTCATTGACCTAGCCTCAAGGGCTGGTTTAAGGGTTTCAAGGGACCTAAACCAGGAGGCTGACGTCTACGTGATACCCAATGCACCCAGGCAGCTGATAAATAAGATGATGGATTCAGGGAGGGTGTTCCTCCACGCAACTATAAATGAGCATTGGGGTATAGCTGTAGCTGAGGCGATGGCGAGGGGCCTACCGGTGGTGGTCCATAAGAGTGGTGGTGCGTGGAGTGACCTGGTTGAGGAGGGCAACACCGGCCTAGGTTACGTTAACGTTGATGAGGCCGTTGACTCGATAGCAAGGCTACTCAAGGATGCTAAAGCCTGGGGCCACTACTCATCGGCATCGGTGGTGAAGGCGAGCAGCATAACCCTGCAAAACTTCATATCAAGGTTCAGTGATTTGCTTAAGAGTGAGGGCTTAGTGTAGGGCGCCTTAAGTTTAATCAACCCTTATTTCACCAATCTCCTTAAGCACATCCTCAGGCTTCACGTTAATGCTCCCCCTCCTAATCATAGCCCTCAACACCCAGTAGTGGGCTGGGATTTGGTATGCGTAATACCTGCCAATCCACGGTTCACCAGGTAAGTTGCTCAAACCCTCAGCGCCCACCAGGCTGATTAAGATATTCTCCTCAAGTAGTCGTCTAAATAGTGGAAACTCACCCCAGAATGTTTCAGAGTGGCCTGTTCCATCTGGTTGACCCACGTACTGCTCATTAATGCCGAGGCTGCTCAACCTCCCCTTACCGTACTCCATCAACTTAGTTAACGTACTCACATTCCCTATTAAATTATTAACCTCACTCACTACGCCGCTAAGCCACCTTTCAACATTCCAATTGTGCCTGATCACGAGGTCCTCAAGCATCCTCACGTTCCCACCCAGCAGGTTCCATAGCAACTCGGCATTAATGTCACGCTTACCTGTTAACGCAGCTACCTCATTAATCACCTCTATGAAGGCTGATTTGGGCAGGTTCCAGAGGAGAAAAAGTGATGTAAGCCCCTTACTACCAAGCCTCCTTGCAACGTTTACCGCCGCTTGGTCGCTTAGTGCAAATACAGTAACCTTGGGTTTATCCGTGAAGTAGCTCCAAACCCCCTCGCCTGGGTGTTCGTGGGCCTCAGCGAAGAATTCAAGTAGGCTGGATAATGCTACGTATTCGCCATCCCCCCTCTCCTCCTTTAGGTACTTATCAAGGTTGTCGATTAGTATGAGTAGGCGCCTTGCCTCCATTACCTTAACTCTTGATATGGCGTATGTTATGCCCTCCTTTAAGGCCTCGGCAATCAGTATCCCCGCCTTTAAGGTATCCACGTTACCCAACAGTGAGCGGACTCTCTCCACAACCTCCCTACCATTGGGTAGGCTGGACTCCAGTATGCTTGATAGTGCCCTCCCCTCAAAGTTCATGTAAACAATGAATACCTCCCCACCCAGTGACTTAAGGGTGCTGTTAATCAGTGAGAGGAATGTGGTCTTCCCAGCACCATAGGGCCCATAGATAATGCGAATACCCACGTACCTCAACGCCTCACCAAGGAACACCCTAGCCTCATTCTCCCTATCCCTAAAGTGTATCCTGTACCCGCCGAAATCCACCATCGCATTACGCATTCGCTCAACTACTGCATCAGCTAAATGATACACGTGGAGTGTATATGTATAGGGGATTTATTTAAAGCTGCACCCAGATTAACCCCATGCTTCATCGCTTAACTGGGGCTGCCTCAGTTTCATGATTATTTGCAACGTTTATTATTGTTACCCTCAAATAAACTTAATAAACTTAGCCTTAACGCCCTTATTGGTTATCCTTGGGTTTCCGAGACCCGTAATGGCTGGGAACCCTAGGCGACTAATGGGGGCGGCTACTGTGAGTAAGCCCAAGGAAACCGCTAAGAAACAGACAAATAAAACCACCACCCGCAGAGAGACGGTGCGGTTGCTCATGGGTGATTTTAGATGTCTTTAATGGGGAAACGCTTATTAATTTAAGTTAAGCCTTGGTTAATGAAGAACCCCAGCCCCTTCCTAAGGGCGGCCTTCCATGCGGGTGGTGCGGCGTTTTTCAAGAAACGCTTTTTAAATCCTCCACAACCAATACGGATTGAATCCCAATGAGAAGCAGTAGTAGCGGCAGCGGTGAGGAACCACTGGTGCTTTACCACGGTATGTGCCCGAACTGCGGTGGCCCAATCACCTCGGATAGGCTAGGCAACGGTCTACCATGCCACGTCTGCCTCCCTGAGGTGGGCAGGCTTAGGGCTGCGTCACTCAGGGAGGTGTTGAACATACTCAATGAGTCAGGTAGGTTGATTAGGCTTAGGGAAATGTCGAACCACCTGGCTAAGTACAATGAGTTCTGCGAATTATTCAAGAGGGCTACCGGCGCATCCATGTGGGGTGCCCAGAGGTTTTGGGCTAGGAGGCTGGTTAAGGGTAAGAGCTTCGCAATAGTTGCACCAACGGGTAGTGGTAAAACCACCTTCGGCATAGTTGCATCACTATACGTAGCCAGCAAGGGTGGTAAGGTCCTAATGGTGTTCCCAACGTCAACCTTAGCTTACCAGGTCTATAAGAAGACCTTGTCCTACAGGGATGCCGTTAATAGCGGCGTCAGGGTGGTTACTTATAATGGCCTACTGAGTGATAAGGATAAGGAGGAGTCTCTCAAGGCGATTAAGTCCGGGGACTTTGACGTACTTATTGTAACAAACGCCTTCCTACCCAAGGGCATGGAGTTGCTTGGTAGGTTCAGGTTTAACCTAATCTTCGTTGACGACGTGGATAGCGTTATGAAGGTCTCAAGTAGGAACATTGAGAGGCTCCTACTGCTACTTGGGGTGCCGGGGGAAGCCATAGATAAGGCCCTTGAGGTTGCCAAGGCCAGGGATCAGAAGGAGAGGGAGACCAGGTTGAGTGAGCTGAGGAGGATGCTCGAGGGTAAGGTAATAGGTTCACTGGTGGTCAGCGGTATGCTAACTAGGGTTAGGAGGACGGCCCGCGCCGCATTATTCAGGGAGATACTGGGCTTCGATGTTGGTGGTAGGGCTGAGGGGCTTAGAAACATAGTGGACCTCTACATTAAGCCTGGGGGTGACGTGAGGCGCATAATCCTTGAAGTGGTGAGGAGACTTGGTGATGGTGGCATAATCTACGTACCCACCGACATGGGTAGGGAATTCGCCGAGGAGTTGGCCAAGTACCTGGCTGATAATGGGGTTAACGTTGGGCTTTACCTGAAGCCTAAGAGGAAGCTCCTGGAGGGCTTTGAGGAGGGTTTAATACCGGTTCTAATAGGCCTGGCAACCTTAAGGTCAGCCCTGGTTAGGGGTATTGACCTACCGCATAGGATCAGGTACGTTGTGTTCGCCGGCGTGCCTAAGATGAGGTTCAGGCTTTCAATGGAGGAGTTTAACCCAGGGCGCTACATAATGCTCCTCTCCTCTCTCAGGGTCATAGCCCCCAACGAGTACAAGTTGAGGATTGATAAGGCAGTCGCCGGCCTCAGGAACATAATGACCATGAGCCAGGATAGGATTAACCAGTTGATTAAGGCCCTTGAGAGCGGTGAGCAGCTGCAGGGCTTTGATAAGTACGCATCTGAGGTGATTAGCAATGCCGTTAAGCTAGCCCAGGAGTTGCTTAACAGGGATGAAGTGAAGGAGGCCATGGGCAAGTCAATCGTGAACATACAGCGTGTGGGTAATGAAATATACGTAATCCTACCAGACTCACCAGCCTACATTCAGGGCACCGGTAGGGCGTCGAGGATGTTCCTGGGGGGCATAACGCACGGACTATCGGTGCTTATAGTGGATAATGAGGCGGTCTTCAATAGCCTAAGCAGGGACTTGAAGTACAGGCTAGTTGACTTCCAGTTCATTAAGTACGAGGACTTTAACATTGATGAACTCCTTAAGACCATTAATGAGGAGAGGGAGTTGATTAGGCAGATAATGAGCGGTAACGTACCACCCAGCATAAGGCAGATTGACCCACTTAAATCAACCCTCATAATAGTTGAGTCACCCACCAAGGCGAGGACTATAGCCAACTTCTTCGGTAAACCCAGCGTTAGGGTGCTCGGCAACCTGATGGTTTACGAGGTTACCTCAGGCAACCTACTCCTCAACATAGTGGCCACCAAGGGGCATGTCTTCGAGTTGGCCACTGAGCAGTTCACCCAGTCAACGGGCAGGGACGTTGAATACGTGGCCAGGTACGTGTCAAGCAATGTTAGGGACTACTACTCAGTGTTGAAGGTTGACGGCAACTTCATACCAATATACTCAACGATAAAGCGTTGCCCAACCTGCGGGAGGACATTCACCGATGAAGTCACCACATGCCCATTCGACAACACACCACTGGTTAGCAGTGAGAGTATTGTTAACCTGCTAAGGGACCTGGCAACTGAGGTTGACCTAGTTCTAATAGGCACGGACCCGGACTCTGAGGGGGAGAAGATAGCCTGGGACGTTTACAACATGCTTAGGCCCTTCGTTCAGGACATAAGGAGGATTGAGTTTCACGAGGTCACCAAGAGGGCTATAATGAACGCCCTAGCTAACCCAAGGGGCGTCAGTGGCAGTATGGTTAAGGCGCAGCTGGTTAGGCGCATTGAGGATAGGTGGATTGGCTTCGGTCTCAGTTCATACCTCCAGAGAGCCTTCAACGACAGGAACATGTCGGCTGGTAGGGTCCAGACCCCCGTGCTAAAGTGGATAATAGACAGGTACATTGAGTACAGGAGGAATAGGGTGATTAGGCTTACCGTTAGGAAGAGACTCAGTGATGGCAGATTCATTGATGTTTCCTTTGACAGGGCCACTAATGGTGATGAAACGGCTAAGGTTAGGCATGACTTAAGGGATGTGGCTAAGAACAAGGGTGAGTTGAGGCTGGTTATCAATAAGCTTAGTGAGAGTGAAGAGGAGGTTAACCCACCTCCACCCTTCACCACGGACTCAATGCTAACCGAGGCCACCACTAGGCTTAGGGTTGGAACTGAGGAGGTTATGAAACTTGCCCAGGACCTGTTTGAAATGGGTTTAATAACGTACCACAGGACAGATAGCACCAGGGTTTCAGCGGTAGGCATTAACGTTGCTAAGGATTACATAACCAACAGGTTTGGTGAGGGTATGTTTACGGCTAGGGAGTGGGGTGCAGGTGAGGAGGGTGCCCATGAGTGTATTAGGCCTACGAGGCCCATTGATGCCGAGGAGTTGAGGAGCCTAATAGACAGCGGCGTGCTTAAGCTTAAGTTAACTAATAGGCACATAATGCTCTACGACCTGATATTCAGGAGGTTCATAGCAAGCCAAATGCCCAGCGGCGTCGTTAGGAGGATTAAGGTTGAGGTCAGGTTAATGCGCAACGGCGATGTACTATCAACTAAGAGCGATGAATTCGTAACGGGCATAGTTAAGGAGGGCTTCCTAGCCATATACCCAACCATAAGGATCACTCAATTCCCAGGATCATCAATGGAACTACCCATAACCGATGAGGATGAGGTAACCGTCAAGACTGTCCACACGACATACCCATACAGGGAGGGTGACATTGTCGCCGAGATGAAGAGAAGGGGTATAGGCAGGCCATCAACCTACGCCAAGATAATAGAGACCCTTAAGAGGAGGGGTTACGTTAAGGCAGTTGGGGCAACCAAGGTCCTAATACCCACGAAGCGCGGTGTATTAACCTACGTATGCCTATCCAGCGATAGGGAATTGGCTAAGCTATACCTAAGCACGAGGCGTAATAAGGCTCAGGAGGACGCTGAGTTCAACAATTTAATTAATCAATGCGGCGTGAACTTCAAGTGCCTCATAAGCGAGGACAGGACTAGGATGGTTGAGAAGCGCATGGACAATGTCGAGAATGGTGACGAGGATTACCTAACCGTACTCCATGAACTATTCAATGAGGCTATTAAATACGGCATAATGCCCCAAGGCCAATAAGATGAGGCGAAGGGCCTAGTATTTTTAATGCTCCTCTTTTACCGGGAATGATTTAGGTATTGCATGGTTTGATATAATTACTAAACCTTTTCCATCATCGGGATAGCGCCTTAAGGCCTTACACCATGTACTCTTAAAAGTATTGGTCAAACAATGGACCATATGTTTAATTAAGCATAATATTGTCAAATATTTGGCTAAGTATGTATTTTTTGGACTAGCTGGCTAACCTTTTTGAGGTGACTTAGGTGAAGTTGGAAACGGTCTACGAGAAGGATAGGATGGTGGTCTCAATAGCCAGCTGGGCTCTACTAGCCCTGGCGCTGGCTATGCTACTAGGCGGTATATACATGCAGGTTGTTCTTCATGAAACCAAGGCCCCACTATGGCTTGGTATATTTGCCGCTCTACCACTGGCCATACCGCTTGAGCTCTGGAACTTCTCAGATCCTGACACATTATTTAGAGTTATGGCGCTACAGGATAGGTTCCTGGTGGCGTGCTTCGGATTTGCAATAGGCCTTGGCGCAATTTTACTATATGGGTTAAACTTATTCACACACCCCAACTTCGGCATTAAGGCGCTCTTCATCGGTGGCATAGTGCTTGGGGGCTTACTGTTCGGTGTTGGGGTTGGTTTAGCTGGTTACTTCCCGGGCACCATATGGATAGCCCTTGGGCAGGGTAGGAGGGATGCTGTTTACGCAGTGTTAGGTGGCCTACTTGGCGCCTTCACCTGGTCTGTGATATTCGGCTGGGCTAGGGGTCCACTATGGGATGCGTTAAACTTCGGCACCATAACATGGCCCCAGTTGTTTGGAATACCCTTCAGTGATAAGGTTGGGATGTTTGAGGGGGCTATAGTGTTCGGCATAATAATGCTCCTGGTCTTCCTATTCCTACCCAGGTACCCCAAGCAGCCCATTAAGCACGCCTGCGGCCCACACTTGGCTGGTATTGGTAAGGAGACCACCATAAGGTTCACGGACATGATGAACGATGACATAGCGAAGTACCCTAACCAGAACAGGTTCCTGGTTGAGTTGATAAATGAGAGTAGTGTTAGGAATGCGAGGTTCATACTGGTGTTGGGTGCGGCATTCACCATAGAGGCCGTCGCAGTGATAATACTTCACCAAATCTTCGGTGAGTCAACAACCTACTCCTGGATAGGTGCCCAGTTATCTTACTTAGTTAACCCGTATTGGGCTGCCTCTAACCCATATTTCCAGCTCTTTGGCGGTATGCACATAGTTAATGGTGTACCGGTTAATAAGCCCTTCAGTGAGATCGGCTGGGAACCCATAACAGACTTAAGCACGTTCCTAGGCGGCTTAATATCATCTCTGTTCATATCAAGGAGATTCATGGGCTTTAAGCCGCAGATACCGAGGGTTTGGGCCCACAGGTTCGGCTACTCAACATGGAAGAGGTTCCTCGGCTCCTTCTTTGGAGCCTACCTAGTGCTCTTCGGGGCTAGGATGGCTAATGGGTGCGCCAGTGGTCACATATTGAGTGGCGACGTACAAATGGCTGTTTCAAGTTTCCTATTCCTAATAATGGTCATGATAGGCAGCATGCTAACGCTGAGGTACGTGCTCAAGCTGAAGATAAACGACTGGGGCTATGCCCAGTAACAACCCGTAAGTGATATATTAAAATTCAAAACCATAATCTTTTCCCTTCACATTCGGGTAACGCTTATAAGTGGTGCATTTTGGTTGAGTTTCATGGGTTTCAGGGTTAACATACTGGTTAAGGTGTTTGAGAGGAGGAATTCAATCATAGCCTGGGTTAACAATAAACCCATCCTGATAGTTAAGTATGGGGATAGGTTCTACGGCATGGACGCGGTCTGCGCCCACATGGGTTGCGCCCTATTAACTGACGTTAATGGTTACGTGGCCACTTGCCCAGCCCACCTGGCTAAGTACGACGTGAGGACTGGTGAGATGATTGAGAAGCCCTCAGTTAGGCCTGACGCGCCGTGCGAGTACATGCAGGTTAAGGCTCCACTAAAGACCTACAGGGTCAACGTAACCCCTGAGGGGTTCCTTGATGTCGAGGATTAAAGCAACCAGCCTCCCTAGAGGCTGCACAAAGGATGTTAACCAGGTCGTTGAGACTTAACCTACCTGTGTTTGTGTTTCTCGGACTTGGGTGGTAGCTGGCGTATATCGTTAAACCATTCAGCCTAAGGATTTTGCCGTGTTTAAAGGGGGCCTTTAAACCAAGGGCCATTAGGACACCACTCCACGCCACGGCACCAAGGGTTACAATGACCCTAGGCCTAACTAATTCCATTTCCCTAACAAACCAGTTAGAGACACAGTTCCTTAACTCAATGGTTGCGGGTTTATTGCCAGGTGGTGCGCACTTAACTACAGAGGTTATGTAAACGCACTTAACAATGGTCCCATCAGCCCTATTAATGCTGTATGGGTTATTGGATAAACCACATTGGTAAAGCGCCTTGAAAAGGAATTTGGCGCTTGAATCACCGGTAAACATCCTCCCAGTCCTATTACCGCCATGGGCTGCTGGAGCCAGGCCAACTATCATTAACCTTGAATTGCTTAAATCACCCCACGGTGGTACAGGCCTCCTCCAGTACTCCTCACCCATAAACCTAAGTGATGGTTTAACACTCTCCCTATACTTAACTAACCTATCACACAACCTGCATTTGACCAGTGACTCCACGAGTTCTTGATATTTCACGTTGATGTTCATTAGCCTTAGGTAAATCCATGGCTGGTTTAAAAGGGAATCTGCCGTTACTTAAGCCACTCGTCAAGGCCCATGGACCTAGCCCCCTTAACCTTACCCTCAACCTTGACCTCCCTGCACTCACGGTATTCATCAGGTTCAATTATGTTCACAGCGCCGTTGCTGTAATCAATTATGAATGGTGAACCAGCCCCCTCGAAGGCTACGTTAACCACTGTTGATTCACCTAGCCTAACGCACCTGACCCTTGAACGGTGAGCATGGCCATGTATAGCCAAGACCCTAGCTGTTGATAATGCATATTCAAGTCTCCTCGTCCCTAGGAATGGGTAATTGGCCTCATCCTCACCCTCAAGGGTCGCGTATGTTGGTGAATAGTGCGTTAAAAGTATGGCTCCTCTAAGCCCCCTAAGCCTACTGATTAACCAATCACCCCTCCTTCTATACACTTCCCCAATATTTTTAACATTCCTCTCCTGCCACTTGGTTGGCCTATCCAAGATACCTCTGGATCCGATTACCCTCACATTGTTAACCACCACCTCCTCATCATTAAGCAGTATCATACCGTTCAATCCCCTTAACCCTCTCAGCTTCTCATCATACTCCTCGTTACCTGGTACAGCTATTATTGAGTCTGCCTTACCTTTAAGTAGATCCAGGATGATCCTGTAGTACTCAACCCTACCACCGTCAACCATGTCACCGGCTAATAGTGCAACATCAACGTGGTCAATACTTGCTAAACTATCCTTAAACTCACCCAGGTGGTGTGGTGAATGAACATCAGAGGTAGCCAGTATCCTCACGTTAATTAAGAGCTAAAAGCCGCTTATTAACACTTCGCACAGGCCCCCAGTTAAGCAGGTGGGTGGCTCATGGCGTCGGTTACGTACCAGGGTAGGAATTTGGCTTTTAAACTAGTTAACCACATTCTAGTGCTATCAGACCCAGCCCCCGTGGTTAAGAGGTGCCTAAGGCAATTGGGTATTGGCTTAGTTGAAATTTGCGGTAGGAGGTTTAAGACTAGGCATGTGGCGGTGGTGGCTATTGGCAAGGCCGCCCCTAGGCTTATCGACGGTGCACTGGGTTCCATTGAGGTGACGAGGGCTTTAGCCGTGATACCCAGGGGTTGGGTTAAGCCTAGGGTTAGTGGTGTTGAGGTTATTGAATCCACGCACCCACTGCCAAGCGACCTAAGCATCAAGGCGGCTGAGGAGATCATTGAATTATCTAGGACGCTGGGCAGGGGTGACTTGGTCATCTTCCTAATCAGTGGCGGTGGTAGTGCCCTGGTGGAGTTGCCTAGGCCACCCTTAACAATCGAGGACTTGACGGAGTTGAATAGGCTAATGTTGAGTTCAGGCATGAGCATCAGTGAGATTAATACAGTGCGTAAGCACGTTTCAATGGTTAAGGGGGGTCAATTGGCCAGGTACTTCACAAGTAGGGGCATCAGCGTCGTTGGGTTGTACGTGAGTGACGTACCTGGTGATGATCCATCACTAATAGCTAGTGGACCAACGGTGCCCGATAAGTCTAGTTTCGTAGACGCAGTCAATGTGCTTAAGGTTAGGGGGATCTGGGGTAGTGCGCCAGCGGTGGTTAAGGGTCTCCTTGAGGACGGCGTTAAGGGAGTGGTGCCTGAAACGCCGAAGAGGCTGAGGGCGTTTAATAGGGTTATCTTAACCAACATGGACGTTTTAAGAGGTTTAAAGACCATGTTAAGTGAACTTGGGTTTAGGTCAGTTATACTGACGTCTAGGCTTGAGGGTGAGGCTAGGGAGGTTGGGAGAGCCTTGGCGTCGGTGGCCCTGGACTCGGCCAGGAGGGGTACGTTGCTGAGGAGGGGTGTTTTACTGGCTGGTGGTGAACCAACCGTGACGGTTAGGGGTAGTGGTAGGGGTGGTAGGACAATGGAGTTGGCCGCCTCCTTCGCCAAGTCCGTCAGTGGTCAAGGCAAGGTATCAATACTAACCCTAGCCACCGATGGCATTGACGGCAACACGGATGCCGCAGGCGCCTATGCTGACCACACCACGGAGTCTAGGGCGTTGGCTGCTGGTTTAAGCATCGACGAGTCCCTGGCCAATAACGACACATACACCTTGTTCAGCAGGCTAAACGACCTAGTCGTAACCGGCCCCACGGGCACTCAGGTTAACATGGTTTCACTCATACTGGTTAACGTGACTGGCGGTTAACCGTTAATAGGCCTGTTGAGGTAATGCCTAACCGCCTCCATGATGACAAGCACCACCAGTGAAACGAGTAATGTGGCTGCGGCGTAGCTTAACGCCGGCTCTAACCCATATGTTTCGTAGTAGTACCACACAAGCACTGAGGTTGGGTAGACATAGTTAAACAGTGGTGGGGTGATTACGTAGTAGGCTACTAGGGCTATTGAACCGAATTCACTTATGGCCCTAGCCCATGCCAGTAGATAGGACTCCACCACCTCGCCAATTGTCATGGGTAGTATTAATTTTGTGAAGACACGCATCCTACTCATGCCGATGGCTAACCCAACATCCTCGTAGACTGGGTCAATCCTCTCGAAGACTTGGACCAGTGAACCTACGGCTATTGGTGAAGATACTATGAAGTAGGCCAGTACTAGGCCAAGCAGTGAGTTCACTATGGGTAGTCGCCTAACCAGGGGTATTGGTGATAGGGGTGACGCCATTATGAGTATCGCTAAGCCAACCACGGTGTGGGGTATGGTTATTGGTGAGGATAATAACGCCGAGGTGACCCTACTAGCCCACCCAGGCACCATACCCCTTGCCAACGCATACGCGACAGGGGCGCCCAGTAATAGGCCAAGTGCCGCCGCAGTCATGGCACCCGTGAAGGTTAAGGTTAGGCTTTGCGTGAATTGACTGTTAGTGAATATAGACAGCAGGTTAAGGGGGTCCGCTAAACCCATGTATATGAGCGTAGCCAGTGGTGCTACTAATAAAATCATGTAGTATCACTACTGAGAAGTAGAAGGGTAGGTAACCATTATCCATTGTAGACCACCTCACTTGAATTCACCAACAGCCTCAACTGGGTGGGTACCTGGGTTAAGTTGCCGTAGATTATGGCCGGTTTAATTGGGGTTATGCCCAGCCCCCTCATTAACTCACGGCCACGGTGAGATATCAGAAACAGTATCAGTTTAACGGCCTCATCCTTATACCTATACTGGTTTGGTATCGTCACGGCCAGTTGAATAGGTGCCCCCCTTATGACGAGTGGCTTCCCATTAACGATTATTGTGACTGATGCCTCAGAGTAAAGGTTACTGTAACTGGGGTCACCGAGGTTAATCATGGGTAGTAGTGGGAAGTAGGGCAGGTTAGCCACCTCAGCCGAGGACTTGTATATGGCTATGTCGAACAGAACCTTACCTAACTGTAGAGGACCCAATAGCTCACTCCCCGCCAAAACCTCATACACCTCCCCAGTCCTATTCAATTCATTAAACAGGTTAACGTAATAACCCACCCCAATACCTGAGGCTATGCCGGCTAGTTGAAGAACCATTAAAGCCCTATACCCCTCAGGGTCAGTGTTGGGGTTTGAGGCTCCTATTACATAAGCCCCATACCTCCTGGCAAGGCTAATGGTGTAGTTTGAGGACATTAGGTTGAGGAACTTGACCGTTATGTTAACCGCTAATTGGTAATTGCCGGTCTTTAGGGCTGCCGCCTCCTCCGCTGTTAGGTTCTTAACCTCACCCATTAGTGGCTCTGGGAGTTTGGGTGAGTAGGCTATCACTATTTCATCGCCGGCTATGGCAATGTACCAGCTCGCATCGTGACTAGGGTACAATATTGACGTCAAAATGTACGGATCTATGGAGGCGTATATCCCGTAGTAACCCGGGTTAAGCAGGACCTGCCTAGCAGCCTCAACAGAACCCATAGCCGTTATTGCAACTGGGACACCAGCCCCAACGCCAGCCTCCTTAAACAACTCAGCATACAGCGAGGCGGTTATAACCGGGATCCTGGGGTTGGCGTCACCCCTACCCACAAGCACGTAATACCCAGTGAGTAATCCAGTGATTAAAGTAAGGGCCACTATAATAACTATTGTGGCCTTCATAAACTGCATGACGTATTCCTTGGCTTATTACACTTACTCTCATATTATTGTAAAGATTAACATCAGCATCACCCACCCCTCTTACTAATCATCAAGGCTTCCCCACTAAGGCTTCACGGATACTAAAATATCCCCATCGTTAACCTTGATTAACCTGCCATTAGCCTTACTAAAAAGCATGATACCGCTCCTCCTGGCTGCTATGGTAACCCTACTACCCGCGGTGGGGGTTAGGTTAGTTGCCATCTTTAAGATGCGGCCATTGACGTTGACCAAGACCAAGTTGTAATTGCCTTGAAACTCCACGGCTTCAACAACCCCAGTACCGATTTCAACGTAGTCCTTTAAACCAGAATCACCGCTGGCTATTGTTAAGTCCCCTGGCCTAACCCCAAGGTAAACCTCCCTGGCTTCCCGTGAAAGAGGATTGGTAATCACGGCCTCGATTACGTTAAGTTCACCCATTAGGCCAGCCACCTCCAATGAGGCTGGTTCCCTGTACAGGCTGACTGGTTCACCGACTTGGGCAACCCTACCCTTAATAATCACGGCAGCCTCATCAACCAGGTTAATTACGTCCGATGGGTCATTACTGGCTATGATAACCGTTATTCCAAGTCTCCTCTGAATGCCCCTAACCAACTCCCTGGCCGTAGGCCTGTATCTAGCGTCGAGGTTGCTGAATGGTTCATCCATTAGGAGTATGCTGGGGTTACCCACGAGGGCCCTGGCTATGGCCACCCTCTGCTGTTGCCCGCTGGACAACTGGGTTGGGTACCTACTCAGCAGGTCGCTGATTTCAAGCTCCTCAGCTATTAACCTGACTGACCTATCCACCTCAAGCCTGGGTACATGCCTAACCCTGAGGGGTAAGGCTACGTTATCGTAGACTGTCATGTGCGGGTATAGGCCTAGGTTCTGAAACACAACCCCAACACCCCTTTTAGCCGGTGGTATGAATACGCCAGCCTCAGGTGAGGCAACCAGCACCCCATTAATCCAAACCTCACCACTCGTCGGCTTATTCAAGCCAGCTATTATTCTGAGTAGGGTCGTCTTCCCTGCCCCATTAGGCCCAATTAACGCGAATAACCTACCCTTACTAATCGATAAATCAATGCCGTTCAACGCCACAACATCTCCATACACCTTAACCAGGCGCCTAACCTCAACACTACTCATGCCCAGGCTTAGCACCGGGACAGCGTTTAAAAACCATTAATGTTAAGGTGCCATAACTGGTGAGCCACGTAAATCCTAGGCCGGTTAAGCCGTGGATTATGATCGCCGGTGGTTAATCCACATACCTTATAAGGTAATTGCCTAACCGCCATATTAAATTAACGAGCCCAGTAATCCCAGCTTCAGTGAGGATGCTACGGCTAGGCAGGATACAGTTACCAATAGCACTAGGGCTGAGGCAGCCTCAGCCAGCTTAATTGCCGTGAGTAGGTCGTTGTAGCTGGGTAATTCACCCTCACCAACCCTGTACTCATTAACCTTCTCCAAAACCACACCCAGCACTGATGATGCAGCCGCCAGGGGGTGGCCAGCGTTTATGCTCCTGGTGGCTGACCTGTACCTAAGGTAGATGCCTAGGTTAGGTCTCCTCCCTATTAATAGGCCCGCCAGCATTATTAATAGAGCTGTTAACCTGGCTGGTACATAGTTAAGTATGGAATCTACCTTAGCCGAGAACCAGCCCACCCGCCTATAGGGTTCGTCTATGTAGCCTAGTGCACTATCCATGGTGTTAGCCAGCCTCTGCAGCATAGCCCCCACCGGACCCATGATTACTAGGTAAAGTAGTGGTGATGAGAATCCGTCCACTAGGCTCTCGAAGAGTGATTCAATTACTGCTGAGTGGACGTGGGGTTCATCGAGGACCCACACGTTCCTCCTAACCAACTGCTGGGCAAGCCCCCTGGCGCTGGTTAAATCCCCCGATTCAACAGCCTTAACGTAATCCCAAGCAATATTTAGGAGTAGCCTTAGTGAGATGCTTAACTTAATGACAAAGCCCACGTAGATCAACATGATTATGGCGATTGAGGCATTACCCAGGGGGATGATGAAGACTGGCGCCGTGTAGGCTATTAGGATGGGTAGCGTTGAGAGGAGCCACACAACCACCCCCCACGCCCTGCCTGAGTACGGCCTATACAGCCTTATGGCTAAGCTGTACGTTAAGTGAACTGGGTGTATGAGGTACATGAAGCCCCTATGCATTGGGTATGCGTAATCCATTAACAGGGCCACGGCTAGGGCTATCAGTAAGTAGGGTATGCCCATGCTGGGTTGCTTGACTTAAGGTTAAGTTTTTTAAGAATAGCACCTGGGGCGTAGCCGTGGAGTTGAAGTCAACAAACCCCCACCTGAGGATGACGGTTAGGTTCCTTGAGAAGGCTCACAGGCAGTACAACGCCGCCCTATGGGCCACTGTGGCTGAACTGCTTAGTAGGCCTAGGAGGAGTAGGGTTATTGTTAACGTGGGTGAGTTAAACAGGCTGCTCAACGACGGTGACATAGCTGTCGTGCCGGGTAAGGTTCTTGGCGACGGTGAGTTGAGTAAAAAAGTCACTGTGGCCGCTTGGTCATTCTCAAAGACAGCCGTTGATAAGATTAAGGCTGCTGGTGGTGAGGCAATAACGATACCTGAACTGGTTAGGAGGATGCCTAAGCCAAGTGGTGTTAAGTTAATCACTTGATTAACCTAGTCTCCTTAAGCTTCCTAATCTCCTCATCCCTAAGGGCCTTCCTCCTCGCCCCCTCCTCGAAGAGCCTCCTCTCATAGTCATTGGCCGGCTGGTACTGTGGAACTGGTTGGGGCCTTCCCTTGTCGTCAATGGCCACGTAGGTGTAGTAGGCTGTGCAAACCCTCTTAACATTACCGTAGGCATCCTCAGTGGTCACGTGGATGAGGGTCTCTAGGCTACTCCTCCCCACGTAGGTTATCCCTGCGGCAATCCTAACAATCTCACCTGTACGTATCGGGGAGTAGAAGATCGTGTCGTCTATTGAGCCTGTGACCACCACAGACTTAGCGTATTCACTTGCCAGTGACGCGGCTATGTTGTCTATCCAGGCCAGTAGCCTACCTGCCGAAACCATGTTAGCCATGAAGGCGTCCTGGGGTGTAACCCACCTACTTGACTCAACCCTCCACCTAAGGCCCTCCGTCGGGTCCTTAACATTATACCTCTCCTCACGCCTATTGGCAATCCTACCCTTCCTAGCCTCATACCTAGCCTTAGCGTTGTTGTAAATCATCAATTCATCAGGATTTGGCTTGAGTTCGTTCTTAACCAACCTGGGCTGCCCATACTCATCAACGGCCACGTAGGAGGCAGTGGTCATGGTCATTACTACCTCCTCGCCGTTGTGCCTCCTGATTGCCTCAATGTAAGTCTCCATTGATGACCTACCCACGTACTCGACCCTAGCCCTAAGCGTCACGGTATCCCCTATGAAGGCTGGGGCTAGGAAGAAGTGCCTATCCATGTAAGCCAGCACAGTTGGCCCCCTTGAGAACCTGACCGTAGCCACCGTGCCAACGTTGGCTATCCACTCAAGGATTCTACCACCGAATAATCTACCTATCGAATTGGCGTCAAAGGGCTGAACCATCTCGAGCATTACCACTTCAGTATCCCTCACGCTAACCATGTCTTAAAATGCCGGTGAGGGCCTTAATAAAGATGATTAGTTTTCAACCGCACCGCCGCACGGGGGGCCGCCATCCTAGACCGCTAGACCACGGCCGCCTAGGGTCAATAAAGCCGATGGTTTATTAACTTTTCCACCCACACCCGTCGTTAAGCTACATGCTGATCTAGGCTAGGCTTCACGTGAATTTTTCAAAATCCTGGAAGAAAGCTTATTTAGATTACGTTGATTTAAGAAGCTAGTTGGAATGCAGGAGCAGCCGCTGATCAGCCACGTGGTGGAGTTGATTGACAGGCTGAGGAAGGCACTCTACGCCATCTTAGTGGCCTTTATCCTAGTCTTCGCCTTCAAGTACAGCGTAGTTGACGTTAACCCACCGGGCATACCAATCATAGTGCCTATGCCCTCCATAGATGACTCATTCTCGGTCTCGGTAATAAAATTCTTCATACACGCCATGGTGCCCAGGGGAGTTGAGATAATAACGTTATCACCCTTTGACCCTCTCCTGGCGGCTGCCCAAGTATCCTTATTCCTGGCCATAGTGATAGCCCTACCGATAATCCTATGGGAGTTCTGGGCCTTCGTATCACCAGGGCTTTACGAGCATGAGAAGCGTGCGCTTAAGGCATCAGTGCTACCTGCAATGGGCCTCTTCGCCCTGGGTGCATTATTCGCCTACCTAGTTATAATCCCTGTTATGTTTAAATTCTTCTTGTTCTACGCCAAGTCACTTAATGTAGCGCCGACAATAAGCCTAAGATCCTTTGTTCAATTCGTACTATCCCTAATGTTCTCAATGGGCTTAGCCTTCCAGACCCCGTTAATAATGGTACTGCTAACCAAGTTCAGGCTGGTTAAGGCATCCACCTGGTGGCGGTACTGGCGCTGGGGTGTCTTAGTAAGCTTCATATTCGCACTAATAGTTTCTCCAGGAACTACAGGAGGGGTTATCGAAACAATAATAGGGGTAACCATGTCCATGCTTTACATAACCGGTGCAGCCATCTCAACGATGATTAGTAGGAAAAGAGAAAAAGAGTAAAATCTCGTATTTACTATAAAATTGACAAATTATTAAATAGTCAAATTTATGACTAAGTTAGAAAAATAAATAGGCATAGTAGCAATCACTAATATGGTTCACCCCGTCAATGGAGTTGCCTTAGACATGGTTCACATGATTATACTTAAGTATTTAATATTAGGGTCTATGTTTAAGGGGTTAAATGTTCGTGATGCTGAGGGCTTTTCACTATATAAAATATCCATGATCGAAAACGTGAGCATAGCCACTCTTTACAGGAGGGCCCTGGAATTAATGAACTACGGCATATTAGCTAAGATGAGTAGGGGTAATTATACAATCACCACTAAGGGTTACTTCACAATACTGTACCTTTACATTACTGGAAGCAGGTTGGTTAATAATGAGCTAGCCACCGCAAGTCTAAGGAGACTTAAGCAGAATTGGGGACTGGAGGAGTTCAGTGATGATGAGGTGTTCAACTACGTGAAGCTACTAGTTAAGGGTATGGAGAGGCGTAGACTCAGCGTACTGGGTATTTGCGTAGACTCATTCCCAAGGACAGTGTTCTTGATACTACCGGAGAAGTTTAGGAAGAAGCCAGTGAGGGAGGCGATAAGCGAATACATAGGCGATGAAGCCCTCGTTAAGTCAGCTGAGAGGGTTATAGCTAAGGCAATACTGGAACTCTTCCCAACGGTAACCCTCAAGGATAGCTGCGAGGCCGCATTGATGGTTTGGGGTCGTCAGGGTGATGCAATTAGGTATAGGACATTAGCCTTAAGGTGTAGAATTCATGGGTATACGCTGGGCGAGTGCCCAATTGCCAATAACCTAATTAATCTCTTAATACATTAACCGACACTCTTAAATTTCTAACTCATGAAAGTTAAATCTATGCTAACTTCATCATTAAATCATCCACTTTTTCCTAGCCTGAAAGTAAGCCTTAAGGTGATTGGTTAATCTTAAAGGTTGAGCGTTATGAGTGGATGGGGCCCATATGTACCACCTGGCTTCCACATGATATGGGGCTGGCGCATTGCGGCTGCGATATTCTTAACGGCGCTTGGCAGCATGACAATGCTGCTGGCGGCGTTTTATGATGTTAGGGGTAAGGCGCAGAGGATGGTTAAGATAAACATGGTTACCGGTTGGGTATTCATACTAGCTGCCCTAGCCTTCTTCATAATAGACCTGGGTCAGCCGCCGAGGGCCGGTAATATAATATTAATTGGTTACCCAAACGGTAGGTTAGCCCAATCATGGATGGCTTGGGGTGTTATGTTTCTTGGGGGCATGGTCATATGGGGATTAATATTCCTGGTCATATTTTACTTACCATGGGCAACCTCTAAGCTAGTTAGGTCACTTGGGCTAGCTAGGTTAGTTAGGCCAACTAGATTAACCCTAGACTACTTGGTTATGATAACTGGCATAGCTGCAACAGTGTACACAGCTTTCCTATTCGCGGCCGCTGGAGGTAAGTCATACTGGTGGAATGGTACCTTACCAATACTTTGGTTATCCTCAGGGCTTGGTTACGGTACAGCCTTTTCACTATTGGTGGCGAGATTCTTCTATACACCAGGTGTTAAGACTGATGGTGGGGCCTTTGATGCTAGGCGTTTGATTCATGAATTAGGCTGGGTAGATTTACTTGCAGTAATCTTCGAGGGCTTTTCATGGGCCCTATTCTTAACCGTGGCCTACGCAAACCATTATGAGGCTAGGATACCGTTAACTCAACTTCTACTGCAGACCTACGCACCGTACTTCTGGGGCTTCGTCATAACCTTAGGCATAGCAATACCACTGCTCCTTGAGATTGCCCTATTCAAGGTTGACCCAATGGGCACCTTCGCCAAGTGGGCTATCCTAGTAATATTCATAGCCGTCATGTTAGGAGGCTACATGCTTAGGTACATAGTGATGGCGGTAGCCTACTACCATGCCCCGTTCACACCGCTGGTTAATGCGGAGCCCCAATGGGGTCCATGGTGGGGGTGAGGGGGCATGGCGGAAGTCATGTTAACTAGAAGGGACTTCCTGAAGCTGGTTGGGGCAACAGCGGTAGTCACTGGGGTTTACCTAGCTGTCAGGAAGGAGATGTACCTATTCAGCCAGGTCTTTGAGCAGAGTAGTGGTGCATCTGGGATACCTAGTGATGTTGTCGCCTTTACAACCTGCTACGGCTGCTTGGGTAGGTGCAATGTTGAGGTCATAATTAGTGGACAGACGAAGCTACCCAGGTTCATAGCTGGGTCCATATTCACCATGAACGAAGGTGCCACATGCGGCATAGGTGCATCAGCAATGCTCCACTACCTAAGCCCAGCGAGGCTTAGGTCTCCATTATTGAGGGTGCCAACGAGCGAGAGATGCGAGGGCGACTTCATTGAGATAACATATGACGACATGCTTGACATATTGATAAACGGCGATAACGCATCATTCCTAACCCAGAGGGGTTGGAAGTACGGCTTCCTGGGGCTTAAGCAGATTAGGGAGTGCTGCCCATACAAGTTCGTCTACTTCACAGGCAGGGACCAATACAACCCAGCGGAGAACACATGGTTCGCAGCAATGTTCGGCACACCAAATCAAGGAGGTCACGGCGGCTTCTGCGCACTTAATGTTGCCGCCGGTGGATCATACGCAATGGGTGGTGCGTGGTGGGAGTATGGTGCTTGGGACAGTGATTATACAAAGCTACTGATACTAGCCGGCGTGACCCAGGACCACTTCCCAACAATAGCGAGGCGTGAGGTGATCAAGGTAATACAGAACGGTGGTGAAGTCATATACATGTCGCCGGAGAGGATCGGCAACTTCGCGCAGGTATCCAA
>NZ_LCTF01000003.1 GCF_001663375.1 Caldivirga sp. MU80
AAATACTAAGCAAGTGGTTCGGTGAATCAGAAAAGGCAATAAGGGAAATATTCAAAAAAGCAAGAATGGCAGCACCATGCGTAGTATTCTTCGACGAAATAGACGCAATAGCACCAGCAAGAGGGTATAGGATAGATAGTGGGGCAACCGACAGGATAGTTAACCAAATACTCGCAGAGATGGATGGTATAGCCCCCTTGCGTAACGTTGTCGTGATAGCGGCAACTAACAGGCCTGATATACTTGACCCAGCGCTGTTAAGGCCTGGGAGGTTCGACAGAATAATATACGTACCACCACCCGACAGGGATGCTGTGCTTGAGATACTGAAGGTGCACACAAGGAGAGTTAAGCTGTCTAGTGATGTTAATGTCCAGGAGTTAGCCGAGGCAATTAGGGTTTTATCAGCCGAGAAGGCGCTTACGCAACTCAACATTAGGGTTCAGGAATTTAAGAGCAAGGTCAGTGATGCGGTGGAGTCGGCGTTGAGTGAGATAGAGGGTCATAGTGATGTTAATAGGGATGAGGTTGCAAAATTAACTGAGGCACTTAACCACGTCAAGGCAATGCTAACTGGTGGTGACTTTAAGGGTAACAGTGGGTTAAGGGCTATGGCCAACATAGTTAAGGCACTTGCTGATGTGTTTGAGAACGCTGGTGGTAGCCAATCACAGGGTAATGGCCTTGAGTCGCTCAGGGAATTTAAACTATACGTGTCGCTCTACACTGGGGCTGATATAGCAGCCATCGTTAGGGAGGCTTCCATGATGGCGCTTAGGGAGGCCGTTACATCAACTAAAATGCCCTCAGACGTTGCAGTAACCATGAGGCACTTTCAAGTAGCCTTCCAGAGAGTTCAGCCATCATTAAGTGTTGAAGTACTTAGGAAGTACGATGAAATGTCAAGGATGCTCAGTAGGGTAATTAGAGGCCTATAATTCAGCCACTAGCCCTGGATCCTCACTAATAGCCTCCATTAGATCACCCATTAGACTCCATAGTGTAATGCTTTAAAGTAAGTAGCTACTAGGGTTGATTGGGGTGGTTTTATTGCCAAGTATGCAGTAATCGGCTTGGGTAAAATAGGTACGGCAATGGTTAAGGCACTGCTAAAGATGGGGATTCAGGGTAATGAAGTGGCTGGGTCGGTTAAAAGTGAACGTAGGTTAAGGAAGGTTCAAGAGGAGTTACCGGAGATTCAGGTAACCCTCAGCAATAGGGAGATTGTCAAAGGTGCTGAGGTTGTTATCCTGGCGGTTAAGCCTAGGCAAGTCATCGATGTGGTTAAGGATATTGGGGCGCTGCTTAACGATTCTAAGCTACTTATATCAGTGGTTGCAGGCCTATCAACCAGGGTACTGGGTAAGTTGACCAGGGCTAGGGTTATTAGGGCCATGCCCAACATATCAATACTGGAGGGTTCAGGGGTAACCGCTGTTTCAAGGGGTCCCAGGGCTACGGACTTAGATGTTGAGTTTACCTGCAACTTATTCAACACCGTTGGTAAGTGTTACCTTGTTGATGAGGAGTATATGAATGCCATAACCGCCTTAAGTGGCTCAGGGCCTGCCTACGTAGCCATGATTGCCGAGGCCCTTTGGGAGGCTGGCATACTCGTGGGTTTACCATCAGACCTGGCCTGGTCACTCTCAATAGATGTCATAGAGTCTGGGGCTAAGTTACTCAACTCTAGAAAGCCCTGGGAGATAGTTAGTGATGTAGCTACCCCAGGTGGCGTAACCATAAGCGGCATTAAATACGCTGAGGAGAGGGGCCTTAAAGGCCTATTAATGGGTGTTGTTGAATCAGCCTACAGGAGAAGCATGGAGGTTCAGAGGATTATTGAGGATACGATAGAGAATAACCTTCATGATTCGGAAAGCAGTAAGTAAGGCTTTATTTTACTAACTAGGGAAAATATTAAAAACATACGCTACTATTTATGATAATTAGTCAATAAAAATGCTATTTCAACATTTAAGCGCTAGGCTTCTAATTTGTCCATAAGACTATGTGAGCTATGTTTTAAAACTCCCCCTTACTAATGCCTAACATGCCGTACGATGTACCATATGTACCAACCCCAGAGGTCGTTGTAAGGAGGATGCTTCAGGTCAGTGGTGTAAAGCCCGGCGAGGTTGTTTACGACCTTGGTTGTGGTGACGGTAGGATAGTGATAATGGCTGCTAAGGAGTTTGGCGCCAGGGCCGTGTGCGTCGAGATAAGGAATGACCTTTATGAGCAAACCCTCAGAAGGGTTAAGGAACTCAACCTGGAGAACGTGGTTAAGGTTATTCACGGCAACTTCTTCGAGGTTCCGATAGGCGATGCCGATGTGATAACCATGTACCTGCTAACCAGCGTTAACCAAATGCTCAGACCTAAACTTGAAAGGGAGTTAAGGCCAGGGACCAGGGTTGTTAGCCATGATTTCGAGGTTCCAGGTTGGAAACCCCTACTGGCCGAGGACGTCTATGAAGAGTGGAGGAGCCACAAGATATACCTATACAAGATACCTGGTGCTGAAATACCAATACCTAACCAAGTCCAGGTTAACATACCCAGTGAGTACTCTGATGTGGCTAAGCTGCTTGATGGGCGTAGGTCAATAGAGGAGATAGCTGAGAAGACGGGCTTAACCATGAGGAGGGTTAGGGAGATTATTAATGAATTAGAGAAGCTGGGGGTTGTTAAGGAGGTTAAGGTCGTCAAATAGGTACCCTAGAGATCGCATTAAGGCTAAAGATCAAAACCTGGAGTAAAAGTTAAAACACCCACATCAAGTACACGCATCATGATCCATGAGGAGAAGGTTACTGACGCTGAATTGGGTGCCGAGTCGATTAAGGACCTTATTGAGTCGTATAACCTAATTGGCGGCTTCATGGCCAGGAACCTTTATGATGCAGCGAATATACTTAAGTCGATGTACAGTGACCCAGACGTAACGGTAATACTCTCCTTCACGGCTAATTTAGTATCCACGGGGCTTAGGGGGATTTTAAGGGGGATTATTGAGAGGGGGTTGGCGGATGTTGTCATAACCACGGCGGGTACGGTGGATCATGATGTGGCTAAGTCCCTTGGGGGAGTTTACTTTAAGGGTTCATTCGATGTTGATGATTCCGAGCTCCTGGATAAGGGGATCCATAGGATAGGTAACGTGTTCGTCAGGAGGGAGCACTATGGACCATTGGTTGAGAAGGCGGTCCACGCAACCCTAAGCCGGGTTAACAAGGATGAGATTGGTGTGAGGGAGCTCCTGTGGTTAATGGCTGATGAGCTGGACGACTCCTCGTTAATAAAGGCCGCCAGGAAGTCATGTGTACCAATTTACATACCTGGTTTTGTGGACGGTGCCTTCGGTACGGCAATATTAACGTTCAATGAGGTTCAGAGGGCTAGGAGTGGGGGTAGGAGGGTTAACGTTAATGTGCTTAGGGATGAAGAGGAGTTAATGAACATAGTTTACTCAAGTAAGAGACTGGGCGCGGTGGTGATTGGTGGGGGTATTAGTAAGCACCATGTCATATGGTGGAGTCAGTTTAAGGGCGGCCTAGACTACGTAGTTTACTTAACCACGGCAACGGAGTGGGATGGGTCTCTAAGCGGTGCCAGGCCTAAGGAGGCTATTAGCTGGGGTAAGGTTAAGCCGAGCGCCATGTCGACGTTTGTCGTTGCTGATGCGACAATAACAATACCAATACTGTTCAACTACATAGCCTCCGAGATTAAATTTAGGAGTAGGAATATGGGTGTTTACCCATGGAGTTGCCAATAGTGGTTGCATCATCAACCTTGGCATCGATAATAGCAGCCTACGTTATCTTGAAGTGTAAGTGTGCCTTAGCGCCTGATGTTCATAAACCCAACAGGCCCCTCATACCTAAGCTAGGTGGCTTAGTCATACTGGCATATGTAACCGTTTCATTGGCCTTAACGGGGTTAGGGGGCTTAGGTATCAACCCAACCTATGGTATAGTATTCTATACAACGCCCATAGTCCTAGGCGTAATAGGCCTAGTGGACGACTTCACAAATGTCCATGAACTACTTAGAGTTGGTGCCTCTGTGCTTTACCCATTGGCGGTGTTGGTTATTATGGGTAACTTCGACTACCTCTACTTCCCGATAATAGGACACTTCTCAAACCCAATAGTCGTGGCAATACTGACAATTGCCGTTTATGGAGTGTTCTCAAACGCAATAAACATGATGGATGTGGTTAATGGAGTTGTACCATACTCAATGATATTAACATCAATAATACCCCTAGCCTACTCAATAATAACCAGTAACGTTGCATTACTTCAAATGACACTGACGCTACTAGTACCATCAGTGGTTTTGTTCGCGCTTAACAAGTACCCGGCCAAGTTATTCAACGGTAATGGCGGCACATATGCGCTTGGTGCATTAGTCTCTGGTTTAATACTGTACAGTGGGTTAGGTACATTAATACTACTGGTTATGGTACCCTATGTGGTCAACGGCCTACTAATAGTGGTCAGCTCCAGGGGCATTAAGTCTAGGGAGAAGCTTAAGCCATCAACATACATGAACAACTACGTAATATACCCGAACCTTGATGAAGGCTCAACATTAACACTAATGAAGATGATAGTGATTGATGAGCCTGGCGACGAAGGTAAGGTGGTGAGGGGATTCTACATGTTATTTAACATGGTCACCGCCTTAACTATATTATTATTCATTGTACTTTACTTGTTTAGGTGGGTCTAATGGTTAAGTCGGCACTATACCTAACCGTTGTCTCATGGGCTCTCCTGTTAATTGGCATGGCCATACTGGGTGCTATTGCACGCGTCCTCGGTAACCCATGGCTCCTCGTGGCTGTTGGTATAATTATTGTTGCCGCCTGGTCAGTGTTCGTGTATGGTATGGCTAGGGGTTTAGCCACTAAACGGGTTAGGCGTCGTTGAATCAATATGAGTTAACGTAACGCTGTTTAACGAGTTAACGCATTACGAGTACCTCCAAACACCCTTACCCCTGTAATTGTAAACAATGGCCTTGTAGGCGGTGACATACTCAAGGGTATAGCCTAGGCCCTCCCTCCCTATGCCCGAATCCTTCCTACCACCGAATGGGTAGTACCCTATGCCGTGCCTTGGGTAGTCGTTGACGTAAACGGCCCCAACCTCAAGCAGCCTAGCAGCCTTCCTAATCTTACTAACGTCATTGCTGAATATGGCTGCGTCAAGCCCATACCTCCTACCATTGGCAAGCTCAATTGCCTCATCAAGGTCCTTAACCTTAACCAACACTGTTATTGCGGCGAAAACCTCCTTGTTGTAGAGGTAAAGGTCCTTAACCCTACCTGAGTCCACCTCAATCAGGGTTGGTTCAATGTAAGTTGGCCCCAGTTTCCTACCACCATAAAGAACCCTACCCCCCTTGGAGACTGCATCTTGCGTTGCCTTAACCACCTCATCAGCGGTGGCCTCATCAATCAACGGCCCCATTACTGTCTCAGGGTCCCTTGGGTCACCAACCTTAACCTTGGAGAGCTCCTCTATTAGGCTTGCCTTAAGTTGGTCATAAACACCAGGTTCGGCGAATATGAATTTAACGGCATCGCACCTTTGGCCGGCATAACTGTATATGCCTATTGCGATTCTCTGCGCAGCCCACTTAGGGTCAGCATCGTTGAGCACTATGGCTGGGTCACCGCCTCCCAATTCCATTACGAATTGTTTGATTCCAGCCTCCCTGATAACCTCAACACCAGTCTCCGTGCTACCCGTGAGTGAAATAACCCCTATCCTCCTATCCGAAACCACCTTACCCATATCCCTGCCTGGTATCGTTAACACAGCCAATGCCTTAGGTGGGAAGCCCGCCAGCTCAAGTACCCTGGCGAAGAGTATAGTTGGCAATGGGTCAGCTGAGGCGGGTTTAATCAACACGGCGTTGCCAGCTATGGCTGAGTAGGCTATCTTATTGACCGTGTCGAAGAGTGGGTAGTTAAATGGGACTATGGCTAAGACGACGCCCACCGGCTCCCTCTTAACAATAGCCTCACTCTCAAGAGCATCAACACTCCAGTCACCTGGCACGTAATCACCCTGTAAACCCCTAACATCAAGGTCAAGTCTCCTGAGTCTCTCAATGGCCGAGTTAACTTCACCATTGGCCGCTGACCTAGTTTTACCTGCATTAGCCACAAGGATGTTGACGAAGTCATCCCTGAACTTATCAAGCAAATCCGCAGCCTTATGAAATACCTCAAGCCTTCTTTGACCAGGCATGTCACGAATAGCCCACCTACCCTCCCTATACGTGGTTTCAATGGCCTGCTCCGTAATGTTGCCCGGTAAACGTGGTACCTTGGCTATTATGGATAGGTCTATTGGCGACTTAACGTCAATCCAGGAATCACCGGTGTACCATTGGCCATTTATGTAGGTTGGGAATAAAGGTGTTCCATCAGGCCCAACCTTAAGTATTGATGATAGGTCTGGTGACTTAACCTCAACCTTAACCTTCCCCTTAACCTCCACCATACTTACTAGCCTTGGATAAGGCTTTTAAATGATTCGGGGTTTCTCGGTTAAACTAAGTGTACCCGGTAAATCCCCCCTAAGTAGCATTGCAACGACAATATCAAGCCAATTCAGCAACCACTAAGTGTACCCGGTAAATCCCCCCTCAACCCGCCTTAGGTTCAATTCCCTCCTCCACCTCTGAAGCCACCTATAAATGGTTGAGGGCTGCTTACCGTTAATCAGCATCACCACGGCCTCCCTGGCTGCTCTAGCATTATCGTAGTCACCGATTATACCCACAACCCTATCCTTAACGGCTATCCTAGTTTCCGTTAACTCCTCCAGGTTCCTCTTAACCCTACCATTCTCGCCGATTATCAGTGCCCTAATCCTACTCATGTGGTTCTCCTTATCCTTACCCACATAGTCCCCTAGGTCAATGGTTTCAAGGTACTTGTCATCACTAAGCAACTCCAAGGCATCCTCCCTGGGGAATCCCAGTGATAATGCTTGTATTATCTGTCTGGCCTTTATGACTGAGTCAGGTTTGGACTCATTAGTTGGGGTTAGCACCACTGAATCATCCTTCACCTCAACCTTAACCTTCAACCTACCCTCAATGGCATCCTTAACGTCATTATTAATTAGAATTCTAGCCCTCTCTAGGGGAATCTCTAAGGGTCCGCCGAAGTAGTACGACATGGCTCCCTCAGCGGGTTTGTTAAGCTGCTCTAAATAAACCTTAACCTTTAAACCAAAGCCACTGGTTTTAAATTACTTTAAGAGTACTTCCTTCTCAATTGCTTGGCTGCCTCAACCATGGAGCGTAGCTTGGCGAAGGCTATCTTCCTGCTGTACTTCCTAAACATGCCAACTCCGAATCCGCAGTCTGGGTTTAGCCATATCCTAGATGGGTCGAGGACCCTGGCAAGCCTCTCAGCCCTAGCCACAACCTCACTGGGCTCCTCAACCCTACTCCCCCTAACCTCAATTACACCTAGCCCAATCTCCCTATCCTGGGGTAGAAGTTGGGCGAACTTGGCTGGGTCACCACTACCTGGGCTTGCGTACTCCAGCACGTACTGCTTAACCTTAATGTCAACTACATCGGGGGCTAGCCTCTCGTAACCAATACCGTAGAATGGGGAATCGGGGTTAGGCCACCTGTCCATGTGCATCCCTATCCTAACGCCGTCAATACCCTTAATTGTCTCGTTTATTAAGTCCTTAGCCAAGCTGAGTTCGTTCCTAAAACCCCTATACCTCTGCCCATTAAGCTCCTGGAGGACCTTCCTGTATCTATCTGGTTCATTCTCCGTAGCCTCAATCAAGTCGCCGAGCATTGGTTCATCCAGTTGGACAAAGTGGACGCCCAGTTCCCTTAACCTAACTATCTCATTCCTAACCAGTTTAAGGTACTGTTCAGCCAACTCCTCAGGTTCCTTGTAGTAATCCTTAGAGTACTTGGCGTGCCAAGCCTCCCACATTATCAGGTAAGGGCTTGGTATGGTTACCTTAACCCTCCTATTGGTTATACTCAGGGTGAATGAAGCCTCATCCACGGTGAACGGCTTATCCTCAATAGGCCCCACCGCAACGGGCCTATAGTAGGTTAACTGGGCCTTGTAGCGCTTCATTATTTCAATGCCCTGCGGGTTTATCTCGGATATGTGCATTACCTTGAAGCCCGGTATCTTCTGGCCGACGAAGGCGACGAAGCTTGTCCTCCTCTGCTCCCCATCAGTCAACACGTCTATGCCGGCCAACTCCTCCTCCTTAACCGTCAACTTCACTGCATCGTTAACGTACTCCTCATACTCATCCTTATCCATCTTACCCCTACTGAACGCCTCAAAGGCCTCAATAAGCCACCTGGGCCTTGGGAAACTACCAACCACGGAGGTTATGAAGGTCTCCTCAACCATTAATAATGCGTAATGGGGGTTATTTAAAAGCATTTCAATGGAATCTACGCAACCTTTAGCTTTGCCATCAGCTCGTCGTGAGGTCATCAATCATCAGGTTTGATACCCATCATCACTACTGGGTTCAACAAGCCGCCACCTAATAACACTTACCGAAACGTAAACTAAGGGGCTGGTAAGTGAGGGCGATACTATTTAAGGGTTATAAATTCTGTGCATGTTCATGAGTAATGTTGATATATGGGGTTACGTTAAGTTGGGTAACGTGGTTAGTGTGGCTGCCGCCGTACTAATTCTGGTTGTCCTCTTCGGCGTAGCGTTAATGGGTCTACAGGCAATATTTGCGCAATGGGCGTTGGCCATAATGTGGGTTCTATGGTTAATGGGCATAGTGGCCTACGTATTCTATGCCTCAGCCAGGTTAAGGGTAAGGACGCTGATGGTTTATGCGGCACCAGCAGCATTAGCAATAACCCTAATCGGCCTAGTACTCCTCACTATTCATTCATTCCTCGGGGCGGATCTAATAGTGCTGGGTTACTTCCTAGAACCAATAGCAGGCGTATCCCTATACCTAACGCTCCTAGGCATTGAAGGTAGGTTGATTAAAGCTGCAACACACGTGTTCTTCTGGGGAGCCGTGGTGTTCACGGTTGGATTACCTATAATACTGGTTAAGGACCCCTACATATCAATAATGGGGGACTTAATTAAGCTAATTGGCCTAGTGATACTCATTATGTTCAAGTAGGGAGGGGATGGCGCGATCCCGTTGATTAACAATAATATTTAAACATAGAGAAACGCTTAAAAGTTAATCATGCAGTGGAATAGTTAAGCGGGGGTGCCCGAGCCTGGTCAAAGGGGGCGGACTTAAGATCCGTTGGCGTAGGCCTGCGTGGGTTCAAATCCCACCCCCCGCACCATTTGCAAATGCTACTTCAAGTTTCTTTTCATAAATTTATGCATGCATTACACAGTAATGACGTATTTATGTAGCTGGTGAAGATAATGTTCATGGTATTATCCAACCCGGTTAACATGGTTTGGATCCACTTTTGTGGGGTTCCTTAAATTGAGATATGCTTATAAAGGGTGGTTGGTTTAGTTCATTAATGGCTGAGACTGGTCAGGGTAGGCAGATAGTACGTATAGGGGATACTGACCTTGATGGGTCTAAGGCTGTTGCCTACGCCTTAGCTAGAATTAAGGGTATCGGTGTATCGACCGCTGTGGCGATATGCAGGAACCTGGGCATTAACCCACTGGTTAGGTTGGGTGAGTTAAGTGAGGATATGGTTAGGAAACTTGACTGGAGTATTAGAAACCTACACCAGGTTGCCCCAGGTTGGTTCGTTAATAGGCCTAAGGACCCTGAGACAGGTAGGAATGTTCACCTGATAGGCGCTGACCTGATACTGGCAGCTAGGAACGACATTGAGAGAGAGAAGCGCATACTCTCATGGAGGGGCATTAGGCACAACCTAGGTTTAAAGGTTAGGGGGCAGAGGACGAGGACAACGGGTAGGCTTGGGCCAGTTGCCGGCGTTCAACGTAAGAAGACGGCCGCTAGCGCCGGTGGTGGAGGAGGGGGTGGTCAGGGTTAAAATGGCCTATTAGCAGTCCTAATAACGCTTATTAACTTCCCTGGTAAGATGCTCATTATGCTGAGGATCCACATGCTTCAATACGCGAGTAAATTAGGTGACCCAGAGTACAACATAGGTAGGCTTAGGGATTATGCTAGGAGGAATTGCAGGGGTGATGGTAACGAGGTCTTGGTGACCCCTGAACTGTACATACATGGCTACATGTCCAGGGACCTTCACCTACAGTTAGCTGAACCGTTCGATGGCAAAATCGTTAATGAGTTGGTTAACATAGCTAGGGAGGGTAGGTGCACCATAATAACGGGCATGTCTGAAAGGGACAAGGACTCTGGCGTTGTGTATAACTCAGCCATAGCCGTGGGTGAGGGGGGCTTAATTTCACTCTACAGGAAGAGGCATCTACCAAGTTACGGGGTTTTTGATGAGGCCAGGTACTTTGGGGTGGGTAAGGGTGATGCGCCGGTTTTCTCAATAAATGGTGTTAAGGTTGGCTTAGCAATATGCTACGACGCCTTCTACCCGGAAATATCCAGGTCTCTCATGCTTAAGGGGGCTAAGGTCCAGTTCTACATAAGCGCTGCACCGGATATGTCTAGGACCCACTTTGAAACCTTTATTAGGGCTAGGGCCATGGAGAACGTGTCCTACGTTGTCTACGTTAACACGGTGGGCCAGTACGATGGCTTAGGCTTCTTTGGTGGAAGCTTCATCGTTGACCCACTGGGTGAGGTTATTGCTAAGGCTAAGTACTATGAGGAGGATGTCGTGGTGGCTGAGATAGACCCCAACCTTGTTGATAACTTTAGGTCGATTAGGCCAATACTTAAGGATTACACGCTTGATGATGTAAGGTACCTGTACAGGAACTACAAATCAACGTATAGGGCATATTAAACACCGATAACCGCGGAAAAATATAAAAACATACATCACGCATTCAATGGTTAGATATGGCCCTTGAAGCAGCATTGCCTAGGGAGGTTACTGATGCATTGGGATTAGTCATTAATGAACTTGATGGCTTGCTTAGGGGTGTTAATATGTCGTCTAACCTTAGGGAGTCCGCAATGCACTACATACGTAATAAAGGTAAGATGATTAGGCCCCTACTAACCCTAATAACCACGTATACGTTGGGTGGTAATGTTAACGATGCCGTTAACCCAGCCATAGCAGTAGAGCTAATACACATGGCCACCCTACTCCAGGATGATATAATAGACGGTCACCTGGTTAGGAGGGGATCTGAAACACCATTTAAGAGGTACGGCACAGAATACACCATATTAGCAAGCGACCTGCTTATAGCTAAGGCTATAGAGTACTCACTTAAGTCCAGGACCATGAAGGTGACCATGGAGCTCACCAACGCGGCCTTAAGGTTAGCCATAGGCCAGTCCTATGAGCTTGAATACAAGTTAAACGGCAAGATCAATATGGACATTTACATGAGGATAATTGAGAATAAGACCGCGTCCCTAATAGCCGCCGCAATAGCCCTAGGTGGCTACGTGGCTAATGTTAATGATGACGTCACTAGCCTACTTAGGCTACTTGGGGAGAAGCTTGGGGTTGCCTACCAAATAAGAGATGATATAATAGATTACCTTAATCTTGATAAGGATAATCCAAGCGGCCTAAGAAGCGTTGATGTTAACATAATTGACGCATTGAAGGTGGAGGGCTCCAGCAACCCACTTGGGGATGCGGTTAACTTGTTTATGAGTTACATAAGTGAGGCTGAGGCCACGGCGGCGGCTATACGGGGCAGCTCCGTGTTCATGGGTATTATTAATTATCTTAAGCATCCTATAATTGAAATTAAGGAAAAAGGCACTGGGTTTAAGAGTACTTAGGATTTTTAATACATCCCTAGTATTCAGCGACCTTAGGCGCCCTGCCGAGTATCTTAAGCGATTCCTGGGCGGCAACAAGCCTAGCCACTGGGACTCTGTACGGTGATGCACTGAAGTAGTCCAAGCCTCTGCCAACCACCTCTGCGAGTATCCTAATGGAGTCTGCGTCACCACCATGCTCACCGCATATACCGACCTCAATATCCGGCTTAACGCTCCTAGCTAAATCCACAGCTATCTTCATCAACTTAGCTACACCGTCACGATCAATAGTTACGAATGGATCATAGGGTAGTATGCCTAGGCCGAGGTACTGGCTCATGAACTTGTTCTCCACGTCATCCCTACTGAAGCTGAAGACCGCCTGCGTTAGGTCATTAGTGCCGAAGCTCATGAAGTCCACGACCTTGGCTATCCTATCGGCCGTTAGGCAGGCCCTAACGGTCTCCATCATTGTGCCAACCTTAAACTCCACACGGTCACCATACCTCTTAAACACGTCCTCGGCGGTTGGCTTAACGACGTTGTTTATGATGTATTCAAGCTCCTTGTACTCGGAAACCTGAGGTATCATTATCTGGACCTGTATGCTCTTACCCCTCTTCTTGAGTTCAAGGGCAGCCTCAAGTATAGCTCTAACCTGGGCTGCGTAAATGTCTGGGAAGGTTATGCCTAGCCTAACACCCCTATGACCCATCATCGGGTTAGCCTCCATTAAAGCCTTAACCCTGGCCAGTAGGGACTCTTTCTCAACGTCAGGTCTACCCAGGGCCCTCGCCTTGGTTACATCAGCCACGAGCTCCTCTATGTTAGGTAGGAATTCGTGAAGCGGTGGGTCGAAAAGCCTAACGGTGACTGGGTAACCCTCCATTATTTCGAATATCTCCTCGAAGTCCCTCCTCATTAACTCTGCCAGCTTGTTTAAGGCATCTCTCCTCTCATCTGCGTTGGCGGACAGTATCACGCTCCTGAATAACTCAAGCCTACCAGGCGCCCTAAACATCCTCTCAGTCCTAAGTAGGCCGATTCCCTTAGCCCCAAACCTCCTGGCTATGGATGCGTCCTCGGGTGTATCCGCATTAGCCTTAACCCCGAACACGGACACTGAGTCAGCCATGTTAAGTAGCTCGTAGAATTCGGGTGGCAGCTTCGGCTCGATGGTTGGGACCTGGCCGATGTAGACGTTGCCGGTGAAGCCATCTATGGTGACCCAGTCACCCTCCTTAATAACTGCATCACCTGCCCTAGCAGTCCTCGTGGAGTAGTCTATCTTAAGGCCCTCCGCCCCCACCACGGCTGGCCTACCTATTGCCCTAGCCACCACTGCGGCGTGGCTTGTTGCACCACCCCTACTGGTCAGTATGCCCACTGAGGCATAGAATCCATGCACATCATCTGGCTTAGTCTCCTCCCTAACCAGAATAACCCTCTTACCTGCCTTAGCCCACTCCACGGCTGAATCTGGGTCAAAGACCGCCTGCCCACTCACGGCACCTGGTGATGCGGCTATGCCCTTGGCTATTGGCTTAGGCGCCTTGGCCTCATCAATCCTTGGGTAAAGGACCTGCAGTATGTGCTGGGGTTTAATGGTCATGACAGCCTCCTCCTTGGTCATCCAACCCTGCTTAACCATATCAACGGCAACCTTAATCATGGCCAGTGGGTTCATCTTGGCGTTCCTGGTTTGCAGGAACCAGAGCTTACCCTTCTCAATAGTGAACTCCACGTCCTGTACAGCCTTCTTAGTCCTCTCAATGAGCTTAACCCCATTGTAGAGCTGCTCATAAACCTCAGGCATCTCCTTCTTAAGCTCTGAAATCGGCTTAGGCGTCCTAATACCGGCTACAACATCCTCACCCTGGGCATAGGGTAGGTACTCCCCGTAAAGTTCATCCTCACCTGTGGCTGGGTTCCTTGAGAAGACTACGCCTGTGGCTGACCTCCAATCAGCATTGCCGAAGACCATGGTGACCACTGATGCAGCCGTGCAGTCAGCTATGTCGGGGGTTATCTTATTCGCCTCCCTGTAGAACCTAGCCCTCGGTGAGTTCCATGACTTAAAGACCGCCTCTATTGATAGCCTTAACTGCTCCCATGGATCATCAATAATCTTACCCACCCTCCTTAGGTAAACTTGCTTATAAATCTCAACAAGCTCCTTAAGGCCCTGTAGTGGTATTTCAGGGTCCTCCTTGACGCCGTACTTCCTCTTAATCTCGTCAAGCGGCTTGTTAAACTCCTCCTCAGGTATCCCAAGCACTATCCTTCCGAACATCGCCAGGAATCTCCTGTATGCATCGTATGCGGCGTGCTCGCTCCCTATGAACCTTATGAAGCCCTGCAGGGTCCTATCGTTCAAACCGACGTTAAGCACCGTATCCATCATGCCTGGCATTGAAACCGCTGCACCAGACCTGACACTGACCAGTAGTGGGTTATCCTCACCGCCGAATTTCCTACCTGTCTTAGCCTCAAGGTACCTTACACCCTCAATAACCTCATCCATTAGCCCCTCCGGCAGCTTCTCACCAACCCTATAATACTCCCTACAGGCCACTGTGGTTATCGTGAAGCCTGGAGGTACCGGTAGGCCCAACCTAGTCATTAATACGAGGCTTGTTGCCTTACCCCCAAGGAGCTTAACATCATCTGGGTTTGCCTCCTCAAACGTTAGCACGTACTTCCTAGCCATCGCCCCTCACTTAACTTAATCTTTTTAAACATTACTCCCTTTAAAGAGATTTTAAACAAAATATTGTACTTAATCATTAGCGGCAGTAATACGTTTACTTCAATGCCGTGAATATACATCGATTTAAGTATTTATCAATATGCTAAGTGAAATGATGAAAAAGCAACGCGTGTGGATCATCACTTCACACATTAAATTTAAGGTAACTTAACAAGTCCTCACCATCAATCATTAACCTGCCATCAATGAACTCATACCTTCCCCTACTCCTCCTAATCAACGCATTAACCAACTCCCCCTCATCTATGGTCAATGCACCCAGCCTATCAAAAAACCTGTTTATGGTCCTAATATCCCTGGTCAGCAACTCTACTAGGTTTGGGTGTGAGGCGTCAACAGCTGACCCCCAGTCTATTATGAACAGTTTATTGTTCCAATTCAGGATGTTGTATTCGCTTAAATCTGCGTGAATGAGCCTACCGGCTATGAAGGCCTTCTCCACGTTAAGAACCACGTCAATGTAAGCCGCCTGCGCATCCTCCGGGGGCGCATCCTTTAGGGTTGGTGCGGGTACACCTTCATCGCCTATGAACTCCATGACAAGTATGTTGCTGTAGAAGGCTATTGGCTTAGGTACCGTGACCATGGCATCATAGGCCCTCTTCATGTTCCTAAACTCCTTCCTACACCACATACTGGCAAACTTAAATGGGTTACTTGGCTTACGGGTAAACCTCCTATCACCCATTATGTAGGGGTCCCTATTAATGAACCTGTTGGCTAGTGTGTAGTAAACCTTAAGCGCAATGTCCCTACCATCATAGTCCTTACCCCATATTACCTTAGCCTCCTTACCCTGTGCAATTGGACCATAAACCTCAAGTACAATCCTCCTGTTCATTAACTCGTAAAGGGCCTTAAGGGTGTATTCGTTGAAAACATCATCAACTAGCTTAAGCTGGTCAATATCCTTTATCCTAAACCTCCTCTTCTCAATCCTATCCCTCTCAATCCTGGTTTCATCATTAGGCACAGGGTTAAGTTCATGCAGGACGTTAATAAGCATTTACCTCCTGTTATCCCACGTACCTAGCTCAAGGTAAGAACGCGCCTTAAGCTCTACTTCAACTATCTAAGTGCTTAATAAAACCCTAGCAATCTAATTAGTTTAAATAACCTTAATAGCCATGCCATGAACAATACATGAGCAGTAACCCCCTTAGTTGAACCACCCTGGGCATTATCCTTAACTAGACTTCCATTAAACAGTTTAATGGGTACGTCTAAGTTACCTACCTGGATTTCGCACCCAGCATAGTTAACCCCCTGGGTTAGTAGACCATTAAGTGGAGTTGCCAGTATTTTGGTTAGGTTATAGAAGTCGTAGCTGATTAAGAAGCCGCCAAGCAGTAATGATCCGTTGATTAAGGTTAAGCCGGTGGCTTGGGAGGTCTCGTTGAAGAGTGTGATTGGTGTGAAGGTGCCGTATGCTGGATTCTCAAATTGAAACACAACACTTAGCCCGTAGCTTAATGGCAGGCATGATGGGTTAATTAAAGTACCATTGGGGTATAGTATCAGTGGTGTATAGTAGGTTAAGGGGCCCAGTGGAGCTAACCTAGGCACACTGAATATGTCGTAACCGTAGTCAGTTTCATTACCCAACACGTAATTGACACCAGCCGTTGCGGAGTAGGCGGTGGTATAATTAACGTACTGATTCAATTCCACAGTGAAGTACCTTAGGTATAATGGGAACTCCCCCTGCTCATTAATCTCAGGAGGGAGCGGCATAACCCTACTACTGGTGTTTAGGTCATTACCAAACCAGGTGTAGAACGTAACCACGCCAGGTAGGGGGACGACGTAGTGGAGTGAGCCCTCGTAGAGATAGTGGTGCCATAGGCTGTACCTGTAGCCATTATACATCAGCAGGTAGCCCCCGGGCACCGTTAAGTTGCCTAAAACCTCACCCAGGGTCTCGTAGCCTGTTTCAAAGGCGTACACGGTGTAGTTGAGGCCATTAATGTGTGTGGTGATTAATACGAACCACCTGGCCTTAAGCGTAAGCGGGTTCTGCAACCCACCGTTAAGGGGGTAGGTTACGTTGAGGATCCACCTAACACCCCCAGTACTATTACTGAGTGATGTTGACTTAAGCACAATGGGGTAGGATGTTGGGGTGGCGTTGGTTATCACCAGGGTGAAGCTTAGGTTGGCGGCCCCAATCCAAGGGGCTGTGGCATTCTCCTCACTAACCAGTTCACTGTAGGTTAACGGTTCACTAAGCCTAAGGGACTCCACGTAGGATAAGGATGGCTCTGAGTGGGCGAGGTTCATTGACACAGCGTAGGATTTAGTAACGTAAACCGGTGGCGTAGGTGAAGAGGGGACGTAAACCCCTAGGCCAATTAAGGATACTAACGAAAGCATGGCCACCATTAATATGCCTAATGCCACCAATCTCATAGCCTACCACCCAGATCAGCATCATAAACATAGATAAACCTTTCCCTATTCGAATGCCCTTGTGGTGAAGCGCAGAAGCGATTTAAATTCAACTGTACGGTGAGACTTAATGAGGTATAGGGCCTTGGGTAAAACTGGCCTCACCGTGTCTGAGATTGGGCTTGGGGCTTGGTTCATAGGAGGCATGTACGGTGATGTGCCCCTTGATGATGCCAGGGCTATAATAAAGAGGGCACTGGACCTGGGGGTGAACACCTTCGATACGGCTGACGTATATGGTAATGGCCTAAGTGAGAGGGTTTTGGGCGAGGAGTTAAGGGGTTATGACGTCAATGTCTTCACTAAGGTTAGTTACAACATTCACCAACACGAGGGGGTAAGGTTAATGACCCCCTTCCCGTCCCAGTGGGACGGGGTTTTCACTGCTGGGGTCTTGGGCGTTGCCCCCTCTTTGGGGGTTAATGGTTTTGTTCTTGGGGTGGTGGAAACAGTGGGGTATCGCCCCACCGGCTCATCTAACGTAGGAAACCCCCTCTCGGGGGCACCACCCCAAGCACTAAAACCCTAGCGGAGCTAGTCTTTATAAAGCTATCGCTAAATCCCCACATAGTGGGGCAACCCCGCCATAAATGGCGAGACTTGCCCGTTGTCAACGTACTTAATGAAGGCCTAGCCGCCATTGAGGAGGGTTACGAGTCAATAATGTTCGTCTTCAACGCCCTGGAACAGGAGCCCGGTAGGGCATTGATACGTGCAGGTGTTGAAGGGGGTGTTGGATTAATAACCAGGGTTCCACATGCCTCAAACGTGCTGACGAATAACTTCACCCAAAGCTTCCCACCCAGCGACCACAGGAGCTTGAGGAGGAGGGATTGGTTAATTAAGGCCAAGGCCATAGTTGATGAGTACGTTAAGCCCATCAGTGATCAACTGGGCATAACCCTGAGCCAACTAGCCCTGAAATTCATCCTATCCTACCCAGTATCAACAGTGATAGTCACCGTGACGTCGGTTAAGGAGCTTGAGGAGTACGTTGAAGCGGCTGACGGCGGTTACCTAAGCCCAAGGGTTTTAGGGGACTTGGAGAGGCTTTACGATGAGTTAATTAGCATTAGGCTTAGCCAATAAATAACTATTAATTGAGCCTTAAGTGATGCGAGTAACTACATCCACTAATGTGCGTATTTAAAGTAATCCCCAATGCACCATCTTTGGTGCTTTAACGGGTCCTCATATCTTACCCTCAATGTAGTCCCTTCCCCTACCGAGGGCGTTAAGAATCCTAGCCACCATAACCTCGTCAGCCCACTCCACTAGGTATATACCCCACTTGTCCAGTGATAAATTATCATTAACACCCAGATAACTGTGCCACCATGCAATACTTTCGCTCAGGAGGTTCTTCACAAACTCCTTGTTATACTGGTTAATCTCAGCGTCGTCACTAATCCTAAGTATTATAACCATGTACTTCCTACCCATAACCCTCCTGCCACCTGGCTCCATAACTCAATCATTCGGTTCATGTTTAAAAAACATACCACTAACCTAAGTCGTGGGCTTAACATGACATTATAAAATAGGTTAACACTGCATTTTAAGCAAGCATCATTCAACCTTAATAACCCTCATTACCCGTGGGCCTATGAACCCTCTGATTGCGCTTCCAGTGGCCGGGTCTGCTTTGATGGCTTACTACGTGTATGAGAACTCCAGGAGGGTAAACGCCTGCCTACCTGGGGTTTTCAACTGCGAGTTATTCAGCTTCCTGGTGCCTAGGAGGATTAGGCTTCTCATGGCCATTGGGGCCATGGTTACGTTGGCCTTAATGGCGTTTTTAATAGCCATTAACCTACACCTATACGTGGCCGCCCTATCGCTAGTTGGATTAGCCATCGGTGCATGGGGCATTTACCTACAGATCAAGAAGGGCGCCTACTGCCTATACTGCTTAACAACAGATGCAATACTACTCATATTGTTCGGTCTATCGATAATTAGAGTTATTTAACACCATTAACTGTTAACCGATGCGCATGTTCTTCCATGAGGACCAGTAAGCTTTCATTAAGTGGGTGGTTGCCTATGGCTTAAGTTATTGTTTAACCACAGTGAGCCAGTTATGCCTCTCCACGGTGCATGGGTCCCAGTTACTGTTGAATTCTAGGTACTTCTCTACTCTATAGTCGTCAATAGGCGCCTTACCGGTAACCACTAGTTCAGCCAGTCTCCTCGCCAATGCCGGGCCAACCATTGAGCCGTAGCCGTCCAGGCCCCCAAGGACGTAGAGCCCATCCTTAACCTCACCGTACACTGGGCCTCCGCTTGGCGACACCTCACAGGTCCCTGACCTGGTTAGGATGGGTATCGCCCAGCCAAACCTCCTCGACACTAAACGGGCTATGCGCCAGCCATAGTCCAACGGCGCCCACTCGCCAGGTTTACCACATCCGTCACCGGCTATGAATAACCCGGGTATGAATGGCCTGCTATACCACCCAAGCACGTCGTCACCTATGCTCAGTTTCATTATCCTACCCGGCCCGGTCATAAGCGACGCATAGCATTGATACCTCCTTAGGGGTAGTTTTAAACCAACCTGTGAGGCTAGGTCAGAGTTACCTGGCCCCGCAGCCAACACCACAACGTCACCCGTGTACCTTACGCCATTGGCAATAACCACCAGTGAGCCATTTACAACCTTTAACCGTGCCCTAGCATCAATAACCCTTAACCTACCCCTCAGGTAATTCACCACACGCCTAACTGGTATAAGGTAGTCCGTGGTCTCCACTATGAACTCATCACTGTTCAACCTAACCCACTCGGCATCTTCAATAATCCTATACCTGACCCCAGCCAGCTTAAGTGAATCTAGACTAACCCACCTGGGCATTATGTCTATTGATGTTATGGCCCTGGGATTAGTGAACTGCCTATAAACCTCAAGGCTCTCCTTGGCTAGGAGTACGTCATCAACATGAGGCATTGATTGTGTTAGGACAAGAGTGGTTAATGGATACTTGGGCCTGTCACCTATGACAACTGCCTCAACGCCCATTAGGGTTAGGTAATGCGCCGTGAACACTGCTGCGATGCCTCCACCAACAACCACTACCCTCATTACATGCGCCCTGGGCCCAACCTTAATTAAGCTTATGATTCATCACCCTTAAACAGCCTAACCCCGCTCATCTTCATTCGCGCAGTGAACGTGGATTAAATGATGCTTGGCTCTAATGCGCATTAAGTTGAGGTGGTGTGGGTTAACTTCATGTTAATGGGCTTTAATGATGCACCATAGGTTTTTAAATCTGGGTTGCCGTTAACGTCAAGCTTAATGGTTAACGCTAAGGTGAGTAGGTATCTGCCGTATGGGGATTGGAGGCCACTGCAGGCTAGGATCGCGGACTTCATATACGATAAGCTAGGTGAAGGTAGGGGCATCATTGTTGAGGCACCCACTGGGGTTGGTAAGACTGCCGCCGCTCTGGCGGCGGCTTTAGCGTACAGTGAGGGTGAACCCGTGAAGATAGTTTACATGATTAGGACTAATAACCAGGCGGCAGTCCCCATGAGGGAGATTAGCAGGTTGTTTAAGATTAAGGGGGTTTTCATACCGTACGTCCTCATTAGGAATAGGGCGAGGATGTGTTGCATATCCTCAACCTCCAGGTTGCCGTATAGGGACTTCCTCATGGAGTGTAACTACCTAAAGAGGACTGGGCAATGCAGCTACCACGTTAAGTTAAGGGAAAGTGGGGTTGACGGTAGCTTATTCATGGATACGGTGGCTGGCTTAGAGTCACCGGCGGATTACGTTAAGTCCGTGTGTAAACTCGGCGTATGCCCCTATGATGCGTCTAGGATGCTTATAGGCAACGCCAAGGTTGTTGTGTTGTCGTACTACTACCTATTCTCCCTAAACGCCCCAGAGGTGGTTAACCTAGACCTGAAGTCGTCAATCCTCATAATAGATGAGGCCCATAACCTACCCTACGCCATACTGGACCTAAACACCCAGTACTTAACCGAGTCCATGGTTAAGGCGGCTACGTCAGATGTGAGGAAGTTCGTAGAGGACATTAACATTAAGGCCGGGGCCCTAAGGGCCTTAGCATCGTTAAGGGCTCTCTTCAAAGATTTATTCGCAGATTTAGGTGAGCAGAGTGAAAAGAGGATTGATTCATCTAAGGTGCTTGAGTACTTCAATGACGTTGAATACCTAGACGAGGCGCTCGACGAGGTGCTAATGGCTAAGAGGAGTAGGGGCATTTTACTTGCTGGTTCAGCGTTGAGTGACATAATAGACTTCTACAGGTCAATAATAAAGATGCCGAAGGATAAGGCACTCTTCCTATCAATGAGCAGTGAAGGTAGGGCAGTGGTGAGCAGGTTGATGGATCCATCGGTTGCGGCGTCGGTCGTTATGAACAATGCACATGGTTTCATAGCCATGAGCGGCACCATGCCCCCCACTAGGTTATTCACCAGCCTACTTGGGGTTAACGTCAAGGTGAGCGAATTGAGAATAGGACTAATGGAGTACATTAAGCCATCCAACGTTAAGGCAGCCATATACGGGGAGGTCACCACCAAGTACACTGAGAGGGATGAGGAGCAGTACGGTAGGATTGCCCAAACCCTAATGGACATTTACGATGCTGTTAGGCATAGTGTGCTGGCTGTTTTCCCATCCTACGACACGCTTAAGGCCACTAGGAAGTACATTAGGCGTGACGTGGACCTTGTGGTGGAGATAGGTACAACCACCATTGATGAAGTATTGGCATCAATGAAGGTCAATCCCCACAAGCTCATCCTAGCCGTGGCCGGCGGCAAGCTTGTGGAGGGTATTGAATTCAGGCTTAATGATGTTAATTACATTGATGTAGTGGCCATAGTTGGTGTACCCTACCCGGAGCCCAACGACTTCATGAATGGACTCGTTGACGTTGTTAAGTCTAGGGCTAACTACGATGACGCATGGCATGCAGTATACACTTGGAATGCCCTGGTTAAGGTTAAGCAGGCCATTGGTAGAGGGTTGAGGTCGGATAAAGATAGAGTCTTCATAGTTTTCATGGATTACAGATTTAAGGATAACCCAATGATTTGGCATGAGATAAGCAAATACCTACCGGATATTAAGTTACCACCTAATGAGGGTGAGTTGATTAAAATGATTAGGGAGTTCTCGGCGCGTAGCTAAGGTTACTGCTGTTGCCGTTTGACCCCTTCCCCACCCTTTGAGGGCAAGGGTTCCCTGGGGGGTCTTGGAGGTTACCCGCCTTTAACGCGGGCTACTGAGGTATTGGGAAAGCCGGAGTTTTATAATTTTATAATCTATTGCTACGAACCCACTACGTGGGGTAACCCCACCCTAAAGGGCTAGGTTTGTTATTCATTTTATCACGCCCAGGCATGCAGATGGAGTAACCCTCACGCCTAGGCATTCATCATTAACCTCAACCATTAGTACATCACGCCTATTCTCAATGAGAAACCTAACCATGGCACTGGCCAACTTAAACCTACGATTTAACTTAATTAGCCTCCTAAACAACTTAGCGTTAGCCATTAGTATAGGTGTGCTCAATCCCTTACCACCCCTAGCCGGCACAACTATGGGCCTATTAAAGGACCTTAACGCCCAAAGCAGCTTTACGTAGGTTCCTGGGCTTAGGTATGGTTGAGTACCCCTAATTAACATTATTGGTGGCGTTAGATAGGTTTCACCGCACCTCGTTAATATGCCCCTTGATGATGAATACCATTGATCAATGTAGACAGTTAATGCAGCCGAGCCGAAGCCGTATATGCCCCTAAGCGGCCCACAAAAAACCACATTGTTGAAGCCAGCCTTGGCTAGGTTACGCTCAGCATGGTTAACTATAATTTTTAATAGTCCCTCATCCGCGATGGGGGGTATTATCATTAGGGCGGTGGGCATGTTAACGCTCACTCAGCCTCTCCAGCACAGCAATTATACTTGAGTAGAACACCTCCCAGCGGCTCAAGGGTATGGCACTTATGCTGCTTAGGTCTAGGCCAGGCTCAGTTACGTAAATCTTAACATTATGCTGCTTAAGTATGCGGTAGGATGGGTAGCATACCGACCCATGCGGTGCAATGACAACATCGGCCCCCAATTCCACGCACCTCCTAGCCACCGTGGGTCTCTTGTTAGCGCTTTGGAGGGCTGGGTTATCCTCAACGTGAATCACGCCCCTGCTGGTATCCACCAGCACCAACTTAGTTGCCCTTGAGAAAACCTCAACCCTATAATCATCATTAACGGTGGTGCACATTATCATAAATAGCCGGATGGGCTTGGCTTTATAAACCCTATTACCATTCAGTAACCTAGGCAGTTAAGTAATGCCAAATGCAACGGTTAGGTTTAGGGATGTGGATATTAAGGTTGAGGTTATTGAACTGCTTAGCCTAGTTAAGAAGTATGGTTCACTCAGTAAGGCTGCCAAGCTATTGAACATACCCTACTCAACAGCCTTCAGGCTGATTAGGGAGACCGAGGCCACCTTATCAGAGGCGTTAATTGAAGGTGTTAGGGGTGGTTCACGTGGTGGCTACAGTAGGTTAACGAGACTTGGTGAGGAGCTTCTCCTAACCTTTAAGGATGATGAATTTAAAGGTAGGCTCATAGTGGCCAGCAGCCATGATGAGCTACTTTCTAACTTAGTAGGTGATTACGCATCCATCACCTGGGTTGGCTCAGTGAATGGCTTATCAATGCTGCTGGTTAATAGGGCTCAGGTAGCCGGCATACACTTATCCTCAGCGTATGGAAGTAACCTAAATTTTCTAAAATCCCTAGGCGTCTTAGATGAGGTCACCTTGGTGAGGGGTTATGGTAGGGTGATTGGGATAGGGTATAGGCATAGCCTAGGTAAGTTAAACCTGAGGGACCTTGTTGGCAAAATTAAGAGGGGTAGGTTAGTGATGATTAAGAGGAACCCAGGTTCAGGAACCAGGATACTAAGCGAGGCATGGTTAAGGGAAATGGGTGTTAGTAATCCACCTGCAATCAGCAAAGTTGCCTGGACCCACGATGACGTAGCCAAGGCCATACTTAACGGCGAGGCTGACTACGGCTTCATAACGCAGTATCACGCAGATAAGTGGGGTCTAGAGTTCATTGAAGTGGCCAAGGAGGACTTCGATGTGGTGGTTAGGAGGGATTCCATGAATGAGGCAGAAGGGCTCATATACTCACTGAAGGGCCTAAGGGGCCTTAACATTAGGGGCTACATAATTGGTAAGGATATTGGCCAGGTAATTGAGTAAATCACATAGTAAACCAATAGGGTTACCGATTTCAGTAAATAGTTAAGTTTATAAACACATAAATAATTTAGGTTAATATGAAGGCCTCCGAGTTAATAACCAATAAAAAACCGATAGTAGTTAAAGTTGGTTCCCCCGTTTCAGAGGCGGTTAGGCTAATGGCTGAAAATAACGTAGGGCTAGTTGTAGTGGTTAACTCCCCCGAGGACATGAGGGTTCTGGGGGTTATAAGTGAGAGGGATGTGATTAAGGCGATGGCTAAGGGTGTAGATATTAGTAGGGCCATGGTAGAGCAGGTAGGGACTATGGGCAACATAGCCACCGTTAAGTACTACGATGATGTGACTAAGATAGCCCAGTTGATGAATGAGAGGCGCATTAGACATGTGGTGGTTGTTGATGATGAAGGCAGGGTTATGGGGGTTGTGTCTATAAGGGACTTACTGAGGGAGAGCAACGCCATCAGTGAAATCGCAAAAATGCGCCCACGCCCACCTGTAAGGGAATAGAAAGTTATGGGTTAAATACGCTAAAACCTCTTAACGGCAGCCACCGTTAGGCTACGCCGTGATGCTAACACTAAGGCTCATACTGATTAACGCGGCATTGGAGCCAATACCCCCAGAGCTGAGGGGAAATAAGAGTGTTGTTAGGGTTGCTAGGAGACTTGGTAGGGACCCCAACTACATGCCCCTCGATAAGTCACTCCACTTCAAGGTCATGGGTGGGCTTAAGAATAAGGAGGGTAGGGGTAGGCCTGACATAGTCCACAAGTTCCTCCTGGATTCATTAAATAGCATACTGGCTATCAAGGGTATGTTGAACATTTACGTGCATACTGTGGATGGGAAGGTGATTGAGTTTGCACAGGGCGAGAGACCACCGCAAAATTACCTTAACTTCATCGGTTTAATGGAGCAGCTCTTTAAATATGGTTCAGTACCCCCAGGTGGCAAATGGTTAATTAGGCTCATTAATACGCCACTGGGTGACTTAGTTAGGTCGATGGGTGAGCCGTTGGTCATACTTCTCGAGAGGGATGGCGAACCAATTAAGGTTTCTGAACTGGCCAAGCTAATAGTTAAGCATGGCGGGGCTGTGGTGATGGTGGGTGGGATGCCTAGGGGTAGTGTGTGTGGTGAGGCCAGGTCACTTGCAAGCAAGGTCTTTAGCCTAGCCGGTGGGTTACCGTTGACGACGAGCCATGTCGTTAACTCAGTACTGGTCTCCATAGAATCTGAACTGGGGTTAATCTAGGGTGAGAATGGCCAGCGGCTTAGATGGTTTCAGCCACTAGCTTAAGGCTATCCTTATCCAGCTTCTTAAGGTCAATCTCATACACGTTATCATGCACATCAATTAACGTTAGCCTGCTGTCCATGAGTATCACGTTTCTTCTACCCCTTGTCCTAACCGTAACCTCACCATAGTTGGTTACCAGGTGCCACTCCAGTTCATCACCCTTGACGTCAATCCCCTTAATGCTTAAGGTCATTGGTTTAAAGTTGTTCAGCTTTATCGCCTCCTCAAGCAGCTTAACGGACTCTGGGTCAAGTTTCCTATAGTTGCTTATCATGAACCTCTCCCTACCATCCCTATCGTAGAGTATGACGTACTCGGGCTGGGATATTGGGAACGGTAACTTGGGTTTAAGGTCACTGTACACTTCCCCATTAACCATGAGCGTCACCAAGCTCCTCCTGCTACCTGGCCTAACCTTAACCTTAGCCTTACTGAGGTCGAGCACCGCGTCCTTAACGTAATCGGCCAGCGTTAAGGCACCCTTATCATCCTCACTTTTAAGTAACCTTAACTCGCCTGTGAATAACTCCAACTGATCCTTGAACATTTGGTAAAACGCCCCCCTCCTAGCTATCAACTCGGTTGGTTTCCCCTCCTCAATTATTTCACCATTAGCCATGACTATGACCCTATCAGCGCTCATAACCTCAACGAAGCTGTGGGTTACGAATATAGTAGTCCTACCCTTGGCTAGGTTCATTATTGCCCTGTAGACCTCGGCCTCATTAATCACGTCCAGGTTTGAGGTTGCCTCATCAAGTATGACGATGTCTGGCTGCTTGATAATGGCCCTAGCTATGGATATCCTTTGTCTCTGCCCACCTGAAAGGGATGAACCCCTCTCACCTAGGTTTGTGTCGTAGGCTAGTGGCAGTTGCATGATCTCGTCGTGGATCCTAGCCGCCTTACAGGCGGCGATGATCTCCCAGGGTTCAATCCTCCTACTGCTACCGTAGGCCACGTTGTAGGCTACGGTGTTGTCAAATAAGGCCACCTCCTGGGGGACGTATGCTACCCTTTCCCTAAGGTACTGTAGATCAATGTCCTTAATATTAACCCCATTAATTTTAATTTCCCCAGAGTCCACGTCGTACATCCTGAGCAGCAGCTTAGATAACGTAGTTTTGCCTGAACCACTCTTACCCACGACGGCAACCTTCTCGCCAACCTTTATTCTGAGGTTTATATTCTTCAACACGGGCGTGTACTTGTCGTAACTGAACCAGACATTACTAAACAGTATATCACCCTTCAGGTCAGGTTTCTTGGGGTGTTCAGGCTCCTTTACATCGGGTTCAGCCTCCATTATCTCCCTAAGCCTATCCCCTGAAGTTACGGCTTGCTGTATGAAGGGTATTATGTTGCTTAGGTTGTTTATGGGCCCGTAGAACTGGGCCATGTAGGCCACGAAGGCCGTTAATGTACCTAGCTGTATTGTACCTGCAATAACCTGCTCACCCCCAAACCACCACATCATGACAGTTGACAGCGATGTTAATAGACCTAGGAATGGCCAATAACTGATGTTCATCTTAGTAACCTTGACTTGGGATTCGTAAAGCCTATTAAGCAGTTCATCAAGCCTATCCGATTCGTAATCCTCCTTGGCAAAGGATTTAATAACCATGTAGTTGGGTATTGTATCCGATAACGCACTAGTGACATCTGCGCTCCTCCTCCAATTCCTGTGGTATATCCTATGCGACTTCTTACGGTACCTGTAGACCATATAGGCTATTACTGGTGTGGGTAGTAGCACGAATAAGGCCAGTCTAACATCCATGGTGAACAGTATTACGCCTATACCGATCAGGGTTAGTAGGTTAACTATCAGCGTAGGTAGCCCCCAAACCATTAACCATTGCGTATTACCTGCATCCGTTGTTAGCCTTGAGAGTATCCTACCCGTGGATATCCTATCTATGAACGAGGCCGAGAGTCTCATGGCATGCTTAAAGACCTTAGACCTTATGTCATTTACAACCCTCTGGCCAACCGTGTTGAGTATGTAGTTCTGTGCAATTGATAAAGCTGTGACAGCCACGTATGATCCTATTAATGTTAAGGTTAAGTCAATGAACAACTTCATTGAGTGTGTTTGCGTTAAAAACACATTGTCAATAAGTATCTTAAGTAGGTAGGGTGGGACTAGGTTAAGCATGGCGATGCTTATGGATAGTATAACACCTATGAGCATCTTATGCCAATACGGTCTCATGAAGTTAAGTAACCAAAGCAGAGTACTCCTAACGTTAGGCTTCCTCCTCTCCTCCCTAACTAGCGATAAACCCTCATAATGGCCATTACCGCTTAGGCGGCCATTGATTAAAATGGCCAATTTCCTAAAGTCATCAATAGGCCTCTTGGTGAAGTAAACCGCCTCAACCTCCTCACCACTCTTCTTAACCAAGATTAACTTACCTATACCCACACCATCTTCCACGTAGGCTCCCTTCAACTCACTTAGGTCGAAGCGATCCTCCCTTCCATCATACTTGATTACTATTTTGTCATCATTAGTTAAACATACCTCCGTGTCTTTGAACTTGAGCTCTTTATCTAAGTCGGAGATCGCCTTAAAGGCGCAATCCATAAATGGTTCTTAAGCGGTCAAGGGACTGAGTGTTAATAAACCCTTCCTCATAGGTTCATGGTAAAGCCGTTGTAGACGCTTAAACTAAGGGGTAATAGATTATGGTATTATCGGTATCTAAATACTCATAATAAATGTAATTACTTAAAACTATTAGCCATTAACCCCGGTATTGATTAAAGATTCAGCTTCATTAAGTATTAGGCTAGTGGGATCCTCAAGCCCCTTAACAACGCCTTCCTTTCTCATGCCTAATGCCTTGCGTATGCCCTGCAGCAGCCTACTCGGCTTAACCCTAACCAATGGTGCACCAGCCCTTATGATGAATCTATCCGTGTAGTAAGTTGTTGGGAAGTATGACACTGATGGGACACCGAGTAGCGCTGCCTCCACTGCGAATGTTGAACCCCCCGTTACCACAATTCTTGAGTAGTGGGCTAATTGTAAACCATCAACTGGTTTACTTGGTATTATCACAAGGCCCTTGTTTAATTCACCCTGGAATTTATCTTCAATCAGCCTCCTTTGATCAGGGTACCGGGGGAATACAATCACCTTCAACCCCTCCCTGAGGAGCATGCTAATGGCCTTAATGGCAATGCTGGCCTGCTCGCCATAGGTGTAGTAAGCTGCCTTACTCTCCTCAAACCTGAATACGGCGTAATCCTCACCATCCCTCAACCCAAGTTGCCTAACCTCACCCCAATTAGGCTTAAACCTGTAGACCCACATAACCTCAAAGACCCCATTAAAGAACTTAACCTTGCTCCCCTCACCATGGGGTATGTAGGCCATTATCTTCCTCCTAGGTATGGCAATAGGTGCAATGACCCTACTGGCGAGCGGTAACGTTAACTTATTGACATGGTAGGCGTGCGCGGTGTCCGTTAACGCTATTGATGGTTTACCTAACCCAAAGGCCACCCTAAAGGCCTCCGGTGAGGTCAACGATACGTGTACGTCGAAGTCCTTAACTAAGTCCAGTAGCCTTAGGCTCCTAGTAAGCCCATTAATCAACTTACTCCTAACATCGCCACCATGTTCCCCCTCACAATACCCACTTAGCCCATACATGCTTAGCACGTTAACCACATAGTCGTAGTTCCTACATGTTATGAGGAATCTATGCCCCCTGGCTGCACCCTCCAATGCCAGTATTGAGGCTATCCTAGCCTGCTTAGCCGTTAATGCATCGAACCAGATGAGCATTTGTGGGTTGACTCAGCTTAGCTATTAAGCTTTGACTACTTTTTTAACCGCACTTACCGAGTAGGTCGATTAGGGTTAATACGTCCCTCGTCCTCCTGATGATGTAGGCTTTACACTTAATGGCTTCGTATGGGCTTGAATTAGTGGGTAGGTAGGAGCCATTTGGGTCGTAGAGGACGCCCACTATGCCGTACATTAATGCGCCCACGAAATCCTCCTGGATATTATCACCAACATGCGCGGCGACGTCGGGTACCCTATCCCCAACCAGTGAGTTGATCAGGGTCTCGAATATTATTGGGTGCGGCTTTGGGTAACCAACCTCATCCGAGAATACCCCGTAGTCTATGAACCTCCATAGCCCAAACCTGGTTAATAGGGCCCTTGAAACCCTACCTGGCCAGAAGATTACATTAGACACTATGCCCACTAACCAATCCTCCTCCTTAAGTATGCTGAATGCCTCCTCAACTCCCTCAATAACCTTAATGTTCTGGGAATTTATCACCGTGTCCGCTATCACGTTCTGCAGATCGTTGACTAACCTGCTGGAGAAGGGTATACCATACCTTTGGTTAATCCTCTTAGCCAGCCTCCTAACATTCTCCATTGGTGGGGTGTAGAGTAGGTTCATTATCCTGCTGGCCCTAACCTCCCTCTCCATTATCCTGTAGTACTCAGTGACCACGTTTGGGTCCACTGTGTAACCTATTTCACCGTAGTACTTGCCTATGGCTTCGCCAATCTCCCTAATCAACGCATCCCCATACTCAAGCACCGTTTGGTATACGTCGAACGTTATCACCTTGGTTCTTTCAGCCACAGTGAGCACTCAATGAACAGGTTTTTAAACTATCCATAATGATGGCCTATTGAACACGTTGGCCAACCCCTCAAGGCTAACCCTACCCAGGGGCTTATGTAGATGCCTAACCTCAGAACCCCTGGGCTCCTCAAGAATAACCTCACCCACATAGCCCAGCAGCCTAGGCACCCCAGTCACTAACCCGCACCTAGTGCACCTAAGGAGCCCAACTCTCCCCGTTGATTCCAAATTGCCCCCGCACCTGGGGCATTTAGGGTTATTAACATCAACCTTACCCAGTAAGGCCACCCCACCCTCCATGTAGAGGTCAAGGTCCTTGGGACCAGGCCTTAAGCCACCATACGCCAGCAGGTACGTGGCCTTATCAAGCCTCTTAAAGCCATAGTGCCTATACGAGAACACCACCCCAGACGAAGCCTTAATTTCAAGGTTACCACCACTGATGACGGTGACACTACCCACATTACCTTCAATGTAGCCTGGTGTATATGGCTTATTGGCTATGTGCTTCATGTGATGCTCCGTGGCTTGGTTAGTCAGGTAGATTAACCACCTTGGCTCAACGTCAACCTCACTGGTTAATACAGTGGCGAAGTGAAGTAGGTGGTAGGGTGAGTCACCCCTAACCCCAAACACAACTGGGTCATTACCGTGGGGTTGTATTAAGGTGTAACCATCCCCGATGTTCTCGAAGGTTAATGGGGCTGTTGATGAATCAAGGGTCTCAACGATGCCAGTGGGTATGTTGGGCTTGGGCGTTGATTCCCCATAAGCCAACAGTTCAAAGGTTGAGTCTGTTGATAGATCAGCCATTACCGAGGCTAAGGCGCCTATGACACCCCTACCACCCCTATGAACCACGCCCAGCCTCCTCATCCACCTAAGGGCCACGTCAATTGGTATAACGTCACTGATAGCCTTCCAGTATATCCAGTGCTCAGAATTAGTGGTGGAGACCACTATACCCGGACTAGTCTTACCAACCCTACTGGAGTAGGCATTCACAGCCCACTCGGCTAATTCAACCGCCTCCCTAATGTCATCAACGTTAAGGCCCACTGAGACCGCTGCATTACCCCTAGTCTTAAATGGTATATTGGGGTTAAGCCTTATCAACCTGGGGTAGCCGACAACCCTCTCCTCACTCCTCGTCTTAATGAACTCTTTAAGCATGTTATACATAACGTAGGTTGTACACCCCTTATCGTACGTGTCCGTGTCGTCAATGCCAACCCAAACCAACAGCGACAACCACCGGCATGTCTTCAATCTGCATGTAGTTTTTTAACCTAACTTTAAGGTGACTCTAGGTTAAATGAATGCAATACATAACCTCCCGATGGTCATAACCGCCCATATCACGCTCACTTCAATACCGCTGTTAACTTGGGATTAGGTATTTTTAGGAAGTGCCATGGCCTAGTCTTAATGAGGCTTAGGCTAAACCCACCTGAGGTGATGGCGGTCATCAATGTGAGCCCTGAGTCATTTTACCAGGGTAGTGTTAAATCTAGTGAAGCTGAACTAGTCAACTTTGTCAATAGGGCCCTTAAGGCTGGGGTTAGGGTATTTGACGTTGGCGGTATGTCCACGGCACCCTTTAAGAGGACTTGGGTGCCTGAGGATGTTGAGACCAGTAGGCTTAAGTGGGCTGTGGGCATCCTAAGGAGGGAGTTTGGGGATAAGGTGATTATATCGGTGGATACCTTTAGGCCTAGGGTGGCCTCGGAGGTGGCTAGGTTAGGCATAGACATTATCAACGATGTAACTGGGTTAAGGTACGATAAAAGTTTAGGTGGGGTGGCTAGGGAGCATGGCCTCACGATGATACTTTGTGCAAGGGAAAGGACACAAAGCACACTTAACCCCGTGGATGCCGTGATCAACGAGGCTAGGTGGAGTATCAATACAGCTGAGTCAATGGGGGTTTACGACTTGGTAATCGACCCCTGCATAGGTTTCCCACCCCTTGACAGGGATCAGAACCTTGAACCCAATAGGCAGGTAGCCAAGAAACGCTATGATGACTGGCCCTATAGGGACATATACGTGCTGGCTAACATACTAAGGATAAGGAGGGAACTAGGTAGGCCAATTTGCGTTGGTGTATCCAGGAAGGGCTTCATAAGGGAACTACTGGGTGTTAACATGGAAGAGTCCATATGGGGTACATTAAGTCTCCACGCCTACCTAGCCTACGTCAACGTGGACTTAATTAGGGCTCATGATGCCATTGAGACACTTCAAGCGGTGAAGATGATCAACATGGTTAAATCATGTGGTGGGGATTACTCAAGCTGTATTGAGACTATTAGAAAAGCTTATAAGGGTGGGGCCTAACTGGTGGATGTATGTCAATTAGTACTATTCAGGAATATAAGCGATATAGGGCTATTAAGCAGCTTAAGATGCTACGGGTGGTAAGGATGGCTAGGGAGGTTGCATTGGTGTCGGTGGCGGTAAGGCCACTGCCTGTTGATAAGGGGATTAAGGTGCAGGCAGCGAGAACTAGGGCCATATTGAACAGTCAGCAGGCTTAACCCGCCTTAAAGCCTAGACAGCGGTGCCATGCCCAGGTGCTCTGGGGACGTGGATACGGCTCAGGACCCTGCATGCGGTGTATATGCTTCATGATGCACCAAGGCGAGGCGTACATAAGCCTAAATCCTTACGGCTAAACCACTGTTTGAGCAGAAAAGTTTTATAAACCCGACGGGTGACGTAGGGATCTTAGAATGTCTTATTCTAACCAAACTGGCGGTGAGGATAATATTCCGCTTAAGGTAATTAAGGAGATAACGTTTAGTGTCCTTTCACCGGATGTTATACGAAAAATGTCGGTCATGGAGGTGACAACCTCCGAAACCTACGATGAGGCAGGTAACCCGGTTAAGGGTGGGTTAATGGATAGGAGGCTAGGGGTTGATGAACCAGAGGCCAGATGCGAGACCTGCGGTAATGACTGGAGGAGGTGCCCAGGGCATTTTGGTAGGATTGAGTTAACAAGGCCCGTTATCCACCCTGAGTTCGTTAAGCCCATATACGACATACTCAGGGCAACATGCCCTAACTGCGGTAGATTGAAGCTAACTGATGAGGAGTATAAGAGGTATTCAGAGAGGATTAAGAGACTTAGGAGGCATTGGAGGGTACTTGCCGATAGATTGATAACTAGGGTTAAGAAGAGGGCTGCCGCCAGGTCAACCTGCCCACACTGCGGTGCCCCGCAACCTAAGATTAAACTTGATAAACCATTCAAGTTCTACATAGAGTCAGAGGGCGGTAAGTTAACTAGACTTGACCCCATCAGGGTTAGGGAGTGGCTTGAGAAGATACCTGACGATGACCTTGAGTTACTTGGGTGGAATCCATCATTAGCCAGGCCTGAGTGGGCTGTTCTAACCGTTTTACCCGTTCCACCGCCTCAGGTTAGGCCATCCATACAGTTGCCCAGCGGCCAAACAAGCGCCGATGACCTAACCCATGCCTTAACGACTATACTTAGGTATAATGAGAAGCTTAGGAACGCCATAGAATCCGGCTCACCAACAACCTCAATACTTGACCTGTGGGATTCACTTCAGGCTAATGTAGCCACTTACATCGACAATGAGCTTCCAGGCGGAATCCAGGCTAGGCATAGGAGTAAGAGGCCGCTTAAGGGGATTGCGCAGAGGCTTAAGGGTAAGGAGGGCAGGTTCAGGGGTAGTTTATCCGGCAAGAGGGTTGAGTTCTCGGCCAGGACAGTGATCAGCCCAGATCCTAACCTAAGCATTAACGAGGTTGGCGTACCCATGGACATAGCCAGGGAGTTGACGGTCGTTGAACCGGTCACTGAGTGGAACATTGACCTAATGAGGCAGTTGATAATTAATGGGCCTGAGACTTGGCCAGGGGCTAATAGGGTTATTACACCTGATGGTAAGAAGATTGAGCTTAAGGTGAGGAGGGATAGGAGTGAACTTGCCCAGCAGATCCAGCCTGGTTGGAAGGTCGAGAGGCACCTAATGGATGGAGACTACGTATTGTTTAACAGGCAACCCAGCCTACATAAAATGTCCATGATGTGCCACGTGGTTAAGGTCCTTCCAGGAAGGACCTTTAGGCTTCACTTGGCCGTGTGTCCGCCGTATAACGCAGACTTCGACGGCGATGAGATGAACCTTCACGTACCCCAAACCCCAGAGGCTAGGGCTGAGGCTAAGATGCTCATGCTTGTCCAAAACTTCATAATAACGCCTAGGTACGGTGGACCAATAATAGGAGCTAGGCAGGACTACATAAGCGGTGGTTACCTACTGGCCAGGAAAGGTAACGTCCTCACTAAGGATGCTGTTTCATACTTAATGGGCGCCGTTAGAGATGATGTTCAACTCGATGAACCAGCCATAATGCACCCCATTGAGCTTTGGACTGGGAAGCAAGTCATATCGGCATTACTACCAAGGGACTTCAACTTCACTCAGGCCACGGCGTTCAGGTCAACGTGCAAGGACCCATATAGGTGCGATACAGATGAATATATAGTGGTTGTTAATGGGTACCTAGCCACCGGTGTCCTGGATAAGAAGTCTATTGGCGCAGAGCAGGTTGATTCACTGCTGCATGTCCTAGTTAAGAGGTATGGTAACGAATTTGGTAGGAGGTGGATTGACTCAATGTTCAGGCTGATACTGAGGTTCATGGACATGAGGGGGTTCACCATGGCCTTGGATTCACTCAACCTACCTGAGGAAGCCATGAGGAGACTTGATGAAATCAAGGACATGTACATTAAGGAGGCCTACGAACTGCTGGACAGATACTATAAGGGTGCCCTTGAGGCTGAGCCTGGTAAGACAGTTGAGGAGACCCTGGAGGATAAGCTGGCCGAGACCCTGTCTAAGATAAGGGAGGAGGCGTCTAAGATAGTTGACGATTACATGAGTAAAGAGTCTGAGGTTTACATAATGGCTAAGTCGGGTGCTAGGGGTAGCCTACTGAACGCCGCTCAAATGACAGCAGCCCTCGGTCAGCAGACAATAAGGGGTGAGAGATTTAGGCGTGGGTTCACGGATAGGACGCTCTCGCACTTCCCGCCTGGGGATAAGGGGCCTGAGGCTAGGGGGTTTGTTAAGGGTAACTTCAGGGATGGCTTATCACCCATAGAGTACTTCTTCCATGCCGCGGGTGGTAGGGATGGGTTAGTTGAAACGGCGGTTAGGACATCGCAGAGTGGCTATGCCCAGAGGAGGCTCATTAATGCAATGCAAGACATCTACATCGCCTACGATGGAACTGTTAGGGATTCTCAAGACGCAATAATACAATTCAAGTATGGTGAGGATGGCATAGACGTCTCCAAGAGTGACCACGGCAAGTTAAACGTAGAGGACATAATTAGGAGGGTGGTGACAAGTGGCTGAGCAGTTCCTAAGTCAAGAGGAGGTTAAGGCCAGGATCGAGAGCCTTAGGGGGGTTTTACCGGCTAAACTGGTTAATGAACTACTCAACAGGTTAAGTAGTCTCAGGGTTTCGGGCAGGCAACTTGAGAGGGTCATGAAGGCTGTGGTGGCTGAGTACTACAAGTCCGTGGTTGACCCAGGGGAGGCTATAGGTATAGTCACCGCTCAAAGCGTTGGTGAGCCGTCAACGCAGATGATCCTAAGAACATTCCACTACGCCGGCTTAAGGGAATTCTCCATGGCCCTCGGTTTACCTAGGCTAATTGAGATCATCGATGCCAGGAGGAAGCCCCAGGTACCGAGGATGACCATTTACCTAAAGCCTGAGTACGCGCATAACGAGGAGAAGGCGCATGAGGTTGCTAAGAGGATTCAGACAATCACCATTGAGAACGTGGCCAAGAGTATTGACATAGATTACTTCAACTCAACGATAGTGGTAACCCTGGATGAGGATGCATTAAACTACAGGGGGTTAACGATTAATGATGTTAAGAAGGCCCTGGATAGGATTAAGGGTAAGACTGGTAAGGTCACCGTTGAGGGGAACACGATCAGTGTGACCGTTGAGGTTCAGGAGATATCGGCATTGAAGAGGATTAGGGATAAGATCCTGCAGACTAAGGTGGCTGGGATAAGGGGTATTAAGAAGGCTCTGGTTGTTAAGGAATCGGATGAGTATGTAATATACACTGAGGGCACTAACCTGGAGGCCGTACTACTACTGGATGAGGTCGACCCAACGAGGACAATATCCCACGATATACATGAGGTTGCTGAGGTCCTCGGCATTGAGGCCGCTAGGTCGATGATAATAAGGGAGCTTAAGGAGGTCCTAGATGCCCAAGGCCTTGATGTTGACGTGAGGCACCTTATGATGGTGGCTGATGTCATGACGTGGGACGGTAAGGTTAGGCAAATTGGGAGGCATGGAGTGGCTGGGCAGAAGGTTAGCCCATTGGCTAGAGCGGCCTTCGAGGTCACGGTTAAGAACCTGATCGAGGCGGCCTATAAGGGTGAGAGTGAGAGGTTCAGGGGTGTTGTTGAGAGTATAATATCAGGGAGGTATGTGCCTATTGGCACAGGTTACGTTGAGTTAATGCTTGAACACCCCTAAAACTCTATTAAATATAATTCACCGTCACTGGCGGTGACCCTCCTAACCTTACCCATGGTGTAGGCTAAGGCAACTAATGCGCAGACAGCGGCATCATGAACATCCCTATTGTTAGCAACGTCAAGCACCCTAATCCCCATTACCCTCGATAACTGGGTTAGGTTCAACCCAATCCACTTAAGCACACTCGTCGGGTGGGTTTCAATAACCTTAACCCCCATGTCCTCGAGCCTAGACTTAATCCTAACCGCCCTCTCACTAAGCTTAATCATCCAGGACCAGTTGGCCGGCATAACCCTAAGCCCCAGTTTAAGCATAGCCCTATCCAAATCCCTATACCTACCGGGTCCACTCAATGGGGCATCGATGGCAACCACATCAACACCACTCAAGGTGCTGATTATTTCATCATCGGTGGCGACCAACATACCCCTCAATAGGTCATTCCGAACCACAGCCACCCCACTCTTCCTAACCACCGATAGGTCAATTCCCCCTACTGCTATTTCTGCTGGCCTTGACACTGCCTAACTAACTCCTCATACTTCCTCTTAATCTCCTCAAACTCAGCCCTCTGTGCCTTTAGGCGTTCAGCCTCCTCATCAAGCTTCTCCTTAAGTTCAACTAGCATGCTCTCCCTAACTACCAGGGTCCTCTGGTAATTGATTAACTCCCTCTCCCTCTCCAGTAATCTCCTCTCCCACTCAGCTAGCCTCCTCTCCTCCTCCGTTAACCTAACAATAAGTGGCTCTAACTTACCCTCCAGTTCCTTTCTCCTGTTCTCCAGTTCACTTTTAACGATCTCCAGTTCCTTCTCCTTCCTACTCAACTCCTCCCTATAGCTGTTTAACTTGGCCTCCAGTTCACTAAGTTCCTTAGCTCTCCTCTCCCATTCAGCGGCCAGCTTATTGACCTGCTCCTCCTTAGCCTTAACCTGGCTCTCCCTATTAGCCAATTCCTGTAGCCTATTCTTAATCTCCTCCTCCTTCCTCTCCAGCTCCTTAAGTCTCTCTGCATTGGCCTCAATCCTAGCGGCCTCAAGCTGCAGTCTTGCCTCAAGGTTCTTCAGGTTTATCTCCTGTTCCCTAAGCTTGGCCTCCCTTTCCTGAATATCCTTAAGGGCCTTCTCGTAGTTAGCCAGCCTACTGATTAACTCATTCATCGCATTACCCATTCCACTTGAAAGGTTTGATAGGTCGTTCATTAACCTGGAGGCTGCCTCAACCCTCCTCTTCTCCTCCTCTAACGCCGCCTCAACCTTACTTAACTCCTCCTCCCTCCTCTTAAGGTTCTCCTCCCTAACCTTAAGTTCACTCTCCTTGTTAGTAAGTTCAATTAGCCTTGCCTCAAGTTCCCTCTGCCTATTAATAGCCTCATCACTGGCCGCCTGCAGCCTAGTGGCCACCTGCTCTATCTTGGAGAATTGATCAAGCAGTTGGCTTGACCTTTGGGAAACATCACTCAACTTGCCATCGATGGCGCTCATCATGTTTAGGCCGCCCTCAAGGCCCTTACTAAGGTCATTGACCCTTGCGATTAGGCTATTCGCGGTGTCCTCCATAACCTTACTCAACTGCTCAACCCTACCAAGTAGCGCTGATATGGCGTTGATGTAGCTGTCTGTTGTTTGGGAGAACCTTTGGTATAGTTCATTAATATCACTGATCCTCTTATCCTGGGCTGATACTATGTCCCTAACTATGTTACCTAGGTCTTGAATAGCCTTACTGAGCCTTGTAACCTCACCACCAATGCCCTGCACCATCCCCCTTATATTGCCTAACTCACCCAGTAATGCCTGCTGCTGCCTGTTAAGGTTATCAATACCTGCTGCAATCTGATCAATCCTCTGCATGGCACTCTGCTGCTCCTTTTTACCGCCAAACAGCGACATGAATACATTATTTTTTGCCAATTATTTTAAACTTATCGCTTAACACCATTAACATATGAAGGAGGTAAGTAAGGTGGGTTACATGGTTTGTCGTTAACACGCTAAACCGGTTTAAAACCCCAGCCAAGCAGCATAGATTATGGATGCGCCTAATCAACGCTACATAAGTATGTTCATATATTACGCCGCCCTGGGCATACCGAGGATCGACATTGAGAGGTGGAGGTTGAGTATTGTTGGCGAGGTGGAGAGGCCACTTGAATTCACTTATAGTGAATTGATATCAATGATTAACGTTAAGTATGTTAGGGACTTTCACTGCGTGACCGGTTGGTCAGTTAGGGATGTGGAGTGGGAGGGTGTTAGGATTAGGGACCTAGCCAGCATGGTCGGTGTGAGGAATGATGCCAAGTGGGTTATTTTCCGGTCAGCAGACGGCTACGAGAGCGTGGTACCTGCGGAGGATGCGTTAAGTGAGGATGCAATAGTAGCCCTCAGGATGAATGGAAAGCCCCTGGACTTGAAGTCGGGCTACCCGGCAAGACCATTCATACCGCATTTATACGGTTGGAAGAGCGCCAAGTGGCTAACCACAATAGAATTCACAAAACAATACAGGGACGGGTACTGGGAGGCAATGGGATACCACGAAAGAGGCAACGTACACCTAGAGGAAAGATTCAAAGGCATGGAGGGAACACACACGGGAAAGACAAGGAGGGTTATTGCTTAAAACCAACCTTAAGTTAAGGTTGGTTTAAAAGTGAGATTAGTAACCAGGGTTTATGAGCAAGCCCCCTGGGAATCCTCATCTTAACCTTATTAGCCACTGCAATGGCATCCGTGGTTAATGCCCATGCGTAGGTTAGCATCCTTGGGTTAACCTAAGCCAGGTGGAGGTTTGTAGTGGCACCTGGGAATGCTACCTATATTCTGAAGATACTTGGCACTGCGAGTAGATGCGTTTACATGGAGACCCATGTGTTAACGTACCAACCCTGGTTAATCAACTTGCTAACTTAGTTAACGTGGGGTTGAGGTTTACGTAGTCCTCTTCAGTAATGTGCACTGTGGCGTATCTAAGGGTGAATGGCTAGCCGTAAATAAGCTTGTTGAATCCAAGGTCCACGTATTGTTTGATTACGCATACGGCTTTGTTCTTAGTGCGTTGAAAGACGCCTTTAGGCGATTACACATGTTCAATTCACTAAGACTACTCAATGCGGTAAGCAACCACCAATAAAAACCTGGCGGGCCCGGTGGGATTCGAACCCACGACCTACGGGTTAAGAGCCCGCCGCTCTGGCCAGGCTGAGCTACGGGCCCTGTCGTTGATCATTAATAATGGGTTTATAAGGTTTTGCCCTCGGTTAATCAGTGGCTTTACCATGGTGTCGATTCCCTTAAAAGTTATAAAGCCTTATCGAGCGACCTACCCGTGAGGTTGATTGTAGTTGCGGTTCCTGGTGCGGGTAAGACAACTATACTTAGGATTGTCAAGGAGAAGCTCCCCGATGTAACAGTGGTTAATTACGGCGACTACATGCTTGATGTGGCTAAGAGGCGGTATGGTATAAGTCATAGGGATGAGATGAGGAGGAAGCTCCCACTTAATGACTACAGGAGGGTTCAGGAGATTGCCGCTGAGGAAATAGCCAAGATACCGGGTGACGTGTTGATAGATACCCATGCAGCCATTAGGATGCATGGCGGCTTCTATCCAGGCTTACCCGGTAGGATTATCGAGAGACTGATGCCAGACGCCATAGTGGTCTTGGAGTTCAACCCAATGGACATAATAGAGAGGAGGATGAAGGATGAGGCGCTCAGGATTAGGGAGAAGGAGACCCCTCAGGAAATTGAACTACATCAAATGGCAAATAGGTACTACGCCTTCGCAGCTGCCAATGAGGCAGAGTGCCCGGTCTTCATCCTAGACTTCCACAATAGGGTCCAGGAGAGGCCATTCCAACACGCTGAGGAGGCGGCGGCCTTCATAGTGGACTTAATAGTGAAGAATAGGCAGGGCAGCCTAGTGGCGTAACATCTCTAGTTACCTAAGGTGTGGCGCTGTTTAAGTGTTAAATTAATAAAATGCGGTAAGGCTTATATTAACGTGCATGTTGATGAGAGGAGACTTGTGATAACATCTGGCATAGTGCTTGGTGAGGATTTGGAAGATGGCATTGGGGTTAGGTTAAGTGAGCTAAGGCAAGCCTTATCAAGGAGGATAAGCGACCCAGATGCCGTAATCACTAAACTTGCTGGGGAAGGTTTACTGAGACTTGAGAGAGTTGGAGGGGGCTACAGGGTTATTATCAAGTATACGCCTGAGGTTAGGGGCATATACAGCTTCATCATAAACCCCACGGTTACCACTGATGATTTCGTGAGGGAGTTGAACAATGCCATAACCAAGTACGCTAACCCAGCCACAGGCTATGCAGACCTTGGACTCGTGGCGAGGCAGGTGTGTGGTAAGTTGGGGATTAGTGAGACTGAGTTTGATCAAATGCTTATTAGGATCTTAAGGGCTAATGGAAGGAGGTACGTGCTAAGCTATGGGGGTTCGCATAGGATTAAGGTTGGTTCAGGGTACTATGGCCTGATCAAGGTGGTTTCATGATGCAGAGTAGGTTACTCGCAACCCCAGAGAGGGCCAGTACGCTCCTAGGCCCCTCCTGGAGGGCTGTTAAGAGGAGGGTGCTTGAGATGATTGACGGCTACCAGTTGATAACACTGGTGGGTAGGGCTGGGTCAGGGAAGACCCACATGGCCCTCAACCTATGTAAGGAGCTTAAGGCGAGTTGGCTCTGTATGTACCTGGATGCGGCTCAATTGGGTGATAAGAGGCTTGGCCAATTAATCAGCACCGCGGTTAGGGATAATGAGGACTCAATAAGGGGTGTGATGAAGCTGGGTAAGTCTAGGAAACTTGACAGCGCCTTGTCAAGGTTCATTAAACTCGGCACCAACGAATTGACAACCGCCGCCTACAATTACCCAATAGACTTCTTAACCATGCTCCATAATCTAACATTGGCGGTGGGTTTAAGGGGGCTGGTCCTGGTTATTGATGAGGGTGCCTTATCCCAGGATGACCAATACATAGGGGCCTTCACCACGGCTATACATGCGCTTAGGAATATTATGCCCAAGTTAAGTGGATTAAGGTTAATATTAACCATGCTCCCGGATGTGGTGGATTACATAGCTAAAAATGACCCACCCCTCTTCGAAATACTAAGCATGGGTGTTGTCAACCTACCAGACTACGTAACGGAGGAGGATTTGAAGGAGGTGGCCAGGGCCTATAACCTTAGTGGCGAATTAATCGAGTTGATTAAGTCCAGTAACTTAACCATGAGGCAGGTTATGTGCATAGCCGAATTTAAGGATCTGCAGAAGTGTGGCCTTCAAAGCGAGGTTGAGGTCACCATTACCTGAGGGGGAATACTTTAAGTTAACTATGAGGAAGTATTTTACCTAATTCACTTATAAGGGTTCCAGGCATGAGTATAATTAAGCATGTCATCAGTGTTGTCGCTAGTCTTAACCATGGTGTCCGGCCAGGGAATTAAGGTCATTGTGAACAGGGATTTACCGAAGATAGAGGTCAATGGCTCAACCTTCGGCGGATACGCAGCGGGGGACTTGGTGACACTCCCAGTGCCAATGGCGGAGGCGTTGATTAAACGCGGCTACGCATCCCTAACTCAACAGGACCTGGTGACGCTGGATGATGTTAAGAGGGCCCATTGGGTTGAGGGTAAGGAGTCCAGTGAGTTAACGAAGCTGGATAAGCTCTTCTACGTTAAGGCTAGGTTAAGCGCATTAAGCAATGGACAGGGGGATTCGAGGGAGTTGATGACTGCCTTAAGGGACCTGGTCTCCGTTAGGCTAAGGAAGATACTAAGCATGATTAGCGTATCACCAACTGGCCTACCTCAGGAGGTCATGGATAAATTAACCATTGAGGAGGAGATCCTCGTCAAGGAGTTGACCAGGGTCATTAACCCATGGTTCAGTAGGGTGATTGGGGGTGGGCAGTGAGGAATTAATCCAGTTGGGTAGGGATGAACTGGTTAATAGGTTCACTAGGTTTTTGAAGCAGATTGAGAAGTACGATGAGGAACTTAGCTTAGCCATAGTAAATAGGAGGAGGTCGCTTATAATAGACTTCAACGACCTCCTCCTATACGATAAGCAACTTGCCGATTACCTAATGGAAAAGCCAAGCATCGTCATCGACAGTGCCTCCGAGGCTGTCGGCGAGTTGATTAGGGAGAAGGATCCTGAGTACGCCAGTCAGGTGGCTAAGTTCTATGCCAGGTTTAGGCTTAGCCCAATTGACAGGATGAGCATAAGGAGGCTTAGGAGTGAGCACCTGGGTAGGTTCGTCTCCATTGAGGGTATTGTGCTTAGGCAAACACCACCAATGCACTACGTTAGGGTCGCTAAGTTTAGGTGTAATCAATGCGGCTACGAGGTCACGGTAACCACGGACACGTACCCATCACTACAACCACCCAAGAAGTGCCCCCAGTGCGGTGCAGTAAACTCAATGATGTTCGTAACCGATGAGTCCATCATAGCGGACTGGCAGAAGATACTTGTCCAGGAGAAGCCTGAGGAGACGCCCTCTGGGCAATTGCCCAGGAGTATTGAGGCGGTTTTAACGGATGACTTGGTGGATACGGTTAAACCTGGGGATAGGGTTATGCTCAGTGGCGTGCTTGAAATAAACCTATTCGAGCCCAGGAGGGGTAAGTTACCAGTATTCTCAAGGCTCATAAACGTCAACTATGTTGAGAGCCTACAGAAGGAGTTCGCTGAGATAGAGATCACGCCCCAGGATGAGCAGGAGATCAGGAGGCTGGCCATGCAGCCTGACGTTAGGGATAGGATAATAGCCTCAATAGCCCCATCAATATACGGACTTGACGATGTTAAGGAAGCCATAGCCTGCCTACTTTTCGGTGGTGTACCTAAGGAGCTGCCTGATGGAACCAGGATAAGGGGGGATGTCCACGTGCTGCTTGTGGGTGATCCAGGCACTGCGAAATCGCAGTTACTCAAGTACGTGGCTAGGATAGCCCCCAGGGCGGTCTACACCACGGGTAAGGGTTCAACGGCCGCTGGGCTTACGGCTGCAGTGGTTAGGGATGGTTTAACCGGTGAGTTTTACCTTGAGGCAGGTGCCCTGGTGCTGGCTGATATGGGGGTTGCCGTGGTTGATGAGATTGATAAGATGGACGCCAAGGATAGGGTGGCGATGCATGAGGCCATGGAGCAGCAGACGGTCTCAATAGCTAAGGCCGGCATACTGGCCACCTTGAACGCCAGGGCCTCTGTTTTGGCTGCAGCTAACCCGGCTTTTGGCAGATACCTACCCAACAGGACTGTCGCGGAGAACGTGGATTTACCTGTCACGTTACTTTCAAGGTTTGACCTAATATTCATAATTAGGGATGAGCCCAATGCCGATAGGGATAAGGCAGTGGCCGAGCATGTGACCAAGCTACACGCTGGTGAGGTTACTCAGGGGTTCAGAAACATGATTAAGGTTGACCTACTTAGGAAGTACATAGCCTACGCCAGGAAGTACATTAAACCCGTGCTAACCCCAGAGGCTAGGGATAGGATAGTCGGCTTCTACACCCAGATGAGGGCTAGGTCAGTTCAGGAGGCTGGTTCACCAGTAGCCATAACCGCCAGACAGCTTGAGGCCCTGATCAGGTTAACAGAGGCTGAGGCTAAGATGAGGCTGAGCAGCATAGCCACCGCTGAGGATGCGGAAAGGGCCATCAGGCTCTTCATGAAGTTCCTCCAGAGTGTCGGCATTGACATGGAGACCGGTAACATAGACATTGACGTTATCATGACTGGGAAACCCAGGAGTCAACAGGAGAAGATTGCCCTATTAATGAGCCTAATAGCTAAACTGGAGCAGATTAACAACAACAAACCCATTAAGGTTGAGGAGCTTTACAAGGAGGCTGAGAATGAGGGCTTGGATAGGGCTACCGTGGATAAGATACTGAGCATACTTAAGAGTAACGGTGAAGTCTACATGCCTAAGCAGGGCTACATAAAGAGGACAACCGCCTAGTTAAGCATCATTTCGAATGGACGTTTAGTCAGCCGGTACGTGAATACTTCACCACTCCGTCACGAGGGCTCTCATCACTGGTATTCATTAGGTTAACCATGTTTAAAACGTTTCCTCAAGCAAACATGGTCACCTCCTGTATGAGCCTAGGGTCATTAAGGCCACGTGAACCTTACCATTATAGAACCTAGTCTTAACACCATTAGCCCTAAGCACCGCGTCAACGTAATCGCTCGTTAATGATGCCGGGTTAACCCTCTTTGAGGCCATTATGAAGCTCTCCGCGTACATGAATGAGGGTACCCAGACCTGATACTCGGTTACAATTGGGAACGTTAACTTAACCATGTCGTAGACAGCGTTGTACTCCTTCGGGAATAGGAAGCTTGAACCAGCCTGCACAACAAACACGCCATTATCGCTAAGTAGCCTGTGGATACCGTTAATTACATCCATGGAGTAGACCCTGGCCCCAACCTCAGGTCCATAGGGGTCTGTTAAATCCATGATGACTACGTCGAACCTCTCCCCAGTTGACACAGTCCCCTTGACGTAATCCACGGCATCCTGGTAAACCTCCCTAACCCTAGGATCCCTGAAGGAGTCCGCGTGGAACTCCCTGAGGTACTCCTTAACGTACTTAATCAACTCGTAGTCTATATCAACGGTGACCACCTCATTAACGCCACTGTACTTAACCACCTCCCTTAAGGCTGCACCCTCGCCTGTACCCAGTATCAGCACCCTGGTTGGGTTACCGTGGGTTACCATTGCTGGGTGTACGAGGGATTCATGGTAAATGTACTCATCCAGCTGCGCAGATTGGAGTATGCCATCGAGGAACAGCGCCTTACCGAAGTCCTCCAATTCAACTATGAGTACATGCTGATACCTGGTCCTTTCATTAACCAAAACCCTCCTAACACCCATGTAGGCCCATGTATTTGGGGCTATGTATTGGGCGCATTGAAGTGAACTTCGAATAACATAGTCATTATCCATGGGTTAGGGCTGAGTTGTTTAGCTTTTAACGTTATTTGGTACCCAATTAAATAAATCAATTTCTCTCCGAGTTAAGGGTATTGGCTGAAAACCAATACCACGTTGAATGAATGCGGAACTTAGTTAACATGAGGTAGGCTGATTCGCCATACGGTTAATAGGGGATGACAGGTTCATGATAATGGGTGGGCAAACCTTGCCATTCATGGCGGGGTTGCCCCACTATGTGGGTCTCAGGTGTTAGGTTTATTAGCCTTGGTTTTGTGCTTTGTTTGGTGCCTCGTGGGTGACACCCCCTGGTGAACACCACCAAGATGAGGAGCGGGGGCCGACTTCCCCCGCAATGCCGGGGGAGGGTGTCTACGAGGTTAAGTACACTAATGTGAGGACTAACGTTGTTAGGCTTCTGCCGAATGGCTACCAGGAGAGGAGGCTTAGGAGGCTTGCCGACGCCTGTGCTAGATTGTACAATGAGGTTAATTATGAGAGGAGGCAACAATTCTTTAATCACCAGCGTGTGGACTTCAGAGGAACGTGGGGTAAGTACTATGGGAAGTATAAGGGTTTGCTTGGTGTTAATGCTTAAGCCGTAATGCAGAAGAGTAATGAGGCTTGGAACTCTTTTTTCACCCTCCTCAACATGAAGAGGGAGGGTAAACTATCACCCTTCATGAGGCGTGTTTCATCACCCGGCTACTGGAAGGATGAGGCAACTGGTAGGAGGAGGTTAATACTCGTTGTTAGGCAGGATAGGTATGTAGTGGATGAGCAGAGACGTGTTATTATCCTCAAGGACTTTAACCTTGAAGTGAAGTTCATAGGTAGGCTTAGGTGGTTTGGTAAGCAGGGTAGGCTTGAGATACACTACGATGAATCCAAAGGAGCATGGTATGCATGCATACCAGTGGAGGTTGGTGTTGAGGAGGCGAGGACTGGAAGGAAAAGCAAGCACATTGTTAAGGGTGAGAGGAGGTTGATTCAAATTAAATCACCTAAAGGTAATAAGGCTGCATCCATCGACTTAGGCATTAACAACCTAGCCAGCGTGGTTGTTGATGACGGCACTTGGTTACTCTACAAGGGCATAAGAGCAAAGGAGGATTACTTCTACATGCAGAGGTTGATTTCGAGGATTCAATCCCTTAGGGACGCACTCAAGGGTAAATTGCTGAGTGACGCAATCGATGAGTTGAACCACGAAATGAGAAGACTGTACGGGAAGTTGAGGAGGAGGTTGTTGCACCTATACAGGAATTTTGCTTCTCACTTATTGATGCAACTCCACGAACTAGGAGTCTCAACAATATATCTGGGTTACCCATTCAATATCGCTCAGCAGAAGGGCAATAAGTTCACAGTGAACATGTGGACTTACAGAAAACTCATGGAGGCCATTGAGTTGAAGGCACAGGAGTACGGCATGAGGGTGTTTATAGTCATCGAGTACAACACCTCAAGGTACTGCGCCTACCACAACGTCGAAGTAAAGAGACAACCAAGAGGAGTAGCCCACTGCCCTAAAGGACACAAGCTCCACTCAGACCTAAACGGAGCCTTAAACATAATGAAGAAGGCAACAGGCAAAACACCCTTAGTCATAAAGAAGCCACTCTCCTTCATCGTAGACCACAACAAAGTAGCACCCGTAAAAAGGGGTGTAACCCCTGAGACCTCAGGGAACCCCCACCCTTAAGGGCGGGGAGGAGGTCAGATACCCTAACATGGTTAGTGGATGCTGCATTAGATACCTTTAAAGGTAATAATTACTTCATTAGGGTAAACCAGCTGGGCAAGATGATCAGAGTTAGGGTACAGGCTAGGTTGGATTAGCAGGGTATTCTGAACGTTGAAGCCGGCTTAATGCTCACTGGTTACCTCATCTTGGATGGTGGGTTACACTAGCCGTAGGGTTTAATGCCTACTTAACCTGGCTAGTATTACCAGCGCCACTGCGAATTCGATCATTGATATTATGAGCATTACGAGGGCTGGTATTACATAGCCACCTATGAGCATCTGAGCCACAAATAGTGAGGCAGTGGGTAGACCCTCAACAAGCATTACTATTAGGGCATAAACAAACATGGTGAGTGTTGATGGTACAGCACCTTCACTTATGGATTCCTCAAATAAAATGGCCATGACTGCCGTGGCGGCTATTGGTGGGCCAAAGGCCAGTAATATGGGTACTTGAAGGCTTAGCGGCAGCTTGTAAAACAGCGCTATAATCATCATTGGTGCGGTGGCTATGTAGTATGCTATTAAGGTCATAGTTAGTTTACTAATCAGGTTTCTGATTGGTGATATTGGCAGTAGCCTAAATACCACGGCACCCCTCAACTCGCTCATGTATAAGGCGTAGGGTATGAAGGCGGTTAGCAGGCTTAACTCCATGGTGTAAGTTAACATTAACATGGGGTTTAACTTAGTACCACTTATAATTGTTGTTAACACTGTGATTAACCAGTAACCTATTGGAAGGGCCCATAGCGCAGCCATCCTCGACCTGAAGGACTGAGTTAAATCAACCCTGATCAGCGCCATTAACGGATTCCTAATCCTAAAGACTCCAGGTGCCTTAACCCTAATGGCTTGAACCTGTACGGTTGACTCAAATAGCCTATTACTAGCCCTTTGAAGCATTACATAGGCCAGCGCTGAGAAAAGGGTAATGTACATTATCGTCACATAAAGTGGAGCACCTAACCCAGTTATGAATAATCCACCAACCACAGGTGCAAGTGATAAGGCTGGGTTGAGTTCACTTGGGTTCACGTTAACAACATACCCCATCGCCATTGATGCGAGTATTATTGGGGCTAGGGCTAAAGCCTTAACAACATTACCACTAATTGGATTCCTAAGGGTCCTCTCAGCGATTAATATGAAGCCCATTGATGCAATGATGCCTAAGGGTATTCCCTCAAGTGTACCTATAAGTGGATAGGGTACACCACCCATTACTATGGATAGGGCCATGGATGCGGTGATTGAGACGTAAATGGGTAAGTCCATGGTCATGTATAGGGATAGTGTTAAGGCCCTTCTAGTCAACCTAAGCTCCAGGGGTAATGTGGCCAGTAGTCCTTTAATATGGTCTGTGCTCTGCAGTGAGAAAACTACGTTTATTGATGATGCAAACACCATGAAGAATGAGGTCACTAAGGTCTCAATTAGGCTTAGGCCTGGCTTCTTAAGCACGTAGGGTACAGTCCCCATTAGACCTATGTAGAAACCCATTAACACACTTATGACAAGTTTATTGTACCTAGCAGCCCTAATAGCCCTCCTAACGTCCATCGGCCTTAAACCACTTATCCTAGATGCAGTATACCCCTGGTAGGACAACTCTCTGTAAAGTACGGAGGCTAATTTATGGGCACTAACCATGTTCATAAACCCTCGAGTATCGCCTTAATCTCCTCATCGGCGTGAATGGCCTTAAGGAATGCATCCTCAAGAGTACCGGCCTTAGCCCTCTCCTTAATCTCACTCAGCGTCCCTTCGGTTATTAAATCACCCTCATTCAGTATGCCTATCCTATTGCACACTCTCTCGGCAACCTCCATTATATGAGTCGAGAATAATATAGAGCCCCCTGACTCAATATGCCTCTGCATAATCTCCTTAAACACCCTAACGGACTTAACGTCAAGGAAGTTGAATGGTTCATCGAGAAGTAGTAGCCTTGGTTCATGAAGCAGCGCCGCCACTATAGCCACCTTCTGCCTATTACCAGCTGAGAGGGCGGCTATGGGCGTGTCTAGGTATTCCCTCAATTCAAAGGCGTCGATGAGCGCCTCAGCCCTCCTGGCATTGAAAATACCCCTAACAGAACCTAGAAATTCCAGGAACTCCCTGGGTGTTAACGCCTCTAAAACCACCGGTGTCTCCATGACCACACCAATGTTATTCATGACACTTGGGGAGGGTTGCCCTAGGCCTAGTATGTCTATTAAACCCTCATACTTAACTAAGCCCAGTATCGCCTTTATGGTCGACGTCTTACCAGCCCCATTGGGGCCTAAGAGGCAGTAAACCTCACCATTATTAACCATGAAGCTTAGACCCTTAACGGCAACCTTATCACCATACCTAACGGTAAGCCTCTCAACCTTAAGTGCGTAACCATCATTCATTAGCTCATGTCGCCATTCCTCATTTTTAAGCCTTCCGGTATTACCTATCACCGGAAGAAGGAACCTTAGCTTAATGCTTATTTGGGTTAAGCTGGTTCCGGGTTTATGGCGTTAAGTAAGGGTATTAAGCGCCTAATACTGCTCACAACCTCCCTAGCAGCCTTTCAAACCCCGTACAACTCAACTGTTCTATCATTTATCATTCCTGTGCTTGGTAGGTTTTTCCATGCCTCACTGTACACCTTAATCTACATGCCAGTGGTTTACCTAATACCATTACCGACCCTAATGATTCTGCTGGGTAGGATTGCCGACATATACGGTAGGGTGGGTATCTTCAGGGTTGGCCTTGTGGTATTCACCATTGGTTCATTAATGGGTGCCCTATCAACTAGTATATACCTTTTAATCGCTGCATCGTTTATAATGGGCCTTGGCTCAGCCATCTTATCCCCAAGTTCAACCGCCATAGTGAGCCAAGTCTTCCCTGAGGGTGAGAGGGGGTTTGCACTGGGTATTAATGCCATGGCGGTTTACATTGGTTTAACATCGGCGCCATTCCTAGGTGGCATTATCACCCAATTCCTGGGTTGGAGGTACATACTGCTGATTAGCACCATGCTCTCGTTGATTGGTTTAGCCGTGTCCTACGCATCCATGAGGAGCATCGAGGTTGCCAGGCGTGGTGAATCCCTGGATACCATTGGCGCCCTCACGTTCTCCCTAGCCTTAATTTCAATAGTAATGTACCTCATATTGTCCTCATTAAATGGATGGTTAAATTACGCCTACCTACTCATGGTAGGCGTAGTCTCGTTAATAGTCTTTATACTGCTGGAGGGTAGGGTTAAGTACCCGATGCTTGACTTAAGGTTATTCACTGGTAACGTCTCCTTCATGGCCGGTAACGTGACTGCTCTGTTGAACTACATAAGTACCTACTTTGTACCATTCATCTTCTCACTCTACCTGCAAGTGATCCTAGGTTATAACCCCTTCGAGGCCGGTTTAATATTAGTATTGGAACCGATTTTCATGGTTATCCTATCGCCGGTGAGCGGTAGGTTATCTGATGTGTATGGTTCAAGGGAAATAGCGGCACTGGGCATGGGCCTAATTGGCTTATCCTTCATACTACTCCTCACACTCAACATAAGAAGTATAACTAACATATTAATTGCCCTATCCACACTGGGTATAGGCTTCGGCTTATTCTCGGCACCAAACACGAATTCAGTGATGAGCTCGGTGAGCAGGGATAAGTATGGTGTTGCGTCAGGTGTTTTAGGAACCATGAGGTTCACTGGGCAGTTACTTAGCATCGCTATAGCAGGCTCCATATTAACTAAGTACCTAGGTAAGTACGCGGTGCTATACCTATTCACAGGGGTTCCGATGGTTAAGGTAACTGTTTACCAAGCGTTCATTGATGGACTCAGGGTAACGTTAATGGTTGCCGCAGCCCTAAGCTTCCTGGGAGTATATACGTCACTACTACGTGAGAGATAATGACCCTATGGTCGGCGTATGATTAAAATATGCTGACTTTGCAAAATGAACTCAACATACATTATGATGAAAGTAACTGTATATGAATATGACTTATTATGAGAACTTGAAGCAGATGAGTGATATACTGAGTTAAACATTATTGTCGCATCCATCATGCGGATGTTGATATATCACATTCATCTTATTTTAACTTAATCGACGATTGCTGAATTTATTTATGAGTATAATTGATAATGGTAACGAAGTAGGGTAATTAACCATGGTGAAAGTGGGTGATAAACTAATGAATCATGAGATAGACGATGTTGACTATGTGCTCCACAGTAGTATGAGCTATGAAATGTACCAAAGGTTAATGAGGATAAGAAACCACGATCTCCATAAATTCATAGCCTGGGTTACAGATCTCTGTAAGCCTTCCTCCGTATTTATATCCACAGGTAGTCCTGAGGATCTAGAGTACATTAGGAGGAGAGCTATAGAAACAGGCGAGGAAATACCTCTCAAAACTCCTGGGCATACTGTCCATTTTGATAGCCCTTTTGATCAGGCAAGGGCCCGTGAAGACACAGCAATACTACTACCGGGTAGTCAAAGGTTGCCGTTCATAAGGACAAAGGATCGTGATGAAGGTCTCAGGGAAATGTTTTCATTACTCAGCGGTGTAATGAAGGGTAAGGAGATGTTGGTTGGCTTTTACTCACTTGGCCCAAAGGGTTCACCCTTCAGTATATTGGCAGTTCAAGTAACGGACTCTTATTATGTAATGCATAGCGAGAACATTCTGTATAGACCTGCCTATGATGAGTTTGTTAGGCAAGGTGAGAGGGTTAGATTTCTAAGGTTTATTCACTCCCAGGGGGAATTAAATGAGATGGGGCAAAGTAGGAACATTAAGCAGAGGAGGATATACATAGACCTACCTGGTGAAACAGTATACTCTGTGAATACGCAGTATGGCGGCAACAGCATAGGTTTGAAGAAGTTAGCGCTTAGGCTAACGATTAAGAGGGCTATGGAGGAGGGTTGGCTTAGCGAGCACATGTTCATAATAGGTGTTGAGGGCCCTGGAGGCAGAGCTACGTACTTCACAGGCGCATTCCCATCCATGTCTGGTAAGACCTCCACAGCAATGCTTGGTAGATTAATAGGTGATGACTTGGCATTCTTAAGGAATATCAATGGTGAGGTCAGGGCCGTGAATCCTGAGGCTGGGGTTTTCGGCATAATCGAAGGTATCAACCTAATTGATGACCCATTAATCTATGAGGTCCTTACGAAACCCGGCGAGGTCATATTCTCGAATGTCCTAATTACCGAGGACGGTGACGTTTACTGGAATGGTAAGGGGGAACCCGTGCCTGAGAGGGGTATCAACTACACGGGTAAGTGGTGGAAAGGTAAGACTGACGATAAGGGTAATCCAATACCGCCATCTCACCCCAATGCCAGGTTCACGGTATCACTGAAGGCCTTCAGGAACCTGGATCCTAGGTATGACGATCCCAATGGAGTAGTAGTTGGTGGTTTAATATTTGGCGGTAGGGATCCAGATACTTGGGTGCCTGTCTTTGAATCCTTTAATTGGGACCATGGTGTAGTGACCATAGCGGCATCCATAGAGTCGGAGAGGACAGCTGCAGTAATAGGTAAGACTGGGGAAAGGGAGTTTAACCCAATGGCTAACCTAGACTTCCTTTCAGTTGACCTAGGCATTTATATAACTAATTACCTAAAGTTTGGCGAAAACTTGAAGAATCCGCCGAGGATATTTGGTGTTAATTACTTCCTTAGGGATGAGCAGGGCAGATTCTTAAATAGTAAGGAGGATAAGAGGGTTTGGCTCCAGTGGATGGAGAGGAGGATACATAATGAGGTTGGTGCCGTAAAAACGCCGATAGGTTATGTGCCGAGGTACGAGGACTTGAGGAGGCTATTCCATAATGTTCTCGGTAGGGATTATGGGCTTGAGGATTACAATAGGCAATTCGCGATAAGGGTTGGGAGGCTCCTTAATAAGATAGAGAGGGTATGGAAGATATACTCAGAGGTGTCAACAACGCCGAGAAAATTATTTGAGGTACTTGAGGAGCAGAGACAAAGGCTAATTGAGGCAGGGAGACTATATGGTGATCCAATACCACCATTAAAATTTGAGTACTAGGTGCCAATGCGTAATCAATGCGATCCTAACTCAGCATCACCGGTATGTATATGCTTATAAAGCATTAATAGGCACCTAGATGCTGTGGTTAAGTGGGTGAGGTTAGTAGTCATCAATGATAATGAACCCAACCCACCACTATTAAGCGATTGGGGATGGAGTGTTTACGTAGAGACTGAGAGGTGGTCAATACTCTATGATGCAGATACAGAGCCTAGGGTTATTGAGAATAATGCAGCATCTTTAGGTATCGACTTGAGTAAAGTCAATGTGGCTTTCCTCAGCCACTACCATGCAGACCATTACGGTGGCTTTAAGTATGTGGGCGAGGTTAAGAGGGGGTTAATGGTTTATGTACCTGAGGATGACGAGGTGTTGAGGGGCTGGGGTCTAACACCCATTACAACGGTAAAGCCCACGGAAATACTAAGGGATGCAGGCACAACAGGCGTTATGAGAGGTATGGGTGTTAATGAGCATGCCCTTGCCATTAGGCTTAATAACCATGGTATGGTTTTGATTGTTGGGTGTTCACATCCCGGTATTGATAACATTGCGAGGAGAGTTCATGAGCTGTACGGTGAGGTTTACCTAGTCATTGGTGGTTTTCATAATCCATCAAAGCATCAACTTGATATCACCGCAAATTACTCAAGGTATGTTTGTCCAGCTCATTGTTCAGGAAGGGAAGCTAGGCAATATGTAGCATCAAGATACCCCGATAAGTATTGTGAAGTTAAGACAGGAACTAGATTGAACCTGCCGCTCATCTGATTTAATTAATGGAAATCCTAGGAGATCCTCCATAGTATAAAAGTCAGCTTAATGATTCAACGTAATTCTCACCATAAACTCACTACGTAGGTAACAATTTGGAGCACAAAAGTACATGGTGCGGGGGGTGGGATTTGAACCCACGCAGGCCTACGCCAACGGGACCTCAACCCGCCCCCTTTGACCAAGCTCGGGCACCCCCGCTTGAGTGGGCATATTACTTTGAGGGCTTATAAGGCTTCCCTCACAAACTACATGAACAACTTAAGTTGGTTTAAACCTTGTTCCTTGGGCTGGTATGAACCCTTTAAGGGTTGGTCCATTAGTTAAACCTTAGCTGCCCTATGATAATCTCTACGAACACGCTGAAACAGCTAACTCTCCGCAATAGGGGAGGTGGGTAACTACTCCGGTTGTAGGTTTATCCCATACGCTCTAAGCAACCTGTCCACCTCCTTCAGTGTCCCCGCCTCCTCCGCCAGCCTAAGGGTTAGTGGTATGTTTAGGTTCCCTAGGTTAAAGTTACTCAGTAGCCTGGTGTACTCCTCCCTATTCAGGGGTATTGAGGCTACGTAGTCCTCTAGGCTTATGTGTGGGAGTCCACCCACGTAGATTGCCCTATTCGAGAACCCAACAACCCCCACCTTAAAGACACCGATATCTTCAGGTACCTTATCCACGTCGTCCACGTGAACAGCCACGTCATCGATTGCCGTAATTCCCTTAACCCTCCTCAGCATTGATAATGGACCGCAAACCACCTCAATGATGCTCCTCAAGTCCCAGTAAACCTCATCGCAGGTTGACATGTTTACTTAAAGCGATACCTTGTAGCCGAACTTCCTCACAATCTCCTTACGCTCCTTAGCGTCCTCAGGCCCCTCGACGCCTAGGGGTGAGTGCCCGTCAACGACCCCAATCACACCCCTACGTTCTGGGGCTATCTCAGCCACTATTATGGAGAGTGGGTTACCGGTGGCGGCCAGTATCCTGGTGACCTCCCTTACGTTCTTAATGGCGTTTAGGACGTTTATGGGGTAGGCGTTCCTTATGAATATGACGAAGACGTGGCCTGCAGCTATTTTTGAGCATAGGTCTATTGCAGCGTTCCTGAGCTCCTCATCATTGCCCTCATGCCTAATAAGCCTCTTCCCACTGGCCTCACAGAACGCTAACCCAAACTTAATCCCCGGTACTGATGTGACTAGGGCTTCGTAAAGATCCTCAACCGTCATTATGAAGTGGGAGTACCCTATTATCACGTTTGAGTTGGGTGGGTACTTAACATCCACAACCTCAAACCTAATGCTCATAGGGGCCAGTGGGGTTGAGGGATTTAAGCATTAGGCCCTTGCAATGCAGCCGTGCGCCAGTGTAATGGTCATTGCTTAGTTAGGGTTTCCTTAATTATCTTAGCGGCGTATGAGGCATCATCCTCAGTGAAGTGGGGTGAAACCAATATGCCCAAAACCCTCCTTGTGGCCTCCTCAGTGTTGGGTAATGGCTTGTATTCAATTTTCCTACCATAGAATGGGCATGACCATGGGCAACCCTTACCATGCCCAATCATTTTAGTGAAGAGAGGCGTCTCATAAAGTGGTATCGGGTAAGCCACGGTGACTGCCTCAAGCCCCCTAGCCCTAAGCTCCTCAGCAACCCTATCCCTAGGCTTCCCAACCCTGTCTGTTAGTAGGATTTGGTATATGTGCCATGCATGCCTAACATAGGGCTTGGGCTTGGGTAAAATTAACAAGTCATTATCAAGGCTACTCAGCTCCTCCGTGAGGACCCTTGCGAAGGCCTCCTTCCTCCTAATAATCTCCTCAATCCTGAGGAGTTGGGAGTAGCCAAGTGCAGCCTGCAACTCACCCATCCTGTAATTGTAGCCAAGCTCCTCATAATAGTACTTACCGGTTTCACCATGACTCCTAAGCAGCCTAACCCTACTGGCTAATTCATCCGAGTTTGTCGATACTGCCCCACCCTCACTACTCGTTATGGTCTTAGTCGGGTAGAAGCTGAATGTACCCAGGTCACCCAGGGCACCAACCTTAACACCCCTATAGATTGCGCCAAGGGCCTGCGCAGTGTCCTCGATTAGGTATAGGTTGTGCTCCCTGGCAACCTTAATTAACCCATCCATTTCAGCAGGCATACCGGCTAGGTGAACCACTATTATTGCCTTGGTCCTATCAGTAATCTTACCCTCAACACTGGCCGGATCGAGCCCAAGGGTTTCCAGCGAGATGTCTGCGAACACCGGTACTGCATTTGAATGGAGTACTGAGGATGCCGTGGCCAGGAACGTGAAGGCTGGTACAATGACCTCGTCACCAGGTCCAACACCAATTGCCTTGAGGGCTAGGTGAAGGGCGGTAGTTCCGCTCGAAACTGCTAACGCATACTTAACATTCAGGTACTTGGCTAATTCACCCTCAAGCAACTTACCATACTTGCCGTAGGGTGAAACTAAGTTACCACTCATCAGCGCATCAACCACAACCTTAGCATCGTCCTCAGTTATCCATGGCCTAAACCTGAGGACTCTCTCACCGTTGGGCATGGTTAAGGGTCTTGGGTAGGTTTTTAAGCTACAACCTAAGCCCAGTTAACAATGGGACCTTGGCGGTATTGGAAAAATAATTATTAAGGCTCAGGTTAAGCCCATCATCATGGCTAAGCTTAACTCACTATGGAGATGGCTGCCCCTGGTTGTTGTGTTGGTGGTCTTCACGCTTTACCTAGTTGCAATACAACCCCACCTCAACTCCTACACCAGTGATGAGATTTGGTACGTATCGGCGGCAAGGAACTTCATTAATGAGGTTGGGTTAGGCAGGTACATTGCTGGGTACGGCGTGACAGTGGCCCCATCACCACCATGCAACGTAACCAGCGCATCACCATCCATTTACTACAAGGACTACTTAATGGCATGGTACAGCAACGTAACCTACACCCAGTTAAGGAACCTACTTGATAACCCATCCTGCATAGTTAGGTTTGGGTACTATTACCCGGATAAGCAGAGCATAGTGACCTACCTAAACATTGAGCACCCGTGGTTTGGCAAGTACTTCATGGTGCTTTCAATGCTGCTCCTGGGTGATAAGCCAGTCAGCTGGAGGGTCCCAAGCATGGTCCTATCAGTGCTGATGCTCATTCTCGTCTATTACATAGCCCTAAGGCTCAGTAACGGTAATGTTGCCTATGCATCACTGGCAGCGGTTACATTGCTAATGGATGCGACCTTTAGGGATGTTGGGATAATAGCCCTTCTAGACATCTACGTGGGCTTCTTCACACTCTTAACGGTTTACCTATACTTCACTGGTAGGTACACCTCATCGGCCATAGCCAGTGGCCTAGCGGTGGCTAGCAAGTACCCAGGTGCATTCACGGTTTTCTCGGGGGCTTACCTGGAGACTTATAGGAGGAATGGGATCTGGGGGCTAGCCTACCTGGCCATAGCCTTCATAGTGTTCATCATCCCTCAACTACCCATAGTTTACCTGGTGGGTGGCATCCACAATTACATCTCTGACGTCTTCTTCTACCTTAAGTGGTTCACTGAGCCAAGGCCGCCGGGGCCTGTTGCCTCCAATCCGCTTGACTGGTTGATAGGCATTGACTCCTTCGTCAACAACGTAACGCCACCACTGTACGCAATGGGACTACCAGGCGCCTACCTGGTTGCCCTAGCCTACTCGGTGATGCTTATCGAACCCCACGTTAAGGGTAGGTTGTTTAATGAAGTTAACATTAATGAATTATCCATACCCGTAACCCTATTAACCATTTGGCTTGGCTTCTGGCTAATCTACTTCCTAGGGGACACAACCCTGTACAGCTACTACACCATGCAGTTCGCAGCCCTCGTACCACTAACCTTAGTCCTAGCCATGAGTAGGGCTAAGCCTAAGGCAAAGATTTGGATAATACTAGGTGCCATAGCAGGGGTAGCCTACGGAATATCAGTACAGTGGAGGATACTACACTCCCTAATCATATCAATCGCATAAACAACCTAACCTAAATTCTCAAATTATTTGAGGATTATTGAGGTCTTAGGGGTGCCCTCCTTACGTTTCTACCACTTCGATGAAGATCGCTCATCTGAATCCCTCCTAGTCCTTGTGAATAACCATGTTAAAGCCCTACGTTGTCTAGGAAGTTCTTGAGTATTCTAATCCCGTATTGGGTTCCTATGCTCTCGGGGTGGAATTGAACTCCAAAGACTGGGTACTCCACGTGTTGAATACCCATTATTTCATTATCATCTTTGGAAATGGCGGTTACCATGAGTGACTCAGGTGGGTTATCCACAACGAGGCTGTGATACCTCATGCCTTCGAATTCGTCAGGTAGGCCGGTGAGTATTGGTGTTGGTTTAACCCTCCTGATTACACTTGTCTTGCCGTGCTTAATAACCTTAGCCCTCCTTATCGATGCCCCGAAGACGTGTCCTATTAACTGGTGACCTAGGCAGATGCCTAGGATGGGGACTTTGTTGCTGAAGTACCTTACAACATCCCTTGACACACCCACATCCCTCGGGTTCGTTGGGCTACCTGGACCTGGGGATATTATTATCCTATCCGGTCTAATCCTCTCAATGGCCTTAACGCTAACCTCATCATTCCTGAAGACCAGCGGCCTACTGCCCAACTCACCAATGTACTGGGCTATGTTGTAGACGAAGGAGTCATAGTTATCTATGATCACGGTTACGTCAACCATGCCCACCACCCAGGCCCATGGCAGCCTTAAGGCTGCCTAACTTATGCTCAGTCTCCATGAGCTCCAACTCGGGTTTTGAATCATACACTATGCCAGCCCCCGCCTGAATCCTAACGGTACTTCCCCTCGTGAACATGCTCCTTATGATTATTGCGAACTCCCCACCTCCACCGTGCATTATGCCCAACGCCCCAGCGTAGGGCCCCCTAGGTGAGTCCTCGTACTTGGCTATCAGCTCCATTGCCCTGGGCTTTGGGGCTCCGGTTACTGTGCCGGCTGGGAATGTGGCCACTAGGGCATCCACAATGTCATTACCCCTGCTCAATGTCCCCTCAACCCTTGATACCAGGTGTTGGACGCTTTGATACTTCTCCACGGCGTAGAGCTCCTTAACCTTAACACTCCCGAAGACGCACACCTTACCTATATCGTTCCTGGCCAGGTCAACGAGCATCACGTGCTCCGCCCTATCCTTAATGCTTGATAGGAGCTCCTCCTCAAGCCTAATATCATCCCTCGGGTCCCTACCCCTAGGCCTAGTTCCAGCTATTGGGTGGGTCTCAACCCTCAAGCCATCAACCTTGACCAGTAGTTCGGGGCTTGTGCCTATTATGTACCTATCCTTAACCTTCATTAGGTACATGTAGGGTGATGGGTTTAGGTCGGCAAGCCTCCCGTAAAGCGTCATTAAATCCCCCCTGAAGCTATACTCCTCATACCTAGATAGGACGACTTGAAAAACCTCACCATTCTCAATATCCATTAAGGCCTTTGAAACCCAATCCATGTATTTAACCGGATCCGTGGCGCTGATTAACCCAGCCACCTCGAAACCACCTGCATCACCTAAGCCTCCCCTGGGCAGCTCACCCTTGACGTATGCCCTACCCAGGAAGTAGTCGTATATGACCACGTTCTGAGGTATTATGAACTCTGCCTGGGGCCAATCACTCCCCTTAATTAATGCGGCTAGGTATGGTTCAATGGACGCGACTGCATCGTAGGATAAGTAGCCCACAGCCAATTCACCATCCTCAAACCTACCCAACCTCCTATAGAGGAACTTAAGCTCATCGTAAAGGTCATCACCGGCATCCAACTTTAAAACATCCCTAACACCCCAGGTAACCACCGTGTACCTAGACCTCTCCGGGAAACCTGGCCCACTCTCAAGTAGCGTCACGTAATCCTCACCCTTATCAAGCATTAACCTAGTTAACTCCCTTGGTTTGGGTAACTCGTCAAGCGGCACCTTCACCCTTAACCACCCTGGCCACCTGCATCACCAGCCCCCAATCCTTAACACCTGGCTTTGACTCAACCCCAGAGTTGACGTCAATCAGGTAAGGCCTATACTTAACGACAAGCCTAATGTTACCTGGCCCAATACCACCGGCAACGCCAGCCTTACCCAGGCCAGCGATCTTCGTTATAATGCTTAGTGGTATCTTTAACCCATGCTCAAAGACCATATAACCGACCTTGGGTGCGTCAACCAGCACGTACTCAACGTTGCCTAACGTTAGGTATGTCTTAACGGTTTCAATGACCTGTGAATCATTAGTGTACTCCACGACGGGCGCCACGTTAACATTGCCGTATTCACTGGTTATGAGGTCGGCATTGATTGGCCCGTGGAATTGGAGCACTGGGAAGCCTGCCTTAGCCGCCAGGTTCATTGCCTCACCTAGGCTAAGGCCCTTAATCACCGCCACTGGTCTAGCCCTCGAGAGTGATCCAGCCATGTCGATGGCGTCTCTAAGATTAACTAACCTGGGGGTTGGGGTGTCTGAGTGGATTATGAAGCCTGCGTAGTCAGCGTACTTATCGATGAACTCCACGTCAATCCTCCTGGTTAGGCCACACACCTTAAGCAGAACCACCCCTACTCACCGCTGCGACCTCATTAACATAGGCCCAGAATCCGTCTGGGTTATCAGTGACTTGCAATACTGCTTCAACACCATCCCTAGGATCCTTAACCTTACCAGCCACGTAGAGCGCCATAGCCGTATTGGCGCCTATGAAGTCTAGGGCAGCCTTATCAACCCCCATTAAACCCCTCCTAGCCTTCTCAATACTCTCAACTGGGCTTGAGACAACTACGTCACGTAGGTCATGTAACCTTAGCCCCAGGTCTGAGGGTTCTATGGTGTACTTGTCCGCTGAGCCGTCCTTAACCTCATACACCGTGGTTCTCCCGAAGACCGACACCTCATCTATGCCTGGTTCACCGTGAACCAGGACTAAGTGGTCATAGCCTATGAAGCCGGCTGCCTCAGCCATCACGCTCATGATCCCTGGCTCAGAGACACCTAGGACCTGTCTCCTAACAAGACCTGGGTTGGCTAATGGGCCTATTAGGTTGAATATTGTCCTTATGCCTAGCTTTCTCCTGACAGGCATGACGTTCTTCATGGCTGGGTGGTACATTGGGGCGAAGGCGAAGGCGAACCTGTACCTATTAACCATGGCGATGGCGAGTTCTGGTTGAATGTTTATGTTAAAGCCAAGCGCCTCCAGGAAGTCGGCACTACCTGATGATGAGGACACGCTCCTGTTGCCATGCTTAAGCACCTTAACGCCCAGGTAAGCCGCCAGTAGTGCAGCCACGGTGGACACGTTCATGGTCCTTAACCCATCACCCCCCGTGCCAGCCGTGTCAACGACATAAGGGTCGTTTACGGGTATTCTTAGGCAAGTGTCCCTAAGCGCCTTAGCAAACCCAGCCACCTCCTGGGCTGCCTCACCCTTAACCCTAAGCCCCATTAGCAACGCAGCCACCTCAGCCTCACTGGTCTCCGCCCTAAGTATCATTAATGCCGCGTTGTAGGCCTCCTCAAGGCTTAACCCAATCCCCCTAGCCAGCTTCTCCAGGATGGGCCTCACTCAACTCACCCTCTCGTAGGCGTCTGGGTCAAGTAACCCATGGCCAGATAGGTTGAACAATATCACACTTCCCTTAGGCATTCTCCTCGCCTCATCGATAACCGCCCTTATTGCGTGGGAGGACTCTGGGGCGGGTACAATACCCTCACTCCTCGCAAACATCACACCGGCCTCAAGCGCCTCCTCCTGCGTGTAGGCCCTAGCCTCAACGATACCCTCCCTAACCAGTAGTGATAGGCTTGGGGCCGCCCCATGGTACCTTAACCCGGCGGCGTGGCTTGGGGGTGGTACGTAGTTGTGTCCAAGGGTCAGCATCCTTATCATTGGCAGTAACCCCCCTGAATCCGGGAAGTCGTACTCGTACCTACCCTGGGTCAACTTGGGGGCCGCCTTAGACTCAACGGCTAGGAACCTAGTCCCCTCGAAGCCCTCACCCCTCAGCTTAGCCCCTATGAATGGGTACGTTAACCCCGCGAAGTTGCTGCCACCACCAACGCAGCCAACCACTAGGTCAGGCTCCTCCGGGATTTGCTCAATGGCCTCCTGCCCAATCACCGTCTGGTGCATTAGGACAAATTCAAGAACACTACCCGGTATGTACCTCCTACCCTCACCCTGAAGCGTGTAGTCAATGGCCTCGCTTATGGCTAGGCCAAGGCTACCTGGGTGGTTTGGGTTAGCCTTAAGGGCCTCAATGCCGTACTTAGTAACCTCGCTTGGGCTTGGGTAGACCGTGGCCCCGTAGGTCCTCATGAAGAGGACCCTCTGCCTCTTACTCATGAAGGAGCTCTTAGTCATGAATACTGTTGCCTTAACCCCAATTAGGGCTGCCGCTATTGAAACGGCTAAGCCCCACTGTCCAGCCCCAGTCTCAGTGGCAACTTCCTTAGCCCCATCCCTAAACGCATAGTAAACCTGGGGGACGGCCGTATTCAACTTATGTGATCCACCTGGTAATGCACCCTCGAACTTGTAATATATCTTAACTCCATTACCAATGAGCCTCTCAAGGCCCCTAGCCCTCCTCAGTGGCGTGGGCCTACCAAGCCTTGCGTAAATGTCCCTAACCTCCTCTGGTATTGGGACGTACTGCAGCGCGGTGAACTCCTGGTGTAGGAGTTCACTGGGCATTATCCTGTTCAGTAGGGTTATCCTGGACTCACCCTCATATGGATCCATGGGTGGTGGTAGTGGTTTAGGTAGGTCAACGGCTATGTTGTACCAGTGGGTTGGCACATTGGTCATGGTAAACCACCCCTCAGCCACTTGAGGAGGCTTAGAGCCGACTCAAGGTTACTCATCCTTTGAATGAAGGCTGTCCCAACCACAACCCCATCAGCCCCAGCCTTAATGAGCGACTTAACCATATCAGGGTTATTCACGGCGAAGCCAACAACTAGGAACGTATCACCAATAATGCCCCTAATCGTTGTAACGTTCTGCTCAACGTAGATAGGTAGCTTAATGCCCGTGGCCGCGTATAGGCCTAGGTAGATGAATAGTGGGTTATATTCACTGAGTCTCTTAACCAACTTGTAGGGTGTCTTGCTTGATATGAAGAAGCTTGGCCTCAACCCATTACTCACCATAACCTCAACATACCTATCGATTAATTCAGGGTAGTCGAATATTAGGTCAGGGAAGAGTATGGACACGGCATTAACAGACCTAGCCACTGATGCAGTCTCGTTAAGCGAATCAACGTAATCAGCCACGTAACCCATTAGGACCGGCACCCTACTATACCTACCGTAGTCATCAACAACTTTAACAGCCTCAAGACCCTTAAGCTCGGCGCCGTGGTGCGTAACCCTAATAACGGGGCCATCGTACTTAGGGTTACCAGTGGGTATGCCTATTTCAAGGAAGTCCACGAGTCCCCTTACACCATTAAGGACCTCTATGAAATGCCTAATGCTCGGGTACGTTGCCGTTAGGTATAGGCCCAAGGAGGGCCTGCTTATGCCCATTGGAGCCTAGCTTCACCGCTCATAGGCTTAGGTTATCAGTAGTCTATTTTTAAGCATTTCCCAGCTATATAATTCAGCGTAAGCGGTCAACGATGGCTCATTAAACCTTGAAATATTTTTAAACAAGCCCCAGTGCACTCAATTATGCAGTATGTTAAGCTTGGTTGGTCTGGGGTTAAGGTCTCCCAGTTCTGCCTCGGCACATGGTACCTACCAAGGCTTGACTCAGTTGATGAGTTTGGGGTTCGTAGGGTTGATGTTGATACCGCGGTTAAGGTGATGAGGAAGGCTTATGATGAGGGTGTTAACTGCATAGATACGGCGAATAGGTACCATGGAGCAATGGCACCGGTGGACCTGAATCATGTTGGTAACGCTGAGCGCGTGGTGGGCCAATTCTTAAAGACGGTGGACAGGGAGTCCGTGGTACTTGCCACTAAGGTTAGGGGTCAGATGGCTCCTTGGCCTAATGGTGAGGGGTTGTCGAGGAAGCACATTAGGTGGCAGATTAGGGAATCACTGAAGAGGCTTGGGACAAGCTACGTGGACCTATACCAAATCCACTGGCCAGACCCAGATACACCTAAGATCGAAACCCTAAGGGCTCTTAATGAGCTTATTGAGTGGGGTCTCGTTAATTATATTGGTGAGAGTAATCACCCAGCCCACGACATTGTTGAGTTCATGGAGTTAGCTGAGAGGCACAACCTAGAACCCTTCACAACAATGCAGGAGATATACAACATACTGGTCAGGGATATTGAGAGGGATAAGATACCCGTAGCCAAAAGATACGGAATGGCAATACTAGCCTACTCCCCACTAGCCCAAGGTGTACTAACGGGAAAATACGTGGACTTCAACAACAGAAAGTGGTCAACCCCAAGTGACTCAAGAGCGGTAATATCAAGTGGACTCCAAGGGTACTTCAACGATAGGAACCTCAGGGTGTTGCTTGAGCTTAATGAGATAGCCAAGTCCAAGGGGGCTACGTTGAGTCAAGTCTCACTGGCCTGGTTAATAGGCATGCAGGAGAGGCTGGGCGTAACAATAATACCTATAATAGGGGTTACAAGGATGGAGCAGCTTGAGGACAATTTAGGAAGCCTAAACGTAAAACTTAGCCAAGACGACTTCAACAGGATTGAGGAGGCCTTAAAGGCTCAGTGAAGACGATACATGGGAATGCGGTTGAGTGTTACTGAGTATTTAAAATTCTACAGCGTTAAGCATTAACATGCCGCTACGGCTTAAACTCAATGGTTTTATCCACTGTGAACCTACCTGTTAGGTGTATGTCCCTTGACGATGATCCAACCCTAACCTCGTACTCACCAGCATCCACAATCCACAATCCCCTTGACGCATTGAAACTGGCCAAATCCTTAACATTAATAGTCAATTCTATGCGCTCAGCCTCACCTGGGTTAAGTAGCCTAGTCTTCCTGAAGGCCTTCAACTCCTGGATCGGCTTATCAACAGTGCCCTGCGGCGCCTTAACGTAAACCTGGGCAACCTCCTTACCAGGGTACTTGCCCACGTTAACCACGTCAAAGGACACCTTAACTATATCTTCGCTCTTAGCCACGGTTAGGTTCCTATACTCGAACCTAGTGTAGGATAGCCCAAAGCCGAATTCGTAGGCCGGCTCAACGTTGTACTTGTCGTAGTAGCGGTAACCCACGTAAATGCCCTCACAGTACCTAACAGCCCTCGGGTTATCCTGGGGTACCCCTGGGTAGCACTCAGCGGACTTGGCGGCTGGTACATCACTCCAGTCCCTCGGGAACGTTGTAGGTAGCTTACCTGAAGGGTTAACCTTACCCACCAGGGCGTCGGCAATAACCCTGCCAGCCTCCTGCCCAGGTAGCCAGACGAGTAGTATTGCGTCAACTAGGTCTCTCCAGGTGGCAACCTCAATAGGCGCGGGTATATTCAATATTGCAACAACCCCCTTACCAAGGGCGTGGAATTGCCTTGAAACCATTTCAATCAGCCTACGCTCACTATCAGTTAAGTAGTAGTCACCTTTAACAGCCTTCCTATCCCAACCCTCCCCCGAGGTCCTGCTGATGACTATAATGGCCACGTCGTTGCGCCTGGCGAATTCACCAACCTGCCCCTCAGTCAATATGTCCTGTTGTAGGGGCTCTGCATAGGCCTCCTCGTAGTACAGTGCGCATAGGTAATCTTCACCTCTCCTCTCCTTAACGTAATTAACATAGATTGATGACAATTCCTCATCAACCTTAAGCTCGCTTCCCCTCAATCCATCAAGTATGTTGATGAAGTGGTTGGGGTGGGTATGCCCACTCCCCAAGCCACCCCTCATTGTTTCAACCTGCCCAGTACCGAACAACGCCACCCTTGTGCCAGGCCTTAGGGGTAGGGTTTCCCTTGCATTCTTAAGTAGCACTATGCCCTCGGCCGCCGCCTCATAGGCAACCTTAGCGTGTTCGCTTAGGTTGGGTGTGTTGCTTGGCTTATGACCCTTGTACGTGAGCGACCTCTTAACCAGCTCAATAACCCTGGCAGCACTCCTATTAACCTCATCCTCGCTTAACTCACCCCTCTTAACGGCGTCCATCAGCCTTGAGACAACGTTATCGCCGCCTGGCATTATCAGGTCATTGCCTGCCTTAACCTGCTCGATGGGGTTATCCCCAGCACCCCAGTCACTCATGACGACCCCATCAAACCCCCACTCCTCCCTAAGCACCTTGGTTAGTAGCCATGGGTTCTGGGACGTGTACTTACCGTTGAGCTTATTGTAGGAGCTCATTATGGCCCAGGGCCTTGCCTCCTTAACCACTATCTCGAAGGGTTTAAGGTAAATCTCCCTTAAGGCTCTCTCATCAACTATGGTGTCTATTACGTGCCTATTGGTCTCCTGGTCATTGGCTACGAAGTGCTTGGCGGTGGCCCCAACACCAACGGATTGAACACCCCTAATGTATGCTGCGGCTATCTTGCCCGTTAACAATGGGTCCTCTGAGAAGTACTCGAAATTCCTACCGCAGAGTGGGTGCCTATGGATATTCATTCCCGGGGCTAGGAAGACATCAATACCGTAATCCCTAGCTTCCTCCCCCATGGCCCTACCCACGGCCTCAACCAGCTCAGGGTTCCAGGTCGAGGCCAGCATAGTGGGTACTGGAAATGCTGTCGCCGGCCACCGCCTGAATGGGTTTGGCTCAACCCTAATGCCGGACGGCCCATCGGTCATGACTATGGCTGGTAGGCCACCCACAGTCCTAGTCTCTCCCGCAGCCCCAGGAACCCTCCTGGAGCACCCAGCTCCGAAGCACCCTATGCCGGCTAGAAGTTTAACCTTATCCTCAAGGCTAAGGCTGGATATATCAACGCTCATTAGGTAGTCAGCGGGTTTAAGAGTTATTAAGCATTACATGGGACACCATGGACGTAACACCCATGTGGTGGTTAAGACCGTGGCAATTGGTATGCGGAACTTAACTCACATGCACCGTAATGCAGATTTAAAGCACCGTTAAATGTCAACCCCCAGTTGCCTAAGTACGGAATAGGCAATATCCCTAGCCCTACGCGTACTGTTAAGCATTGAGCCTGCGTAATCCCTATCGTAAAGCATGCCGGGTGTTAACAGGCTTGACGGTTCACCGTAAGTTGACCTGGCGTGTTCCCTAGCCACCTCATGACTCAGCCTAGCCAATTCACCCACAAGCCCCCTTAAACCCTCAGGCACCTTATTCATTACATTCATTAATTGATTTGATGGGTCATGGCTCCATGTTGGTACCTCAAAAACGGATATTATAGCCTTGGCGAAGTTTTCAATGGCCAACTGGGAGTAGTGTACGCATCCAGCCCAATCACCATGCTCATAATATGCCTCAGCCCGCCCCAAGTGCTCGTTGGCCAGCCTTAGCCTATACTCAGCCTCACTGATTGGGTCTATCATAGTATCCTGACCTTCGCCATCGGCTTCGGTAAAACCCAGTAGTAGGCCTTACCATCCTTAACCCTCCTTAACCCGCTCTCAACTATCCTGCGCCTAACGTGAGCCAGGAAGCCCTGGAGCACCCCTGACCTGTCTAAGAGAACCACGGTGTCCCAGTAGATGTTCAGCAGTAGGGGGTTCACTACGCTTGGATTCACGAATTCCTTAAAATCCATGTCAATCACTGTGAATTCCGGGTAACCCCTTAGTAGGGCAGTTACGGCTAGGTAAACCGCCCTACCCCTAACTAACCTATTAATTTCACGGAGCCCCTTATGAAGGATGAGTATGTCTACGTCACTCCTCTCATCAGCCTCGCACCTTGCCCATGAGCCGAAGAGTAGGGCTGCTACGTAGTTTTCATTAGTCAGCTTACTCAACCTCCTCCTAAGGTCATTAATAACGGAATCGCAGCTAAGCTGCATTACCCACTTAGATGTGGGCTTTCTTAACTTAAATACTTTCCCAATGCCCAGCCAGGAGGCGTGAAACGGTGCTGAGAAGCGCTTATTAGGTGCCGTTGATTAGCATTAATGTGGAAACCGTAGCCGTACCAGAGGCTATCATTAGGGAGCTTAAGAATAGGGGGATTGATGCGGAGTCTCTGATTGTTGAGCTGCTGGTAAGAGTGCTCAACCTGGACCCCAAGACAACGGCCCAGGCGCACTTGGAATTGGCAATGCGGTACCTTGAGGAGGGTAGGGGCCTTGTTAATAAGGATCCTGTTCAGGCCAGTGAGAAGCTTTACAAGGCTGCCGAGGAATCAGTTAAGGCGGCTGCAAGTTGCCTAAGCCTAGACGTGCTTAGGCAGGTTGAGGATAAGGGTAAGTGGACTGTGGCTGAGTTGGATAAGGCCGCTAGGGGTATTTCAAATAAAGTAGGAGACTGGTTCCTAGCAGCCTGGGATACCGCGTGGGTGCTTCACGTGTGGGGGTTTCATGAGGCTAAGCTTAGCAGCGAGTCCGTTAAGGCTAGGGAGCCGTACGTGGCCAGGCTTTTTGAGGAGGTTAAGAAATTGTGCCAAGCACCTTAAACCCAACATAACCAGTGCCTATGTTTCGTTCCCCTCATCCCTATGTCCCTAATTATCCGTCATCCTTGCTAGGGAGGTTGTTGGGGAGTAATTGTGATCCTTATTTAGAATCCTTACCGGCACCGGACCTAGCCTTAGAAGCAAAGAGGAATATGTATTTAATGCCATACTCCACGAAGGCGCTACGTGAAACATCAATACCTAGGTTAAGGCTCAGGGGTCATTACCGACTACACTCCTCAACCCACTAAGTATGGCAGGTAATGCGTTAACCGTCTCCCTAAATGTTATTATCTCCATCGAAACATTGATTTCCACATAACCATGAACCAGTACATTCCTAAAACCCACCAAACTACGTCTAAGCCCATCCTTACGGTAGCGTTAGCCCAATACAGCTTTGCAAGAATGACCCAACCATAGGCAAAGGTACTAATCCTGTTTAACTGATCTCGGCGCTAGGGTTGGGTTTTGGGCTTGGGTTTTTCTGTGGGGGTTGTTGGTTGTCTTCGTGGTTGTTTAACTTGCCTTGTTTGTTTCCTTATAGAATGCCCGGTTAGCTTGGGGTGGGGTTGAGGTGTTGCATCTGAGCCACTCACCCATTAATTGCCTCGAAAAAATAAAAATCCCTGTGGGAGAAGAGTTTTGGTGTGTGGTCTGTGTCTAGGGCTTTGCCCATGGTTGTCCTCGCATTGGCAATAGTCTCAGTGGTTGTTTTGGTTGCTAATAGTATTTACGCGGTCCCGTCACCCATCTCCTCCGTTCGTATTGGTGGGTTTGGTGAGGTTGATTACTACGCATCGCAACCAATACTTAATGCTCCTCCTGGCTTGTTGGTTAGGGTTTACCTAATCAACGGCTCCAGCATGAAGCCCGTTAACGCATTCATCGATGTTTACGCCAATGCTCCCAATGGGATTGTCCACGTTGCAATGGGCTACTCATCAATCTTAATTGTGCCGTTTAACAGCACGAACTGGCTGTATGCGCTTGGTAAGTGGGCTTCATTGGGTATACCATTCAGTGGGTACAACACGTCAATGCTAGTATTCATAACCTACATGCATGGTAATGAGTCGTGGATCGTACCATTGCTTATCCCATACAATGTTGGTTGGGCATACAGGGCATTAGGCAAGTCAACGCCAAGTGACGCCACGCCAAGGTACATTGTTGTTAATGCCTACATTAACGTTAATGAGTTAAGGCCGAGTAGGGTGGTTCCAGTAAAGCTAAACAGCACGGTCACTGACCCACAGGTCTTCGGAACATACAACGGCTACACGGTGTACAACTGCAGCCTAAGCGGACCACAACCACCAAATATATACACGTCATACGTGTTCCAACCAACGAGCACATGCCTAGGCTTCAACGGATCACTACCAATAGCATGGGCTACGTGGAGCAACGGCGTAATACAAAACGACCAAGGGCTACAGTTACAGCTTGCCATAGACTTCTCGGGTACGATAAATTGGGACGCAATGGCAACCGGCTACGGCAACATAGGCACATCATACAGCGCACCAGAGAACTGGGGAATATTAAGTGCAGAGTTTACTATTGGTTCTGATGTGACGCAGCCTGGCTCACTGTATTGGTACTATGGAGGGGCCACTTGGGCTATCGTCAATTATGAAGTGTATGAAGTGTGGTATGTTGATGTGCCTATCATGTATTATGTGGGCACCACGACTGTTTCCGAGGTGCTTTACGTACCACCAAATGATGTCTATGGTTATGCCTTTGATTATGGCAATGGGCCGATAAGCATGTTCTACAATGGCTCAATAACACTAAGCCAGCAGTACTTCGGATACCCAGCACTCAACGCATCGACGATTATTGAATATGCAGCATTTGAGTACACACCATATGGAGAGGAGCTCTGGGAGTGCAACGGACCAGTTGGTAATGCTAGTACGCCATACGGTACCGTCTACACAATAACACTCGGCGGTGTTAACACGGCTTACGGCCTGAGTGCGGCTGAGATTGGCACTGAGTTGGGTGGTTTGGCGTTCGATGTCTTGGTAGAAATGGCGACGGAGGGAGAGGCAACGCCACTTGAAATTCTCCTGAATTATGTTGGTTCATCGATATTCGACATCGCCGGCCTACTCATACCGCCACAAACCTCATCAACAGTAACGAAGACTACGCTTGGAATTGGTGGCGTCACAGCGGGCACGAACCTCTACATCTCCGTGGTTAATGCCTCGGCGGTTTACGGCTTACCCACATTCGGCTTCATACTGAACGCCACGAATTTCTACGGGATCCCGTCAAGCTTCACGTGCAAGTACAATCAATGGGTGCAGATTGGTTAAGAGCCATTATGGCACTCAACATTCATTGAAATTCGTAATGGTGTCCTCATGAATGTTAAATCTTTGTTTTGGTTCTATTTTGGCTTTGTTTTTGCGAGTTTTGCCTCATCTCTCTGGCTACTGCTTAGTTCTGTCTTGACGATAACACCAATACCCCTCCCCTATTGGTTACTCTACACTCCTGGCAATATCGTCACTGCCGGAATAATTGTTGCATCTTTGATGCTTGCCTTGTACGCATACCTTGGTGTAGCATTGGTTTTGAATAAAATGAATAGAGGTTTCATACCGATAACAATGGTTATCGCATTCACCATAGGCATAACCCTACTTTTGGTTAGGCAAGCCATACCTGCACTGGTTATTTTGGTCATAGCATACGTAATGCTTATTGGCACATACGCAGTGTTAATCAGTGTTGCCGTTTCGAGGGCTTCTAAGGCCTTGTGGGCAACGGCAACAATAATACTCACACTAATACCGCCAATACTCATAGGAGGCGGATTAGCAGTCATTAACTACGTGAAGTACATGGCATTGGTTGAGCAGGCAACGGCAATAATGGCATCGGCAATAGAGGCATGGAGGCTGGGTGTTGAGCAATGAGGGCCCTCACTACCTCATTGCTAATAGTCTCAATAATTGCTGTAATCGCAGCCTTCGCATTACTCTTTATCCATGGCACCAAACTAACGGAGATCAACCTTAATTAACGTGCCGACACTGGTGGGTTCGCCAGTGTATTAATTAGACCACTATATGCATTGATTAGGTACTACGTGGGTAGGTGTATGAGAATGTCATTAATCATGACAATAAATGAACGACAAGCCTTGCCCCTTCTAGGGGTGGGGTCGCCCACTATGTGGGTAGGTTTATCAACCTCAGCCATATTAAGGTATTCAGTAGCCCCAAAGAGGGGGTAACAATCGAGACCCCCCAGGGGTGGAAACCCAGCCCAACAAGGGTGGGGAGGGGGGTCGTAGGTATGCCTCAGTAAAAGGCCTTTAATAAGCGTCGGTACTATTTTCACAAACCGAAGGGTTAAAAAGCTCATAGAGCGTGCAATCCCGGTATGAGATTCGAATCTAAGCTTGCCTCATTAGTGGCTGCGGTAGTTTTAGCCGCAGTAATAGCCTCAGTACTACTCTTGATTCATGCTGCTAATAAACAAGGCACAAGGGCTGAGGCTAATTTTAATGCACCGGAGTCGATGGGTATTATCCTAAACGTGCCGGTTTACGTTGTTGGTCCTCAGTCGTTGATTCGGAGGCTTGTTGGTGTTGGTGTACCGCAGTCGCTTATTAAGCCAATTAACCTAAGCCAATTGCCTTCCTTACCCGGTAACTCAACGGTACTCATAGGCTACTCTGTGATCAAGCCTAGTGTTGTTGTTGGTGTGGTTAATGGGGTGGTGAGGCTTAACCTAACGAGCCCAGTGATTGCCTTGTTAATTAGCCTAGTGGCTAAGGGTGACTTAATCATGCTATACGGCAATTCAAGCGACTTAATGGCAATGGAGTACCTACTAGCCTACACGTGGGCTAAAAAATACGGCACACTCTACCTTAACTACCTTAATGGACGCGGCGTACCAAGCAACTACCTAATAGCCTACCCAATAATACCAATCAACAGCAAGGAAGCACTAGCAATGGCATTTGGTGGGCCGCATTACCTAGTCATAGGACCAGCAATGCCGAGGGATGTACTATGGGCTGTGGCTGTGTATGAGTCGTTAAGGTACACATTCTCAATAGCGAGCCTTTTCTCAAGCCTCCCTGACCCTGAGGTGAATTACCTTAACCTGTGTTACTACATTTACGAGTGGTACTCCTCCGTGGACCACTACCTAAACGGTAAGTGGAGTAGCGACAGCTACCTCATATTGGCATTCCCAATAGTCAGCTCACGCTCCTACGAACCACCGAGTATCATGGGTTATAGTGATGGCAATGGCACATTCTACTACGACACATGCCTAGAGGTAAGCACCCAAGTTTGGGTCACTGCAACACCACCGAACATACCCGCCTACGTATACGGCTATGTTGGGTATAGGCTGTCGGAGACTATGGCTAACAATGGTGGTGAGGTTCTAAGTGAAACCGGCACTATTGATTACTACACCAGTTACAGGTACTACAACGAATCAATAACGAACTCATTCGTTGGAAGTAATACGGGACGACCCCAACTAGTACACTTAACGACTGGGTATGGCTTTAGTGAGGGGATAAGCCTTAACTACGGCCCATCAACGCAGGCTTACGGTTACCCCGCCGATAACGTTACCTGGAGGTTCAGATTCAGCCACGCAAACAATCCAGGCATTGATTACTACAATGATTTCGATGACCCATCGCCAAATTGGATTATGCCGTATCCCTTAGGCCTCCAGCCGTTCTATGCCTACCTGCCAGTCTACATGAGTGTTGAGGTTTTGACGGGTTCTAGGTGTTACTTGATTTTTGCTGAGAATACTTATGAGTATGTTTGGGTTGATGGTGGTTGGTGGCTTACCGCACAGCCAATGGGCTCAAGCACGGGCCTAGTCCCATCAGCAGCCTCGTACATACCATCACAACAACTCCCAGGCACATACGTGAGCGGAGTAGCATCATGGAGCGCACCCACACTAGAGTTGTGCCGGCCCTAACAACAACCCAACCATAAACCAATCAAACAAGTCCCCACCCACACCAGCCTTTTAATCGGATTATGAAGAGGGTTTAGGCTTAATGAGTATTCCTAACTCAACAGCGGAGCAACCACCCACATAAACATGGCGCCGGGGCCGGGATTTGAACCCGGGCCCCCTTGCGGGGACGGGATCTCGAGTCCCGTTCAGGTCCCCACGGGTTAAACCGTGGGGATCGCCTTGGGCCAAGCTCGGCCACCCCGGCTGGTTTAGGGTTTATGACCGCTCTTTAAACCTTACTCCCATAATCAATGCACGCTGGTTAAATGCTACATCTTTTAATGCGTGTTTATAATTTCCTTAACAGTAACCCATAATGGTGTTCCCCGAAGTCTAGCCTCTTAACCAGTTGGTATCTCTCAAAGGTTCTTAGGTAATCCTCCTCGCTCATCCTGATCCAGGGAGGAGGCCCTAGACCTATGTAATTCTTCTTCCAGTCGTAGATGGCTATGTAACCTCCTTGCCTCAGAACCCTGTTAACCTCAGCCTTAGCCCTCTCCCTATCGAAGTCGTGGAATGAGTTTGCCATGAAAACCAGGTCGAAGCTTGAGTCGTCGAAGGGTAACTCCTCAGCTAAGGCCCTCATTGCCTTAACCCTACCCCCGAACTTGGACTTAACCAACTCCACGTTAGCCTCATTGGCGTCTACGCAGTACAGCTCTAAGACGTACCTTAGGAGCGGTTCGCAGTAGAAGCCATCCCCACACCCAAGGTTCATCCCCCTGCCTAGGCTAAGCCCCTCAAGGAGCCTATCCACAACATCAGGGGAATTCACCATACCCCTATGTAGGAACCTCCTCATTCCATAGCTCACTTAACAACGTCAATTTAAATCTTCTCCCACCCCTCAGGGCTTTGGAGAACGTCCACAACTTGGGTTGGCTTATCAATGTACAAATGTTTATATATTGGTTGAGTCAGGGTGATGTTATATGGGTATTGTTACTGAGAAGCTTGAGGGTTCCGAGGAGATTACCGGTAAGGGTGGTGTTAAGTTCATTATTAGGGAGTTCGACATGGGTGACCTTGAGGATGTGGTTAGGATTAATAGGGCTGTCCTACCTGAGAACTACCCATCCTACTTCTTCGTGGAGCACCACTTGAACTTCCCCAAGGCATTCATAGTGGCTAAGGTTAATGGTGAGACCGCGGGCTACGTGATGAGTAGGGTTGAGTTCGGCTGGTCAAACATAAGGAGGGGTAGCATAGTTAGGAAGGGGCACATAGTGTCCATCGGTGTCCTACCCCAGTATAGGAGGATTGGCATAGGGTACAACCTAATGGTCAGGTCCATGAGGGCCCTTAAGCACTTCTACAGGGCCAGTGAGGTTTACCTTGAGGTTAGGGTCTCCAATAAACCAGCCATAAGCCTATACGAGAAGTTAGGCTACAGGGTGGTTGACGTGGTTAAGGGCTATTACCATGACGGCGAGGACGCCTACATAATGGCCACATCCCTGGATAACTACTAGCCCTATTAATTCATCAATTTTACTTAAACCCTGGGTTAACGAATTCCCGTGGCTCATGTATCTCGGCATACGTGAACACGCCGTTTAGGTATGTTGCAACGTAGACCTTACCAACACCGCACCCATTGTAGTTAACGGTGAACGGTATTATTAAAATGGCCCTATCCATCCCTCCCCTCCTCAACTCCTGTTCAATAGAATCAACCAGGGCCCTTAAGGCTGGGGCGTAGTTGACTTGGTTAAACTCAGCAACCTTACCCACCACGGCCACCCTATCGCCACTACCTGGGTGCACTAGGGCTACTTCACGCCCACTTATGACTGGTGTGTAGCCTGGGTTGGGTAGGTTTAGGTAATCCATGAGCTTGGCCATGGGTATCCTACTCAGTATGAAGTATGCGGCATAGCTGGTGCAGCATTGGCATAGTGGTGTTGTGCACTTACCGTTAAGGAACTCCCTCAGTGAATCAATGCAACCCAGTAAACCACCGCTTATCATGAAGTCGAGGAGTTGCATCGTGTAGTTGACCTCATCCCTCCTCCTAAGCCCAAGCTGCCTAAGTGAGTCTGGGTCACCCGGCCTATACTTGGATAATAGGCCCCTTAGGGCGCAGTTACCCTGGGCAAGCTTCATCATTAGGCTAGCGCATTCACTAAGCATCCCCATCCTATACAACTCCCCAATCCTAAGGGCATCATCGGTGAACTCACCGTTGTTGACTAGGTTAAGGGCCTGTAGCGTGGGTCCGATAACCCTCACGTTCGTCTCACTCAACCCCCTCTCCCTAAGGTAGTTAACCAAGGTCTCCTTAACACTCCTAGACTTAGCCGTGGAGGCGTAGGCTAATGTATCCAGGATCCTAACCAACGGAACCCTAATGTACCAGGAGTTCCTGATGCAGTCAACGTCAGTGGCCATCTTCCTAACGTAGGCCAGGGCATCATCAATACTCCTAAACGTCACCTTCTCGCCCTCAGCAACCACGGTAACCTCGCCATTGGCTACAAGCAGCTCAATCTTAATCACACTTAGTCAACGTTACTTAAGTTAAAATAGGTTTCAGACAAAATTACGCCCCCTAAATAAACCACTCCCTAAACCTTACCACGTTATCTGGATCGTAGGCTGGTATAACCACCTTACTCACATTCTTCAGGTATTCGTATGCGTTTAGGCATTCGTAAATGTCCTCGGCTATGCCTATGGGTATGTTCTCCTGCAGGTTCCTCATGGTGAAGGCTGCGTCTGTGAGACTGATGACACCTTCTCTAGTGTGCATTATAATGGCCATTGAGCTCCTGTGGTGGCAACCAGTCCACTTCACATCCACCCCATCAACCACCTTATCCTCATCGTTAAGCAGGATTATCCTACCCCAAGCCTCCTCGAAGAGGTAATCCCTAACGTACCTGGGTAGGTAAACGTCCCTGTTGAGGAATGGTGATGGCCTTGGGTTAACCACATCCTCAAACCAACCCCTCCTTGAGAAGTATATTTTAGCCCTCTTGAATAGGTCTAGGCCACCAACCGTGTAGTCTTGGACTGGCGTTATGACTACGTGGGCTACGTCATCTGGGGTTAGGTTAAGTCTCCTAAGCACGTTCTCAATCCTCTCACTATCCTGAACCGTGAACCTACACCTATCACTACCCGCCCACTCCCTGAGGAACCTGTTCCTTAGCGTTAAGTCCCTTACTAGGCCAGTGCCCACTAGGACGTAGCCATCGTCGGTGTCTATTATCAGTGAGTAGAAGCTTAACCTAACCCACTTATCAAAGTCCCTCATCCAGTAAACCTCGGCGCCCGGGACCTCACCGTGATCCCCAACCTTAGCTAACCAAAACCTCCTAATCATGGTCAACCACCCTGAGGTGTTATGACGAACCTACCCAATACCCTACCCTCCCTCAACCTGTTCAACGCCTCATTAACTGCATCCTCATCAAGCGGTATCCTCTCTACGTACGACTTAATGCCATGGTCCCTAATGAAGCGGACCATCTCCTCCATTTCACTTATACTGCCGTAATTGCTCCCGATCACGGTGAATTGCCACGCAACAGTGTCGAAGACCGGTATTGGGTAGTCCCTACCCTCCATCCCAACCAGGATCACCGCGCCCCCAGGTTCAAGTAGTGGTATTGCCTTGGCTGAATCCCCGTTACCCACGAAGTCTAGGATCACTGAAGCCCCCTCTGGGCTAAGCTTCTTAACCATGTCCCCCAGTTCACCTGGGTGTACTGCGTAATGGGCTCCCAGTTCCTCGGCCCATTTAAGTTTCTCATCGCTCCTGGACACGGCTACTATGGTTACGTAGGGGGTCATGTGCCTTAGGTATTGTATGGCGTATGACGCTAAGCCACCAACCCCATACACCACTACTGTTGAACCCGGGTGTAGGTATGGCATGGCCTTCTTAACTGCTGAGTATGATGTCAACCCGGCATCGGCTAATGGCGCCGCCTCCACAGGATCAATATCTATCTTAACCAAGTACCTGTAGTCGGGTACGTAGAGGTATTCAGCGTACCCACCGTAGTAGTTGGACTGCCCGGGTATGCTTTGATCCCTGCACTGCATGCATTTGTCAATCCTGCAGTACCTGCACCCCCAGTTAGCCCAGATGGCGTAAACCAGTACCCTATCACCCGGCTTAAACCCCTTAACCTTACCCCCAACACTCTCAACCACGCCTGCATTCTCATGACCAAGCACGAAGGGTAGCCTAAACCCCTCCCTCGGTTCCGTACCAGCCCATAGCCTTAAGTCCGTCCTACACATGCCCGCGCCAACCACCTTAATAAGCACAGCCTCATCATCACCAGGCTCCTTAACGTCAATGGTCTCCATCCTAAGGGGTTTACCGAACTCCCTGAGCACAAGGGCCCTAGCCTTCATTGAAGGCACCGGGTGTACTAGGATTATTCTAAATTTTAAAGTAATAAACCTAACAGGTTAGGTTAGCTCAATACCCATACCTCACGGGTGTACTTACCGGTGTTGGCATCCACCATGTACGAGTGGTATTCGCCATTCCTAAGCGGCGTGCAGTTGGGTAGGTTTACTGGCCTATAGTAGTCCACTATTGTTGAAGACGCGTACACGTTGATCCCATTGCCGCTGCACCAGTAAAGCCTGTAGTAATCATCACGGGCCTCATCCTTGCCATCATTGGCCTTAACGTAATAACTACCAACCACAAGTTGAACCTCACTTAACCGGCCATCCATGTACTTAACCATCAGTATCCCAAGGTTGGCCCCAGTTTTAACGTAACCAAGCAGCCACTTCAAATCCCCCACTGTAATACCATCACCCACCCTCCCAGCAAGAGCCAGGTTAGCTATGAATGTGTCGTTGTAGCTGGCACCATAACCGGGCCCTAGGTTAAGGTACCTAGCCAGGTCATCCCTCCTGAAGGAGCCGTTGTGAACCATGAAGACTTCGTGGCCAGTGTTGGTTGTTGAGTAGACAGGGTGGGTTGACGTTATGTTTTTCGGTGTTCCTGTGCTGGCAGCCCTGGCGTGAATCATCTCTATTAACGTACCCTGCCCCTCATGAGCGCCCATCAGTATCTTTGGGGATAGTGGGTCTAGGTATATTGGCTTAAGGCTCTTGAACATTAACGGTGAAGTCGGGTTACCGGTCACTAGCGATACAAAGCCCCACCCATCACTGTGGCTTGACTCGCCGTAAAGTCTCTCACCATATGGGTCATTTGACGCAGCCTTAATGAGGCCATTAACGACCCCCTCACGTACATTAAGGATGCTGGGCATCCCACCCAGTATAATAGCCATCCTGCACATAATACTCAGGCAAGCCTCATCAAGGCTCGGTATTAAAGATTTAGCCGTGGTTCACCTGCCCTTCAGGTAGTTGAGGAGCCCACCCTTAAGCAGTATCTCCAGCGCCACCCCTGTTATCGGCTTGGCCTTAATCACCCTTGAGTCGTTTACCGTTATTTCACCTGTATCCACAACCACACGCACCTTATCATTCTCATTAACCAGTCTACTAACCCCAGGCACCACCAGGACCGGTAGGCCATTGTTAATTGCGTTCCTGTAGAATATCCTGGCGAAGGACTCCGCTAACACAGCCTTAACCCCAGCAGCCTTTAACGCTATGGCAGCCTGCTCCCTGCTCGACCCCATCCCAAAGGCCCTCCCGGCAACTAATACTACACCATCCTTAGCCTTCTCGTAGAAGTTAGGGTCCAGGGGCTCCATGGCGTGCTTACCAAGTATAGCCGGGTCCGTGTAGACAAGGTACTTGGCCGGTATTATGACGTCCGTGTCTATGTTATCCCCAACCTTAATGACCCTGCCCTCCACCACCAATTGAGGCATAGTAACCCACAGCCACTAATGATTATTAAGTTTAACTTATTAATCAACCCTTATGATTAAGCAATTTGTAATTTAACCAAGGCACTCCTCCACCACGCCCCTATTCACTGGTAGTCCAAGCCTTGCGAGGTTTACCACACCCCGTTAACTTGAGCTTATGGTACTACGGCTATGTTTTTAATAACTCCAGTTACATCGAAATGAGTATGGAGCCCTTAGCGGACTCAAAAAGATCCTTTGGCTCCCGGATAGCAATGCCGTTCATCAGCTCCTCATCATTGACATTAAAGCCCTGCATTGCCACCTTACATGCAACAATCCTCACGCCAGCGTTCATAGCATCAGTAATCATTTTCCTAGTTGCCTCGCTTAGCTTCTCAAAAACAGACCTCTTGGCTAGCACCACTGAATACAGCACCAGGTAAACGATTACCTCATACCCCTGTGAGGATGCGATAAATGCGAGCCCTAATGCAGCTTAAACACGGTCCTCCTCAGATGGCGGCATTGTAATGAAGAGTATCACCCTGCCCTTACTCATCCCAGGCTACATGTATTTGCTATATCAATATTAGTTATTTACCCTTTATTGCACATTTTATGTGCAATGCCTTAATGCACCGTTAACATCTAAATCCTCTTAATGACCTCATCTGCGAATTCAGCCGTTGTGGCGTTACCGCCAAGGTCCGGTGTCAACTTGGCTCCACTGCTTAGTGTATCCAGCACTGCCTTCTCAATGGCGTTACCAGCGGTGGTGTATTTGCCATCACCCACCCTGCTGCCCCACCACTTAAGCATCCATGACGCGCACAGTATGGTTGCCGTTGGGTTGGCTATGCCCTTACCGGCTATGTCGAAGGCTGCGCCGTGGACTGGCTCAAACATTGCCTTTGAGTCACCCATGTTTGCCGATGGGGCTAACCCAATGCTGCCCGTCACGTATGCCGCTATATCGCTTAGTATGTCGCCGTAGAGGTTTGTCGTTAATATTACGTCGAAGTCCTGTGGCCTCCTAACCATATCCATAACCGCCGAGTCTATGTACATCTCATCAACCTTTACGTTGGGGTATCTTGAAGCCACCTCCCTGGCAACGCTCCTGAATAGGCCATCGGTCACGGTGAGTACGTTTGCCTTATGGACCACGGTCACCTTACCCCTCCTTGACTTAGCCAGTTCAAAGGCGACCTTAGCAATCCTTTCGCTCGCCCTCCTTGAAATAACCCTAAGCGCCACAGCCACGTCGCTGGTGACCATGTACTCGGCCCTAACGTAGACATCCTCCGTGTTCTCCCTAACTATAACCAGGTCAACGCCTTCCCTAAGCGCCTTAACACCTGGGTAAACCCTAGCTGGCCTAATGTTGGCGTAGAGGTCTAAACCCCTCCTAAGCTTAACAACAACCTCACCGGCGCTTTCGCCCACGGGGCCCTTCAGTATAGCGTCGGAAGCCTCAATGATGCCCCAGTACCTGCTCGGCATGGCTTCACCGTACCTGCTGAGCGCTGTGTCGCCGGCCTCAACCTCGGTGGGTTCAATTGCTAGGCCGTACTTAGCTGCGGCGGCCTTAAGTACCCTCAGGGCTGAGTCTACAACCTCAGGTCCAATGCCATCGCCCTTAATTACGGCTATCCTCACTGACCTCACCTTTAATCTCCGTTAGGGCTATCCTCTTAAAGTCCTCCCAGGTAATGTTAACCCCGGAGTCCCCAAGCTCCTTTATCCTGCGCAGCACCCTGGAAACCACCTCATCATTGGGCTCTATACCCAGCATCTTAAGTGCATACTCCACTGAGTGCCTACCGCTATGCTTACCTAACACTATCCTGCGGTTCATGCCAACCATGGATGGGTCAATGGGTTCGTATGTTAATGGGTTGCTTAGGATGCCGTGCACGTGTATACCGGATTCGTGGGAGAAGGCGTTGGCGCCTACTATAGCCTTGTTAGGTGGTACAGGTATATTAAATAGTTTAGACACGGCCTCAGACACATCCTTAATCCTCTCAAACCTAATCCTGGTTCTGTAGCCGAGTAGGAATCTTACAGCTGAGGCCACCTCCTCGAGGGCCGCATTCCCAGCCCTCTCCCCAACCCCATTTATAGTGCCATGTACCTGATCAGCCCCAGCCTCAACAGCGGCCACGCTGTTGGCGACCGCCATGCCGAAGTCGTCGTGGCAGTGGACACTGAGCAGGTAATTGCCCCTCACCCTACCTTTAATTAATTTAATTAACTGGGCCATTCTGCTTGGCCACATTACACCAACCGTGTCAGCAATGTCTAGCCTATCTGCCCCAGCATCAACGACGCTCTGGAATACTTTCACCAGGAATTCCAAGTCACTCCTGGTGGCATCCTCAGCGCTGAACTCCACGGTTAACCCATGGCTCTTAGCGTACTCTACAGCTGATACAGCGCTTTCAATAACCTGCTCTCTGTTCATCCTCAACTTATATTTCATGTGTATGTCGGATGTGGCTATGAATAGGTGGACGGCCTTAACGTCGGCGTCAATGGCTCTATCTATATCATGCCTAACAGACCTCGATAAAACTATGACCTCGGAGTCGGTCACCTCCCTACTTATCATCCTAACAGCCTTAAACTCACCCTCACTTACCGCAGGGTACCCGGCCTCTATTGAGTCCACGCCAAGGTCCTCAAGTTTCATTGCTATCAGTAACTTCTCCTCAGGCTTTAATGCAACGCCGGGCGTCTGCTCACCATCCCTTAGGGTGGTGTCCAGGAACCTAACGTACCTAACCCCCGTGCCGCCTGGGGTCACGGCTTGAGCAATCTAGACCACCCTAACAGCCCCGCCGGTCTAGGTATATAAGTTTTAAGCTTCGTGGAATTCAGTAAATAACTGTAGGTTGAATCAATAGAATTATTGGTATTCAACTGTTTAGCAGTGGCTATGCTGCATAGAATAGATAGCCTAAGGGTAATGCTTAAAAAGGGGTGTATAGGCTACTGCGGTTAATGAGGTGTCTTATTCTTTACGTACGATAAGGAGTGGGCCTCAGGGGCCCAATACTTAATCAAATGTAGAATAAGCAAAGAATCCGCGGGGGATTGGTATACAGACCCTATAAATAGGCTAAGGGGTGGTTATGGTGGTTAGGGCTGTTGATGTGCTGTCCGATGAGATTGTTAAAATGGGTATCGGTGAGATATTCGGCATACCTGGGGGTCAGATAATGCCACTGTTCGACGCCTTTTACGGCAAGGGCATTAAGATATTCCTCTTTAGGCATGAGCAGGGTGCCATACATGCGGCGGACGCATATGGTAGGGTAACTAGGAAGCCAGGTGTTGTCCTAGTTACCTCAGGGCCTGGTGCAACAAACCTCGCCACGGGCTTGGCCAACGCAATGATGGATTCATCACCCTTGGTCGCACTAACAGGGCAAGTCCCAACCTCAGTGTTTGGTAGGGATGCCTTCCAGGAGACGGACATAATAGGCTTATCAATACCCATAGCCAAGCACACCTTCATGGTTAAGAAACCCGAGGACCTAGTGCCCATGTTTAAGGCTGCCTACAGAATAGCCACCGATGGTAGGCCAGGTCCAGTTGTGGTGGATCTACCTAGGGATGTTCAGCTATCTGAGGTTAAGGAGGTGCGTGGTGAGGATTACGTAAAGGTCTCCTACAAGGGTATCCCTGAACCTGACCCTGGGCTTGTGGCCTATGCCGTTAAACTGCTCATGGAGGCTGAAAGGCCGGTGATGCTTGTCGGTGGTGGTGTATGCTGGAGCAACGCCACCGAGGAGGTGTTGGCTGTGGCTGAAACGCTGTGGATGCCTATAGTCACCACCCTACCCGGCAAGAACTGTGTGCCCAACAACCACCCACTGTTCATGGGGCCAGCTGGTATGCATGGGAGGGTTGAGGCTGACGCCGCAATAATGAACTCGGACCTTGTGCTTGCGGTGGGTACTAGGTTTAGTGACAGGACTGTGGGTGACTTTAGGGAGTTCCAGAGGGGGAGGAGGATAATTCACATTGACATTGATAAGAGTGAGATTGGTAAGAACGTTAAACCGAGCGTGGGCATTATTGGCGATGCGAAGGCTACCTTAAGGATGATGCTTGAGCTGCTGCCTAAGGCCGCCGTTAAGAATGAGCAATTCGTCAACTGGTTAAGGTCGATTAAGGAGGCCTACGAGAAGTTCAGGGAAACCAGCGATATGCCAGGCTTCGCCCCCTGGAGGGTGCTTAAGGTCATTAGGGAGGTTACGCCACCCCAGGCCATAGTGGCGACGGGTGTTGGCAGCCACCAAATGTGGAGTGAACTGCATTGGGACGTCTACGTGCCTGGAACCTTCATAACCAGCGCCGGCCTGGGGACAATGGGGTTCGGCATACCGGCAGCCCTGGGTGCTAAGGTGGCTAGGCCCAATGTCCCAGTCCTGGATATTGACGGTGACGGCTCGTTCCAAATGACGATGCAGAATCTAGCCCTAGTCAGGGAGTATAACTTACCCATAATAGTGGTTATCTTCGATAACTCAGCACTAATGCTTGTTAGGCATTGGCAAATGCTACTCTACGGTAGGAGGATAATAGCCGTTGACTTCCAGGCTAACCCAGACTTCATAAAGATAGGTGAGGCCTACGGCATAGATGGCGTCAGGCCAAGTAACTACGATGAATTGAGGAGTAGCGTGGCCAGGGCGATTAGGAATAATGAACCGTTGATAGTTGACGTAACCATTGATAGGGAGAGGGACCTGGTGCTGCCATGGGTTCAACCTGGGAAGTGGCTTAGTGAGGTGGTCCTACCTGAGGGGTTTAAGGTTAACCTAAGGTACGGTGATGCATGATGAACAGCTACAGGATAAACCTAACATTACTGAACATGGATGGTGGATTAGATCCACTGGTCAGGGCGCTCAACGTAGTGAGGAGGGGTAAGGTTAACGTTAAGGCCATAACAGTCTCGTTTAATAGGGATGCGGTAAATGTTGATATTTACGTCGAGGGCGTTGAGGATGAGGTTAACTGGGTTTGTAACAAGTTGAACAAGCTATATGACGTTGCTAATGTAAGCTACACGGCAAGTATAAGTATACCTAAGGCTCAGGCCCTGTTAATGGGTGAGAGGAATGGCTAAGATATACAGGGAGGGTGACGCAGACCTCTCAGAGTTAAGGGGTAAGGTAGTAGCCATCCTAGGCTACGGCATACAGGGTAGGTCATGGGCATTGAACATGAGGGATAGTGGGTTAAACGTAATAGTGGGGGTTAGGCCAGGCAAGAGCCTTGACCTGGCTAAGCAGGAAGGGTTTGAAACCCATGGCGTAGCCGAGGCCACGAGAATGGCTGATGTGGTTGCTGTTCTACTGCCAGATATGGTTCAACCTAAGGTTTGGGAGAGTGAAATAGGGCCTAACCTGAAGCCAGGTTCACTAGTTGTATTCGCGCATGGCTTCAACATAAGGTTTAACCTGATTAAGCCACCGAGCAACGTTGACGTAACCCTGGTTGCCCCTAAGGCACCAGGTAGGGCGGTTAGGGATGAGTACCTTAGGGGTTGGGGGGTCCCTGCATTAGTTGCAGTTCACCAGGACTATACGGGCAGGGCTCTTAAGAGGGCGTTGGCCGTGGCTAAGGCTAATGGCTTCACCAGGGTTGGTGTTATTGAAACCACTTTCGCCGAGGAGACCGAGACCGACTTAATAGGCGAGCAGACAGTCCTAGTTGGAGGCTTAATGGAGCTTATTAAGAAGGGTTTCGAAACAATGGTGGAGTTGGGTTACCAACCTGAGGTGGCATACTTCGAGGTCCTTAATGAGGCTAAGTTAATAATGGACCTAATATGGGAGAGGGGCATCTACGGGATGCTTAACGGGGTAAGTGAAACCGCAAGGTACGGTGGGTTAACCGTAGGCCCATACGTCCTTGATGATACGGTTAAGGAGAGGATGAGGAAGGCGGCAGAGAGGGTTAGGAATGGCGAATTCGCTAGAGAGTGGCTGAACGAGTATGAGGGTGGTATGAGGAATCTGAATAGGCTACTTAATGAGATTAAGAACCACAGGATTGAGGTTGTTGGCGAAGAGTTGAGGAGAATGATGAGGAGCGGCAAGTAGTGGCTATAGTTTTACATATAATTACTATTGAATTTTACAAAAGTTGATTCTCAGTAGAATAATAATCTTGGTAAAATTAATAAACCCTCATTAGGCGGCTGTGTTAAAGTGGTGGCTAATGGGTCTCACATTAACGGAAAAGATACTAAGTAGGGCCGCTGGGAGGCAAGTATCGCCCGGCAACGTTGCTGAGATAGGTGTTGACCTGGCGGCGTTCCACGATTTAACAGGTCATCACGTTGTTGAGGTTATGGAGAACATAGGGGTGGTTAAGGTTTGGGACCTTGATAGATTCATCATAGCCTTTGACCACTTGGCGCCGCCACCCAATGAGAGGGCTGCTGAGATTCAGGTTAAACTGAGGAGGTTCGCTAAATCAATAAATGTGAGGAACTTCCACGATGTTGGCGATGGTATACTCCACCAGCTGCTACTTGAAAGGTATGCCTTACCTGGCCAGGTTGTTATGGCCGCCGACAGTCACACAACCACGGTTGGGGCTATAGGTGCCTTTGCCCAGGGAATGGGGGCCAGCGACATGGCGGCAATATTAATCACAGGTAAGACATGGCTAATGGTCCCTGAACCATTCCTAATAAGGCTGGTTAACGAACCGTCACCAGGTGTTTACGGTAAGGATGTTGCATTGCATATACTCTCCGTTTTCAAGGCCGAAGGCCTTAACGGTAAGTCCGTTGAGTTCCAGGTGGAGAAACCCAAGGCATTCCCAATGGATTACAGGGCTACGGTGTCTAATATGGGTGTTGAGTTTGGGGCAGACGCAGCCATATTCATACCTGATGGGGAAACCTTGAATTACCTGAGGGGGAATAGGGGCATTGAGGCTAAGGCAATTGCCCCGGATCAGGATGCCAGGTATGTCGATAGCTACACCATTGAGCTTAATAAGCTTGAACCCCTGGTGGCGGCACCCCATAGCGTGGATAACGTTAAGTCCATTACCGAGGTTGAGGGCACTGAGGTCGACTACGTGTTCATAGGTTCATGCACAAACGGTAGGTTAAGTGACTTGGAGGTGGCGGCGAGGATACTTAAGAATGGTAAGGTTAAGGCCAGGTGCATAGCCATACCGGCTTCAAGGGACCTTTTCACGAAAGCCCTTGATGCGGGTTACGTAGATGTATTGACTAAGGCTGGGTGTGTGGTTACCTACGGTACATGTGGGCCGTGCCTAGGGGGCCACTTTGGTGTCATTGGCCCAGGTGAGGTGGCTGTCTCAACGGGTAGTAGGAATTTTAAGGGTAGGATGGGTTCCCCTGAGGGTAAGGTTTACCTAGCCAATGCAGCCACCGCAGCCGCCACGGCGCTTGAGGGTAAGTTAACTGACCCAAGGAAGTACCTACACTGATGCGTTAAACGCCATTAACCCTAATTAAAAAATCAACGCACCTATTGATTACTGGCTTCACCGCCCCCATTACCCCCAGCATGGGTCTCGCCGAGCCCCTGGGATGCCTGTCTCTTAGCCTCACTTTTGATTAAATCCAGCAGCGTGGTGAAGCGCCATTTCCAAATCCTGAATGCCTCCTTAACAAGACTAGGCATGTCCATGTTTCCGTAGTTCTCGATCCAAAACACGTACTTATCTTCATCCCAATCCACGGCCAGTGACCCACTACACGTCTCCTCGCAGGTCTTCCAATTATCGAATGAGCATTGCAGTGGGTCAGTTATAACGTACCCATCATCCCCTTTACTAATGCCCTTACAGAATTCTTCACACGCTGCGCACCTGTCATCCTTGGCATTGAGTAGTTGGACCTTGGGATAGTAGTAATATGATGCCAAGCATGCCTGCCACTTTGCATGATCCCTGGCCCTACCTAGCTTAGCGTACGCCTCAATAGATAGGACCTGCCCCTTACTCATCCTCAATATCAACGTGTCTGGGTACAGTGGCGCGAAGTCTGGGTCATCTGGGATCAGGTCCTTAGCGTACACGGACACAACCTGGTCACTGGCTTTAACACTTAACTGGTATCTAACCTGGCATAGACTTGGGTCAACCAGCTCCTCTTCACACTCCTCAATCTTAGGTAACTTACTTAGGTTAGTCTTGAGGGGTATCATGGATAACCTATGAGCAAGCACCTCATCGTACATCACCGTGGTGTTGTCTAGGATAATCACCCTGTCTATGGCTAACACAGGTACATCGGATATGAGCACCCTTCTAAGCGAGTTAACTAAACTTGGCTTAACACCCTCCACCGCGAATTTCAGGTAATCGTTACTGTACTGGAGAACCTTAACAGACACCACATGCCCCCACTGGGCAAGTATTTTATAAACCTTAATTAGCCATGTGCAATCACTGGCGGTGCCCTGTAGAATTCACTCACAGCACCCCCACGGCATGGTGGTAGTAACTGGTTTTGCTGAACTGGGAAAAATAAAAATTAAGCAAAGGCTACGGGAGCTTTGTGAACCTGGTTGATAGGTTTGTTGAGACTTTCCTGGCGATATATAGGGATTATAAGGGTAAGTGGGGTTTGATTGACATATACGCCTACAAAACCCTGGGCAGGTCTGTTAAGGCCTTTGCCTCACTCATAATGGGCATTAACGGCGAACCTAGGACCATTAACGCATACTTGCTCTCAAATGGCGAAGTTGCCATAATCTCTGACGTAACCCCAGTGTTCAGGGGGAGCTTTAAATGTGGGGGTCAGTTAGCCAAGCTTACCGTGGACATGTACCTACCCCAGGAGGAGTACACCCTATGCCTCGGTGCACGCATTAATGAGCTAGGCGACTTCTTCCTGGCCCTAACTGGTGATTACGGTGAGGAGAGGGTTGTGGTGTATGGTAAGGTTCCTAGGGAACACGTTAACTACGGTTCGTTGGTTCAGGTGTTGGGTGGTGTTAGGGGGTTCTTGGTTAAGGTTTATTCACCTGCTCATTAAAGACCGGTCTTATCAACTCAACCTCAACCTCATCCCCCTCATCATACCCCTCCCTGTTTTCAGGCACCACAAGTATCCCATTACCCTTAACCAGCGTGGTTAGGACGCCGCTACCTGTAAGGGCCAGCGGCTCAACGTACGTTTTACCATCCTCACCCACGTAAACCCTCACCCTAACGAAGGATCTCGTATTTATGGGTGTGGCAACCCTCCTGGTCAGTGTACCCTTAATCCTAGGTCTGGGTTCATCAACAGCCCCAATCATGTGGAGTAGTATTGGCCTAACCAGAACCTCGAAGCCTGTTAATGATGCCACTGGGAAGCCGCTCAACATGAATATTGGCTTACCATCCTTCACAGCTATGCTATTGGGTTTACCCGGCCTAATGGCTAGCCCATGGTTTATGTAATCTGGGTTCAACCCCCTAACCGCCTTAATTGTGTAGTCAATCTTACCCACAGATGCCCCACCCGTGGTTATTACGGCGTCATGGCTGTTAAGCATCTTAATGACAGCGTCCCTTATGGTTTGTTCATCATCGGGGAGCTTGAGGTAATCCACAGTACAGCCCATTTCCTTAAGCATCGATGTCAGTATAAACCTGGTGCTGTTTATCACCTTACCAGGTGGTAGGCCGTTCTTAGCGGCGTCCTCAACCTCAACCAACTCGTTGCCGGTGACCAGTAAGGCCACCCTTGGTTCATAAACCTTAACCTTAATGATACCCATGGACGCCAATACCCCTAAATCCCAAGGCTTAATCAATGTACCCCTCTTAAACACTAATTCACCAGCGGCAACATCCTCACCCACCCTAGACACGTTATCCATTGGGGCCACTGGCCTGTAAACCTCAACATAATCCCCCCTCCTACCCGTGTTCTCATACATCACCACAGCGTCGGCGCCAGGTGGTAGTGGAGCCCCTGTGGCTATCTCCACCGCCTCCCCCTGGCCAACTATGTACCTGCCTGGGTCATCACCCACCTGTAGGTACCCCTTAACCCTCAGTATTGCTGGGTTGGTTGGCGATGACCCGAATGTGTCTATGCTCCTCACGGCGTAGCCATCAACGGCCGACCTATTGAATGGTGGTACATTGACGCTTGAATACACGTCCTCCGCTAAATACCTTCCAACTGCATTCTCGAGGTTAACCTCAACTACGTTGGGTTCATGCCTAATGAACCTTAAGGCCTCATTCAAAACCTGGCCAACACCCTTAACCTCCTTAAACCCCCTACCGGTAACGTCCTCCACGGTTCCGTCGGTTGGCTGTGATTTAAAAATCCTTGGCTATTGGTGAGGTGAACATTGGGCTTGAACCTAGTTAGGCTGCTGATCTTGGCCTCTGCCCTCACTCAATGTTGAAGTCCGCGTACTCGCCCTTATACTCACTCCACTTAATATCCACATTACTCACCTCGGCAACGTTGATATTGCTTAGGGATTCTATGAAGGCCTTCACATTACCTTCCTCCCCCTCCACTATTATCGACACGGACCCATCCTCATTGTTCCTAGCAACACCGGTTAATCCAAGTGACTTCGCATTCCTCCTTATCAGTGGCCTGAAGCCAACCCCCTGAACCTTACCGGTGATCCTTATCTCAGCCCTAATCAACCTTGAGGTTCGCCTAACCCTTGCAACACCTTGAAGTATGTTTGATGCGACTGTTAATTTGGCGAGGAGTGACTTATCCTTAATGTACTTGGTTACGTAGTCTGGGACTAGTAATGATCCACCACCCCTCCTAACCACCTCACCTATCACTATAGGCTTTAACCCAGGTATCTTACTGAGTTCATTCACCAACTCATCGATGACCTTACCTGAGGCCACTATTGCTATTGCCCCATTTGTGCCTGCCGTTGCGTCGGCCATTATGTAGTTTGAGGCCGCGAATTCAGCCACCTCTGGGCTTATCAGTGGTATGCTACTTAGTCTAATATCCACCCTGGTGGTCTCCGCAAGCTCCTTAAAGACGAATATCCCTGGTCCACTGATGTCTATGGTGGCGGCCACGTGCTCATCGTCCTTGAAGCCGTGACCGAGTTCAGGTAAATGCCTGTATATCACCTTAGCCACATCAATGTTCGGTTTTGACATCCACCCAAGTACATCATCCTTAATGCGCTCAAGTTCATTAACACTCATGACCTCTTTCTCGAATTTATCGTAAAGATCCTCATCGACGTGAAGCCCCACGTAGGTGCCTATTATGCTTAGTTCACCGAAGGGCCTAGTCACAAGCACCTTAAACCCCTCCCTAATTGCGCTGTAGAACATGGGTGGTTCCTTATCCAACTCACCGGTTACGGTGGACCCTATTAGGAGGTAGCCCAATCCAGGCTGCTCTACATCATGGAACCTACCCCCAACCTCATTTATGTACCTCTTAACCTCGGCAAGCAGCCTATCACCGTATTCACCAGGTGCGTCGTAGACTGGGTAAAACTCAAGGTTCTTGTAGGTTCCCTTAGAGAATAGGTCGTTGAGGGCGTTGCTAAGCGCCACCGACACTTGTCTATATGATGCGATGTCGTCGGTTGGGTCAATGACCTGAATAGTATCGTTATTAACGAGTGTGTAGGAGTCGTTCTTAACCCTGGTCTTCACGAAGTCAAGGACGTAGATGCTGGCGTTGGGTTTAGTGCTCACTATGCTATGCCCTTTACCTATGGTTATCTTAACACCAGCCTTAGACAACTCCTCGTAAAGCTTAACCATTAGGTTGGCTAGGGAATCTGGGTCACCTGCATCACCCTGGAAAACCTCAGCCAGGATAACCAAGGTCTCTGGGCTAAAGGCGTTCACATCACTAATGGGAATCCTCAGCGGCTCTACACTAGTTATAACCCTCATCACCTCTGGCTCACTGCCCTTAAGCACCGCCACATCCTCACGGGGTGCAATATCAATGTTTAGGTTACTGATCCTCTTTCTCACAATGGCTAATGCGGGGTACAGGACGTTGTATAGGTCTACCTTAACGGAGCAGCCTAGGGCCAGTGACGTTAAGTTGACACCTATGGCTGCGTATTTACCCACATGCTTCAGGAATCTGCCTATCCTCTCCTCCTTACTCATAGATGTATTACTCATGGCCACGGGCATGATTAACCCCTTAGGTAATTTAAACCAATGATTAGGTGCATTTTATGCCCAATTGCATACATCTAAAAAGACGTTAAAATAGAGACTGAGGCTATGAGTAGTGCAGGTAATGTTGGCAATGCCTATGAAATTAATGTAAGTGGCATGAGTTGCCCAACCCCATTGAACATAGTGGCCAGGGAGTTAGTTAAGGTTCCAGTTGGTTCAAGAGTGATAATTAAGACTGATGACTACGTCTGCTACATGATGCTGCTTAGGTTCCTTAAGATATTGGGTGAATCCATTGAGAGGAATGAGGAGGGTGAAGGTAACACGTACATTATTGTTGCGGTTAGGGCCATCTAATGCATCACTTAAACCTTACTAAGAAGAACTTACTGTTCACCACTTCAGTACCCTTAATCGGTTCATTACTTATCAATGTGCCTATCACCGTAGGTTATGGATGAATCATTGGACCTTAGATACCTTGGTTTCACGCTAAGTGAGCCTAGCTTCCTAATGAAGTCGATTAAGCTCCACCCTCAAGATGGTTCTCATCACCATAGTAAAGCATTGGAGTCCCAACCCAGGTGAATATGAAGTCCTCCAGCCACCAATAAACACAAACGCCATAAATAATCATGAAAACCAAAACAGCTCCACAGCCCAGAGACCCTGCTAATTGATGAGGATGAGCTGAGGGAGAAGCTGGAAAAGGTGTAAGGAGTTACCTAGGTACAGTGAGGAAGAGAGGACTAGGAGGAAGTAGTATGGTAGGAGGAGTAGGTTGGCGAAGGAGACATCATTACAGGTGAATAAGGTGAGGGGTAGGGTCCAGGTGAGACTCTACATATACAGCGAAGATATTAATAATTCAGGAGACACAGGCCAGCATTAAGCCCGGTGGTGAGGGCCATTAGTTAATGGGCTAAGTGCCAAGCCATGTGTCATGGACTTAAAGCACGTCAATGTTTATCCAATCTTCAGCGATGAAGCACCACTACGCCGTACCATAAGTCTTTTAAGTTCAGTGCCGTTAAGTTGTTTGAGTTAGGTGGGGGAGTACACCGTAACCTTACCGAAAAGGATTATTGAGGAGGCTAGGAGACGGAATATTGACATTGAGGAGCTTATACTGGATGCGGTATCAATGATTCTGAGTGATGACCCTGAGGCTGTGATTGAGGCTAGGCTTGAAGCCGCCGAGAGGTACCTAAATGAGGCTAGGGATTACGTGAACAATAGTGGTGCAGTTCAAGCCAGTGAAAAAATGTATAAGGTTGTTGAGGAGTGCATAAAGGCCCTCGCCCAGGCATATAATATCGAGGAGTACGTTAAGGTGTCTGGAGAGGGTAGGTGGTGGGTTAGCCTAATCGGCAAGGCCGCCAGGAGACTGGCCGGCATCCTTAATGAGCCTAGGGTTGAGTTCGCATGGAGTGTAGCCTACGATTTACACGTCTGGGGTCTCCATGAGGCTAAGTACACAATTAATGACGTGAAGGGTGATTTAAACCATGCGCAGTGGCTATTGGAATTCACGAGAAGCGTTACTTTACGTAAAAGTGAGTAGTCCGCCTAAATACAACATATCACCGAGCGTTATTAGCCTTTCGATTCTCTAAGAACCACTAATATATATACACTATATAGTTATGTATTTCGAAGTATTGACCTATTTCACATATGTAATGAAATAATTTTTATTAAAATGATATTTACAATAAAAATGGTGATCTAGGTGGTAAGTAGGCAAAAGAAGATGGCCGTGGCCGTATTCTCCGGTAGTATAGATAGGTTAACTGGCTTAGCTATGCTTGTAACTGGTGCGGTGACTATGGGGTTTGAGGTGGAGTTATTCCTTCAGTTATGGGGTGCTTACGCTTTTAAGAAGGATGTACTGCAGAGGAACATGAACTTTAGTGAATTTCAAGACAAGGCGCCTGAAGTTGCTAAAAGATTACAAGAGTTAAAATTGCCTTCATGGTTTGAGTTGATTAGGGAGGCGAAGAAGTCAGGTAATTTGAAAATTTACGTATGCTCCACAGCTGCATCAATATGGGGTGCTAAGAGGGAGGATTTTGAGCTAGTTGATGACATAATAGGGGTTGGTGAGTGGGTTGAAAAGATGTCTGAGGCTGATATAACGCTCTTCGTTTAAGGTGATTAGCAATGAGTGAAGTAAAGGGTGAATTGGGGCCGGAGGAACTCAGAAGATTAAAGCCGAATAAGGTAGTGGATGCTAGGGGTACATCATGCCCAGGGCCATTACTTGCGGCTAAACAGGCCATAACAGAGGTACCCATAGGTGGTATACTGGAGGTTTTATCATCAGATCCTGGTACAAAGAGGGATCTACCAATTTGGGCAAGGAAGATGGGGCATGTTTTCCTGGGTGTTATTGAGGAACCTGGCTACTGGAGAATCTTCGTGAAGAGGATGAAGTAATATGTAGAAAGGCGATGAAATGAACCCTCAAATACTCATTTTTGCAACTAACATTATTTCAGACCCTGGTATTTGCTCGGCAGGACTAATGCACCTTAAGTATCCATCACAAACAACAATTATTAGGGTACCTTGCTCATCAATGATAAGGCCTGAGTGGATAGTACTGGCGCTTGAGAATGGGTTTGATGGTGTGTTCGTCGCCGCCGATGGTACGGATTGCCCATACTTAAAGGACTGCACCGAGAGGACCGCCAGGAGGGTTGAGGAGGCGCAGAAACTACTGAGTAGCAGGGGTATAGAACCCGAGAGGGTTAAGATGGCTGCGGTATGTTCCGTGTGCGGTGAGGCATTTGCCAGGTTAATTGAGGACTTCTACAATAGGCTTAGGGAATTAGGACCGGTAAAGGTGATGAAACAATGAGCTCGGGGGTATTTCAGAAAATCCTTGAGAAGGCTGAGGTGGCGCGTGAGCCGTTATACTACGATGCCGTGGTTATAGGCGGTGGTATAGCAGGTATGGAGACATCCCTAGACCTTGCTGATATGGGTTATAAGGTTCTATTAATTGAGAAGGAGCCTACAGTTGGCGGTAAAATGTTCCTGCTTAGTAAGGTCTTCCCAACACTCGACTGCGCAAGCTGCATATCAACGCCTAAAATGGCCGCTGTAGCTCATCACCCAAACATAGATCTGTGGACATACTCGGAGGTGAGGAGTATCAATATTAGGGAAAGGGGTGATTTTGAAATTGAGGTTTTGAGGAAGCCCAGGTTCGTTGATGAATCATTATGTACGGGATGCGGCACATGCGAGGAGGTTTGTCCTGTAACCGTACCTAAGGAATTTGATTACGGTTTAAGGGGTAGGAGGGCTGCCTACATACCGTTTGATACTGCGGTCCCTAAAAAGGCGGTCATAGATATTGACCACTGCATATTTTGCGGGCAATGTGAGAGAAAATGCCCGGCCAATGCTATAGACTTTACGCAAAGGCCTAAGATTTATAGGGTTAAGACCCATGCAATAATAATAGCTACAGGGT